>JALYIM010000069.1 GCA_030775785.1 Acidobacteriota bacterium
GTTCACGTTCCACTTCTCTTAGAATGGAATATCACATACGCGATGTTTGCAGCCCATCTTGGGATTTCACTGTATTGCGACCTCGTGTTGATCGAGGTTGTAATACAAAACAGATGAGTATGCAGAGCTATCTTTTTGAACCAGACCAGATTCCAGGCCGGCGGTAGCACCGCTACGAGGCCGGAGCCGAGACTGTTCGGAACCCTATTTATATTATTTCGATTCGAGGTGGCAGTATGGACGTAGTCGGTCTTGCTATTGGAACGGCACGTGTAGCGCGGGTTCTTCAGAATCCCCCATCCGAAAACCCTGAAAGGGAGAATGACACTCAGGTAAAGGATTCCCTAACGGTTCAAAAGCCTCGCTCCGAAGAAGATGAGCGCGGTTGAGCAGGCCGGGTGGCGTTAGTGCTCTCGCTGCTCAGTACCCAAAGAGTACGTTTCGTTCCCATTCGTCCCCTTTTGCGCGCCGCGACTGTAAGCGAACTCACCTGTTGCAATCCACTTTCCCGACGGCCCGAGCGACGTCTCCTGCCGAGTTTCACGCTTTACCTATTCAGTATTCCTCGAGACAAAGTATCTACCGAACGAGGCAATGTTTTTTCCCCTCCAATCACTTCTACGTATTGACCATGGGTTTTCGTGGCCAATTTCCGCAAGGAAAATCCATATCTCTGTACTCCTCTTAATCCGTAGAGCGGGTGGTCCGCGACTATAGCAACGTCGCAGGCTAGATGGAGTTGTGCAGTTCGGACAACAGCCTCCTTGAAAGTCTTTCTGGATAAATCTTCACCGCCCTCAGAAATTACCAGAAGTGATGTTGGACGGGAATTGTCGACCTTCCGCAACGCCAGATCGAGAGAATCATAAAACCGAACCGAAAAGCTTCCACCCGTTCGTTGCTCAATGTTCACACTTCGGACTGCTTCGGCCGCTTCATCAGCGGAAACCGCCGATTTAATTAGGATAGGGTCCTGAAAGCCGAACGTAATCACCGAAAACAAATCTCCGGAGCGATTCACTTTTTGAATAACGTCCTCGGCCAGATGCAATTCCACCGGCAGGATTTGTTTCAGATGGTAATGAGTGTCCAACATCACAATAAGATGGCGAGCCGCCGACGAGCGAGGCCCCTGATCCTCTTTTGGTGAGTTCTCTCCAAACAACGACGAAACCGCACAGCTGACAATTAGTAACGAGAGGACAAAACGAATTACGAGAACTGATAATGGTGTTCTGCAGGGTTTCAGCATGGCGAGATTAATCATATGAGAGTTTCGCATCGAAAAGCGTAAACAAATTTATGGCAATGCGATAAGATAAACCGGTTACGGCGACGCAGAACATTGCGGTTTGCTTCAGCGTTAGATGGAACTCCTACTCAATTTTATTTGGTTGATGCTGGCTTTACCCGCGCTATGGGTATGGCAGCGAAAGTCTCTGGCGAAGAGACCTTCGACTTCTGTTTGCGGCTTACGCTCTTTGGCTTTACTCGGCTGCGTGTTAACGCTGCTCTTTCCCGTTGTCTCCGCCACAGATGACCTGCACGCGCTACGACCGGAACTGGAAGAGTCTAGCGCTACCAGGAGCCTAGCCAAGCAAGTTAGCGGCGAGAGAGTGCACGCTACTACGCGTGGGTCCTTCCCATATCCAGGCTTGGTGACTCGTTTTTCCCTAGAAACCCTCCCCGAAATGAGATCGGGGCTGATTGTTTTTTCTGTCGTCATCCCCACAGCTTCGCAGTCCCGAGAAAGTGCCGGCCGCGCCCCTCCTTTTTCTCAAAATTAGTTAACTGCCAACAAAGCGCGGCAAGCACATTCTCGTGATGGCCGCGTCCACCGAGTCTGATCAGCCTTAGCACCAGACCACTCCAGCAATCGTCGGTCTACGGAGTCGCGGATGCAAAAGACGGGTTGGTATTGCTCCACATTATTTCTTCTGCTCGTTTGCGGATTGAATGCAAGCGCAGAGCAGCCTTTGACTTGGGAGAAGCTCGTTCAACGCTTTCAGGCAAACAATCCTACGTTGCTGGCGGGAAGGATGAATATTAATGAGGCGAAAGCGGACGAAATTACCGCGTTTCTTCGTCCCAATCCTAACGTTTCGGTGGCTGGGGACCAGATAGATCCTTTTGGGGGAGGAACGCCTCATGGCCCATTTGCCTATTTTTTCCCCGTCACGAGTTTTAGTTATTTGCATGAGCGTCAACATAAGCGCGAGTTGCGTCTAGAGAGTGCAAAGAACGCCACAGCCATCGCTATGTCCGAAGAAGCGGACCTCGAAAGGACCTTGCTGTTCAATTTACGGGGGGCGTTTATACAAATCTTGCAAGCCAAAGCAGTTTTCGGAGTCGCGAAAGAGAACCTTAATTATTACGACAGAGTTTTAGGGGTGAGCACGGAACGTTTCAAAGCAGGCGACATTTCGCAGCTCGATCTGGATCGGCTGGAGTTACAGAGAATCCAATATGCCTCCGATCTTCAGACTGCCCAAGTCAATCTGCGCACGGCAAAGATACAGCTGCTAATGCTTTTGAATGACCGAACCCCGGTGGAGCAATTTGACGTGACTGGCTCGTTCGATTTTGTGGACCAGATTCGTTCCCTGGATGAATTGCGAAAGATTGCCCTCGACACCCGTCCCGATCTGAGGACTGCCATTGAGACTGTGGAAAAGGCGAAGGCCGATCACCGGCTTGCGGTCGCGAACGGTTCCACGGATCCGACTTTCGGTCTCGACGTTGGCCGGAACCCTCCGATTGACTTGTATTTTGGCGCGAGCATCAGCATTCCTCTGCGGATTTTCGATCGCAACCAGGGGGAGAAATTGCGGACGAAACTGGACATCGCCCGCACGCAAAGATTGCGAGATGCCGCCGAAGCGCAGGTTTTCAGCGACGTTGATTCCGCATATGCCACGGTGGATAGCAATTTGACGCTCTTGAGGCCTTACAAGGAAAAGTATCTGCAGCAGGCGGTTAGAGTACGTGACGCTGTTACGTTCGCCTATCAGCAGGGCGGAGCGTCGCTGCTTGATTTCTTGAACGCCGAGAGCGAATACCGCGTGGTGCAACTGAGCTACGTAAACCTTGTGGGCTCTTATCTGATTTCCGCCAGCCAGTTAAATCTTTCCGTTGGGCGAGAGGTGATTCCGTGAACGTCAAGAGGGCGAATATTACGAAGTGGTTGCGCTTTGCGGCTCTATGCTTTTTACCAACGATCCTGTTTGGGGTTGCTTGCTCAGACAACAGCAAAGCGGCGCCGACAAAGACCGAGGTCACGCGGGAGCCCGGTTTGTACGAGGTCGAAAATCCAGACGTATTTCCTATTACAACTGTTATGACGCGCAACTTGCCGACTGTATTGACTGCATCGGGAACTGTTACGCCGGATGTGAACCGCACCATTCATGTTACGTCGCAAGGCTCCGGCCGAGTTGTGGCATTGAGAGTGCGTCTGGGAGATTACGTTCAGAAGGGAAAAATTCTGCTCTCGATTTACAGCGCGGAACTGGCGGGAGCGTTTTCTGATTATCAAAAAGCGGTTGCTGACGAACGCCTCGCAAATCGGGCGCTGGAACGCGCGAAGTTGTTGTACTCCCATGGTGCCCTCGCGCAAAAAGATCTTGAGCAGTTGGATGATGCAGAAGAAAAGGCCAAGGCCGATTTAAGGAACACTGAACAACATGTACGCATTCTGGGCGGAGATATCGGACATCCGAGTACGTTAATTCAGCTTCGCGCCCCAGTGTCAGGAACCATTGTTGAACAGAATATTTCCGGCTTTGAAGGAATCAAGAGCCTCGATAATAGTCCTAGTCTATTCACTATTGCTGATCTATCTAACGTCTGGGTTCTGTGTGACGTTTACGAGAATGACCTTGGCGAGGTGCATCTGGGTGACCCGGCGGAGATCAGGTTGAATGCATATGCCGGCAAGACTTACCGGGGCAAGGTTGCAGACATTTCGCGCGTGCTGGATCCGAACTTGCGTTCCGCGAAGGTACGAATCGTCCTGCCAAATCCTACAGGAAACTTGCGACCTGGGATGTATGCCTCTGCCACTTTTCGTTCTCGCAAATTAGAGCCTCGTCTCGTGGTCCCAGGCACGGCAATCATGCGTCTGCAGGACAAGGATTGGCTATTCCGTAAGGATGGAGGAAAGCGCTTCCGACAAATTGAAGTTCATACTCTCGGCGCGACACCCGATGGTTTTCAACAGGTCCAAGGGGATGTGAAGGGCGGGGACACCGTGGCAATCAACGCGCTCGACTTTTCAAGTGCCGTGGCGGAGCAAAAATAATGATCCGCTATCTGGTGGATTTTGCGCTCCGCAGTCGAATCATGGTGCTCAGCTTAGCGGTGATTCTGTTTGTGTGGGGAGCTATTTCCTTTCACAACCTTCCAATTGAAGCTTATCCCGACGTCGCGGACACGTACGCCCAGGTTATTACCCAGTGGCCCGGACACGCGGCGGAGGAGATTGAGCAACAGATCACCGTGCCACTGGAGGTGCAACTCAACGGGGTGCCGCACCTCACGCATCTTCGGTCAGTGTCTTTAGCTGGCCTTTCGGTGATCACCACAATTTATGACGATGACATCACTACGTTTTCCGCTCGGCAGGAAGTGTTGAATCGGATTGTATTAGCGAACATGCCGACGGGGGTTAGCCCAACTCTCGGTCCCGATTACAGCCCGACCGGGCAAATCATGTTCTATACGCTGACTAGTACCAATCCCAAGTACGATGCCATGGAGCTGAAAACGTTGCAGGACTGGTTTGTGCTCAACCAGTTAAAATCCGTGCCCAATGT
>JALYIM010000070.1 GCA_030775785.1 Acidobacteriota bacterium
GGTTAGTACCTTGGTTCAAGAAGTGACTTATTGGGCTCAGGTACCGGAGAAATGGATGGACCGCTCTGTTTCCGTTTGAGTCAACGATTAGCGACTTAGGAGACGCTTCTGCAAGCACTGGCGAGACGCGATCTCGCCTCTTTGTTCTGTGCCTGGTCTTTCAGCAAATGCGATATCAGCGGAAGGTGAAGACTCTCTGAAAGTTTCCACAAACGCATCGATCTTGTGGGGAGAGTGCTATCGTTTGTGCTGACTTCGTTCCGACAGAACACGAATTTTAATTAACTCTTTTCTTTTTTCTGCTTAGCCCACCTCGCTTGGGCAGCCTTTTTGGCGCTGGCACTCCTCTCCTGAGGGGTGAGTGTGGCGGCTCTCCTCTTACCACCTTTTGAGCCTCCCATCTTGCCCAATGCAACCGCGTGAGGATTCTTGTCAGGCATCTGTAAACGTTTATGCCCTAATCCGGAGGGACAACGCAAGTACTAAGAGAAAGCCCTTGACAGTGCGTAGGCGCCTACGCATAATACAAGATGCGTAGGCACCTACGCATGAGGCAAGGAGAACTTTCAATGGCGAAATCAAAAAACAATGTAGTCCTAAACGTGAGCGAAGCTAAGAAGCGCTGGGGTGTATTGCCTCGCGCCGCAGTTTTAGCATTGCGGCAATTGAGTCAAGCGTCTTGTCTGTCCGTTGCGTTAGGTGATCTTCTATATGTTGAGGGCGGCTGGTATGTAACCCATCCAGGTCTCCTGAGAATTGCTGCAAGAAAAAAGTGCTCTGGGATAAATGTAGAGTGCATCAGCAAATTGTCCGAACCGACGGCGAGACTGTGGACGTTTAAGGCGACAGCTTTTAAGTCTGTCTACTGCAAAGGGTTTGTGGGCTACGGAGATGCCGATCCATCCAATGTCTCTGCTCTGGTTCGGGGCGCCGAAATGCGTGTGGCCGAGACCCGGGCCGTTAATCGTGCACTACGCAAAGCGTATGGAATCGGAATCTGCTCATTCGAAGAAATCGGATCCAATGGATATTCATCATTTTCGCGCGAGGCAAAGATTCCGCCTCAATCCACAAATGGCAAAGGTTTCAGTAGTCCCCCGCTGGTGCGGGACCGCTTGTGCCAGCTGATTCGCCAGCACCAGCTCGATCCGACTCTGGTAAAAGCCTACGCAGTGGATTTCTGCGGGACCAAGACCTTGAAAGATGCCACCCGGGAGCAGGTTGAGGCCTTCGTCCAACAACTTTCTGACTGGGCACAATCAGATCGCAATGCCCTGCTCTGCCAGCTCAACAGCTATTCCAGGTCAAAGGTCGCTGCTTCTGACGGGACGAGTCTGGGCAGCAAAGAGAGTGCCGCATGAGCCGCCATATTCAGGGGTTGAAAGAGACTGCGCCGGGTTCTCAAGACAACGTGCCTGATGGCGTGTTCCTGGTTCGTGTCGATAAAGCCCAGTACCGCTGGCATGCCAGCAGGCCTTTCTACCTTTTGCGGCTTTCCGTGATCGAGCCGCATGCCTTCGCAGGATGTAAGCTGTCTGGCCGTTTGTACTGCAGTCCCAAAGCCTTGTGGAAGCTGGGCTGGTTCCTCCGGGATTTCTTCTACGATGCTGAACTGCTCAGCCGCGAGGAAGTAGACGAGAAGGCTTTTTCTGGATTATGCGGTGTCGTCAAGATCAGCCATATGGTGGTGAATGGCGTTTCCCTGCTCAGTTTCGATGGCTTTGCCCCGGCCAGTCAGTGGCTGGAGTTCTCAGAAGCTCTATCCAGACCGACTGCTGCTGTCGAGGTGGCGGAGTGACCTACAGCTACACTCAGATCAGCCAGTACCTGGGCTGCCCTCGCCGCTACAAGCATCGCTACCTCGATGGCTGGAAAGAGAGAGACACGCGAGCTGTGATCCTTTTCGGGAGGGCCTTCGAGCAAGCCCTGGCTGCTTTCTTCCGCCATGAAGACTCAGCCTCCGTGCTCTTCCAGGAATGGGCCTTACACCGGGATTCGGGTCTCAAGTACGCAGAGCGCGACAGCTGGGATCGTATGCTGCAGTCTGGAATCCAACTGCTGGAACGCTTTGCCCAGGAAGACCGCATACGAATTGACCGTCCTGCTCGCAATCAGCAGATCAAGTTCCTTCGCCAAATTTCAGCCAGCAATGACTTTGTGGCTTATATCGATGCCCTAGGCACACTCGATGGCACTCCCTGTTTGCTGGAATGGAAGACCACTTCCAGCCGCTATCCGGAAGAACCCGCTGGCCTGTTAGCCCTTGATCCGCAGCTGCTCTGCTATTCCTGGATCACCAATATTGCCGAGGTCGCCCAAGTGGTCTTCGTCCGTAAGCGCATGGTCGAGATTCAGTACTTCCGAACCACCATTTCGGACGAACAACGCCAGGAGTTCGGACGCCTGGTCGAGAACACGGTGGCCCGGATCGAATCGGCACAGTTTCTGCCTCACAGCGGCATTCGCTTTCCACAGAACCCCTGTACCAGTTGTCCTTATCTGGGCTTATGCCTGGGACGGCCTGACCTTATCGAAACTTCTCTGATGCGAAAGCCGGGGGATCATCTTGGTTGGCTTGACGAGCTTTCGTACTAGCAATCCACCTATGTTGCCAAAGCTCAATCGCCGACGAGCTCTCTTCGTACTGGGCAGGATTGACGAGATTCTGGCCTGGGAACAACGCAGTGAAACTGAACGCGATACCCGCTTTGTGGAACTGGGAAAATATCTGTGCGAGGTGCGAGCAGGCCAGTACTGGAGGCTCGAAAATCTGAAGTCCTTTGACGACTTCCTGGAGAGACGGTTCCCGGAATCAAGACGTAAAGCTTACTACCTAATGTCCATTCATGAACATCTGCCACCAGAAGCAAGGAAAGAACTGAAGCAGGTGGGATGGACGAAAGGGCTGGAGCTAGCAAAAGTGGCCCGTTCGGCAGGTCAGGAGTTCGATTGTGCAACCTGGTTGCACAAAGCCCGCGAAATGCCCAAAGAAGAGTTCAAGCGGGAAGTGGAAAAAGAGCTTACCGGCAAAGACACCGAACCCTGGGAGATTATTTACTTCAAGTTCTATAAAAGCCAGCTCGCGGTGGTGGAACAGGCAATTGAGACCGCGGCTCTGATGCTGGGCAGCGATAAATCCCGTGGCTACTGTCTGGAGATGATTTGCGCTGACTTCCTTGCGGGAGCCAATCTCGAGACTGGCAATCCTGACGTTCTGCTGCAATCAGTTTCGAGGATGGTCAAATTCTTGCCGGGCGAGCAGAAGCAAACCTTTCTCGAGGAGCTGAGCCAAAGTGCGTAAGAGCACTATTCGCCCGAAAGACCCACGCGTCCAACTGGACGCGCTCCAATATCAGAAACTCTGCCGAGAAGTGCTCAAGCGCGACAATTGGAGATGTCAAAACTGCGGTGTCACGCAGCAACTGGAAGTTCATCACAAGGAATTCCGCAGTCAGGGCGGAGACGATTCAGAAAAAAATCTAATAACTTTATGTGGAAACTGCCATGGCGCAGTGCACAGGAAGACTTAGGCCATGCTTGTACAACAATTTGAGCCCGCCGGTAGGATCCCAAGAAAATACCTTCGCGCCGTACCAATTCACCGTCAGTTTCAGACGCGGTTTCCGCAAGGGCGAACTGTTTTGCGACACTAAGCCAGATTCCAAATGGCCCTTGAAAACGTCTTGGTTACGTCCTCACTGGTGCATTGAAGACTGACCCGCGAGGTGCTTCTCAAGATTCTGGTAGGAAGCGATGGTTTTTTCAATACCGTCTCGAAGACTGGTTTTTGCCTTGAAGTGAAATTCGGTTTCCGCCCGACTGGTGGCGAGGCACCGGCGGGGCTGTCCATCGGGCATCGAGGAATTCCATTCAATCTCACCTTTAAATTCGCTTAATTCTCGAATTAAACAGGTAAGATCTCGGATTGTAATTTCCTGTCCTGAACCCAGGTTCACAGGTTCTGGCTTGTTGTAGTGCTCCGCCGCCAACAGAATTCCTTCTGCAGCATCTTCAACATATAGGAATTCACGGGAAACATTACCAGTTCCCCACGCGACGATTTTTTTATCACCGCGATCGCGCGCCTCAATACATTTTCGAATGATCGCAGGAATTACATGGGAAGCTTCGAGATCAAAGTTATCCCGAGGCCCGTACAGATTCACGGGCAGTAGATAAATGCCATTGAAACCGAATTCCTGTCGGTACGCTTGCAGTTGGACAAGCAGCATTTTTTTCGCCAGTCCATAGGGTGCGTTTGTTTCTTCCGGATAACCATCCCACAGATTTTCTTCTTTAAATGGCACGGGCGTAAATTTGGGATAGGCGCAGATTGTGCCGACACACACCAATTTTGCGATACGAGATAGGCGGGCTTGTTCGATGAGCTGGATACCCATGATGGCGTTGTCGTAAAAAAACTGGCCTGGGTGTTTACGATTAGCGCCAATCCCTCCAACAACAGCCGCCATGTGAATAACCATGTCTGGTTGGGTGTCTTCCAGAAGTCGATGGATGTTGTTCTTTTCGCGAAGGTCGTACTCCCGGCTGCGAGGGACAAAGATATTCTGACAGCCGCGTTCGGAGAGCATCTTCACTACATAAGATCCTAGAAAACCCGCTCCGCCAGTAACAAGCACCCGCTTGCCTTGCCAAAACGTTGCCGCTTTCTGTGGGATCACGCGAACCCTTCCCGATGCACAACGTTTAGCCCGGCAGAAACAGCGCCCTTCCACTGGTGCCAATTGCCAAATTTCGATTCCAGTATCTTGTTTCCTTCTCCGACAGGCTTCAGCCCTACCGCTTCGAGGTCAGCGTCCACCATGATCCGAACGATTTCCTTGAAGGTTATACGCGGTGCCCATTGCAAGCGCTCGCGAGCTTTCGCGGAGTCTGCCACCAGGCAATCTACTTCGGCCGGCCGCAGGTATTTGGAATCAAACTCCACATACTGGCGCCAGTCGCGGTCCACATAATTAAAAGCTTCAGCAATAAATTCTTCAACCGAATGTTCTTCACCAGTACCGAGAACGAAGTCTCCGGGCTCTTCCAGCTGCAAAATGCGCCACATGGCTTCGACATATTCGGGCGCGTAACCCCAGTCTCGTTTTGCGTTCAGATTTCCCAGATAAAGTTTTTTCTGTTTTCCAGCAGCGATTTGGGCCACGGCGCGCGTGATTTTGCGTGTGACGAAGGTTTCCCCACGACGAGGACTTTCGTGATTGAAGAGTAATCCGTTACTGGCGAAAACGTTGTATGCCTCCCGATAGTTGACGGCCGTCCAATAGGCATAAACTTTCGCGATTCCATAAGGACTTCGAGGATGGAAGGGCGAATTTTCATTCTGCGGAGGCGGCGTGCTTCCAAACATTTCCGAAGAACTGGCCTGATAAAAGCGTGTCTTAATCCCGCTGCGGCGGACGGCATCGAGCAGGCGCGTGGTTCCAAGACCGGTTACATCTCCAGTAAATTCCGGCATGTCAAAGCTCACCTTGACGTGGCTCTGGGCGCCGAGGTGGTAAATTTCTTCTGGGGCAACGTTGTAAATTAGATTCGTGAGCTGTTCGCCGCTGGATAGATCGCCGTAATGCAGAAAGAGTCGCACGGCCGGACTGTGGGGGTCTTCATAAAGGTGATCGAGTCTGCTGGTGTTGAAAGTGCTGGCTCTTCGGATGAGACCGTGCACTTCGTAGCCGCGGGAAAGTAAAAATTCCGTAAGATAAGAGCCGTCTTGCCCGGTAATGCCTGTGACTAGAGCTCGCTTGATAGAGAAATCCTTTTTAACGAAAACTTCTGAGGTGCAACAATTCTAACAACTCACTGAAGACGAACTGAGAATTGTAAATCAAGTATCGCCGCCAAAGCCGGCGAGGCTCCGACGCCAGGCGAAACAACCATTCCAAACCGTGCTCGCGCATCCATGAAGGCGCCTGCTTTAATTGTCCTGCATGAATGTCGAACGCCTGACCGACGCCAACCATAACGGGTACTCGCAACTGCTCGCGGTGGCGGTGCATCCAGTATTCCTGCTTGGGACATCCCAAGCCCACCCATAGAACATCTGCCCCGGAGCCGTTAATCATGTCCACCACGCGAGCGTCCTCGTCCGCAGACAAGGCACGAAACGGAGGCGAGTACGTGCCCGCTATTTCGAGCAATGGATAGTCCCCCTTCAACCTTGCAGCTAAAGCCCCTGGGACGCCTGGCTTTCCCCCATAGAAAAAGTGACGATAACGCCTGGCATTCGTTTCGCGACAGAAATCGAGCAACAAATCAGGCCCGTAGACTCGGCGCTCGAGGGGATGCCCGTGGGAACGGCCAACCCAGACCAGCGGCATACCGTCGGGTACACACAAGTCGGCGGCGTCCAGCACCTTTCTGAAAGACCTTTGATGCCGGGCTTCCATCAATACATGGACGTTTGTTACAGCGATATAACGGCACCCGTCGCGCCGCGCAATCCAATCCTCCATGGTCGCGATCACATGCGGAATCTGGACAGCATCCATGCGGACGCCGAGCACACGGAACTCTGGCCGCACTTCGGCTTGAACAGTCGCATCAGCGGGCAACACATACGACTCGCTCATATATATCTATTAAAGCACGGTAATTCGGCAGAGGGTATGTACTTTGCTTCTTACTCCTCATTTTTGAAGACGCTCAGAGATTGGTTGGATGATTGTCCTTGCGCTCCGCCATAATTTTAAAGGTCACTGCAGCCTGTAGTCGGGAATTCATCCATCTCGTCATTTTCGTCCGGCCAGCCGCATATCGAAGGCAGGTGACATCGAAATCCTCTTTTTGTAACGCCTCGACGACCGCGCTGTCGTCAAGCCCCTCGCGGACATGGTATTCAGCTAAATCCCCTGGACCAGCAATCGCCCGCGCATGAACTGCATCATGTGGAAGCATCAGCTTACGCAGACGGCGAGCAACGCCAGGAAGCAAATCCTTTCGGTCGAAAAGCAATTTTGCGACCACCGCGTCAAAAGTAGCGAAAGAGTCGGCTAGTAAGCGGGAGGAAGGAACCACAGGATCGAAATTTGAATAGAAAAAGCCTCCCGGGACAATGCGCGTGGCAACTTTCGCAACCACCCGGGTGGGAGAATAGATGTGGTGAAGAACCGAACTAAACGACACCAATTCGAATTGGCCGTTTTCTGATGCAAGGAACTTCTCCACTGACTGATTTATAAAAGTGGCGGAAAAGCCAGCGGCACGGACCTTAGCTTTTGATATTTCGAGCATTTCGGATGAAACGTCCACTACTGTGACAGTCCATCCACGTGCCAGCAGTTTCAAGGTTAAATTGCCGGTCCCACCACCGCAGTCAAGGCAACGTATTTGAGTAAACCGGTTCGCGAGTTTCCCCGCCATGCACTGCACGTCGTCCTGGAGCATCGCTTGCGCGAATGCATCTCTGGTACAGGATTCGTAGCGGTCATATTTATCCGCGATGTCCCGATAGAATTCGACGTTAGCGGAAACAACTTGATCTTCCTCGAGCATTACAGCGCACATTTTAATCCCTTCGATCGGCAGTGGACTGATCCAAAAGTTTTCTGCCCGAGTGTTCTAGTTTGCATTTCGAGTTGTGCTGGGCTCGCTGATAAATAGCTAGCAGCTGAGCGTAATTCTGTTTCGGAGAGTACTTGGTTTCATATTCAAGGCGCGCAGCAAGCCCCATAGCCTGCATAGCTTCCGGATGCGAAAATGCCCACTCGACTTTCGCCGCGAGATCTGCTGCATCGCCCACGGCAAAATGCAGGCCCGTGCGTCCGTCTTCCACGATTTCTGCCATGGCGCCGAGATTCGATGCAAGCACAGGCACGCCACAGGCAAAGGCCTCCGCGATGGTCAAAGGAAAACCTTCAAACCACAAGCTGGGGAAAACTAGGAAGCGGGCATTCTGCATCAGGGTTAAGACTTCGCTAGGAAATACCAGTCCAACGCAATCAACCTGCGGGAGCGGAGTGTGTTCAATTTCCTGTTTTACTTCTTCGCACAAAGGGCCGGTGCCTGCTATTTTAAACGGCAATGGGTGGCGAAGCTTTTTCCACGCAGATAGTAGCACCCTGATACCCTTGTCTTCCGAGAGGCGACCGACGTAAAGTGCGTATTCTCCGGCGGCGGACTTTACTCCGGGGTCTTCGAGAAAATTGGGCTTTACCACGATGCACTCCGCCGGCAGGCCGCTCGCAATGAATTTCTGTCGGGCGAATTCCGACAGCGCAATAAAAACATCCACCTTATTCTTCCAGGTTCGAAACGCGTTGTGCATGCTTAGCATGCCCGCCAACGCTGCGCTCGCAGTTGCGCTGTCGCGGTAACAGGAATGCACAACGGCTGGCCACGGAAGGTTGCGTCCGAGGCAGGATTCGCACACCTTCCCATCGCGAAAAAAAGTTGCTGCCGGACACAGCAACCGGTAGTTATGAAGCGTTTGAACTACTGGGACCCCAGCATTTGCGCAAGCATAGTAGGCGGAGGGCGAAATCAAGGGAAATGTATTGTGAAAATGGGCGATATCGGGTTTTTCACGCTTCAGCAAGCGGGAAAGATCACGATACGACTGAGAAGACCACGAAGTTTCAATTGCTGTTGCGATTGAGTTAAGAAGAGTCAGGCTTCGAAGTTCCTGGTTCGTGCGGAAATAGCGAACGACGTCATGACCTCTCTCCGCCAGGAGATGCGCTTCTGCCGCAAAAACCGCATCTTCTCCGCCGCGCTGTTGGTAAGCATTGTGTGCGACGAGAATCTTCATGCACGCTTCAGAGCAACTCCCAGAAGAGACCCCTTCCCCTGCTCTTCCATCACGACCGAGAGGGAAACGTCGGACAGAGCTGACAACTCCTGGAAAGCGCTATTGCCTTCGATATCGTCTGAAATGAGCACCCCACCGCGCGCTAACGCCGGCCATGCGGACGAGAATTCCATGCGCATGTTCCGGCAGGTGTGTAGGCTATCGTGGATGAACATATTTATTTCGCCCAGTTTTGCTAGCAGAGAAGGCAGCAATCGCCTGGCGGTTCCGCGATAGAGGGTCCACCGCTTCTGCAGGGAAACTGGAACCAGCCGTCCGACGTGTTGGTCGGCGTCTTTTCCCAGCGGCGGAAGATCAACGCTATGTAGATGGCCACGTCCGTTTACTTGCAGCGCCTGTAAAAGAAACGCCGAAGTCACTCCATAGCACACCCCAGTTTCGATAATGATCTGAGGCTTGATTGTGCGCACGATCTGGTAGCAGAGCCGCGCCAGAGCAAAATCGCCGTTATGAAAGGTACCGAAGGGAGCATTGGATGGAATCCGCTGCTGCTCGCGGCGGACGTCCTCTTCAATCTGTGAAAGCGCCTCGTCACTCGCATAGGTAGAAAAACTATTGCCGAGCGCACTGGATAGCAAAATATCTGCTGATTCGTCGTGGCGAGCGTAGGATGGCCGCGCACGGACGGCGTCCAAGCGGCTTTCCGCAATGGTGGATATGCGGTCATAAAACTCGCCCGGGTTGCGCGGCAAAAGCGAAAGTAGGCGAAGTGCTTTCACAATAGAAGCCCTGTTTGCCGAAGATATTTGCGGATAAGGAATGTCTCTGTACAGCATTCATTTTGCCGAATAGTCATTAGTTTAGTCGCCTTTTTGCCGCCATCGTCGAGCCCTTGCCGCAATAGCAGACACTATTTCGCGACTGCCCTTCCCACCTGGAGGATAACAAAGTCCAGAATAACCACGAGCTAGCGCCTTCTCGTCTAATTGTGGATGTGCAAACTGCAGACCGCAATTGCGCTCTCGACACTCCCACACACGTCCGTGAGGCAGCGTTAGAAAAGTATTAGCGGGGGAAGAAGAGAGCGGGCGTTTCCTCCCATTATCCTGTTTTTGAATCATCTCGGCCTCTGAGCCCCGATAGCGTTGGGAAGAGTACTTGCGCTTCCCGTGGGGCGCGGACTTGAGGAAAGGGTTACCCCGAGCAACACAGATTTTTGAGATTTTCCGGAAAGCAGTGTCGCACACGCGCACCCCGCGACCAGATAAAACGGAATCGCGCCCTGCGGGGTTTCAAAAAAAGGTGTGAAGAATGAGAATGTTAGGGCCGTGACCCAGAAGACGAGGCTGAAAGCCTGGTTTGTCTTACGATATGCCCGCCAACAGAGGCGTGCGATTTCAAATTGCAAGAGCGCAAAAATTATTACCCCGGACCAGCCCGTATAACCTAATGCGAAAAAAAATACATTGTGCGGAGTTCGAGTTGCCGAGTCCTCCAGATAGGCTACCAGGTCCCCCAGAGCGAACCCATAACCGTGACCGAGGACGGCCAGAGACGAACTTGAATGGACGGAGTTCCATATTTCGATCCACCACATAGTCCTCCACGCGGCTGTTCCCTCGTACATATGTACGTCGTCGGAATAATCGGCCGCGAGCTCTGGATTAACAGGAGCAATAACACGAGCTACAAGTTCGGTCGCAGAAATGGTGCCGCCACGAGATTCCGGGCCCTCAAAGG
The DNA here is from genome assembly GCA_030775785.1 of Acidobacteriota bacterium. Lineage (GTDB taxonomy): Bacteria > Acidobacteriota > Terriglobia > Terriglobales > Acidobacteriaceae > JALYIM01. The sequence continues at coordinate 10,508 of JALYIM010000070.1, forward strand.
TAAAGTTAGTAATGTACATCAGAGCGAAAAGGGCAAGCATCAGCGCGCCGCTCAAGGCAACCCGTTTCAAATTCCTTGTGGCCCAAGCCCAGACCACAAGACCAACAAAGAAAGCCAGCCACTCTGCCCGAATGAGCATTCCGACCAGGACCGCGGCATTCATCAGAAGCAGTGGCCAAACACGGCGCAAGTCTTTCTCGAAAGACAATATTCCAAGAATTATCACTGCAGAAAAAGACGGTTGTCCAAAAAACGGCACCGGTGTCAGTTCGTTCGACACGCCTGGCACGGACCAAGGCACACGGCTTAGGACCAGTACAAACAGGACTCCGTATATGCCATTGACCCAAGCTGCCAAGCGGAAAAACTTAGCCAGAAAGTTCGGCCTTTTGAACCCCACCCAGAGCCCAAGGAATAAATAAATGGGATAGTAATTAAAAGCAAGATCACGTATGCAGTTCAATATCGGATGACCAGCAGCGATACCGCGGACTACCTGGATGGCCCCAAAACTTAAGAACAGCAATAGTATTTTCGCAAAACGTCCTAGAACCGGATTCTGCAAGGCTTTCCATGGCCACTGGCCTATTCTTGTTCCAGGGCCAAAGAGCAAGAAGGAACCTAGAACAATTTCTCCGATAAAAAGATGCAGTGGGGGAATTCCCAAATAAGCGAAAGTCCGGCCCATGACGAAGTAGCCGAGAATAAGAAATGACGTAATCTTGGACCAATCTGAGCTGAAAGAGTTAGCCTCATCGAGAGCAGCTGCGTTCCGAGGTTGTGATTCGAATGAACTCACCTGATCAAAATTTCGCTTACAGTCCCCGAGATGCGGGCGGGCGCGCTCCTTCTACTAAATATGCTTCTGACCCCGGACTTGAGAGGACGTGGAGGTCCCGAAACTCCGCCCGGCGGTAGAAGAAGTACATCAAGCCGGCCGTCACTACCGCCGAGAGAAATAATCCTTCGGCGGCGCCTTCGACGCCTCGTAGTGCGGTCAAGGGCAGGCCTATGGCCACCGCAGTGGTGGTCGCGCCCACATTAGACCAGAAATTCAGGTCGGGCCTTTCCAGAGCCATCAGCCCAGCCCCAAAAACGGCCCAAAAACATGTCGCGAGAAGCCCTAACAACAAGAAAAGCAATGGCCGAACGCCTATTTCTTGATACTTCCCACTATAAAGCAAGTGGAAAATTCGGGCGCGGAAGAGCCACACACCGCACGAAAAAGTTCCTGTACTGAATAAGAAAACGAGCAAAGCAGCACCCATGGTGCGGTTGACAGTTCTCTTTCCTCCATCCCTTCGGTTTCGGACCAGGACAGGGAGTAGTAAGGTGGACAGAGCGATCAGGACATGCGTTCCCGGATTGATCAAGTTCGTTAATGCACGGAGAGCGGCGGTCCCAGCCAATCCTGCCCAGGCTGGCAAGACAAGATAGTAAATGTTGAGCGGGAACCAGGACACTATCGCCCCCGCGATTGACCAGCGCCCATAACGCCAATGGCTCAAAGCAACTTCCGTTGGATCCAACTTGCCGGATGCTGAATTCCGATGGGGGTGAAGAAGGAGAATCAACAAGAAACTCGTCACTGCCGAAGCTGCGCACATAATAATGAGGGCTGTTACGGTAGAGAGCGTGTGGGTCGCTTTTAAGACGAAAAGCAAAACCACCAGGACTACGAGATATAAAGCCCCTCCGCACATGGCCCATCCTGGCCTGAGCTCAACGTAAAATGCCCGGCGCAACATCCACATCAACAAGATAAAAGGCACAGCGACAGCCAGCCCCAGGAAGGAATGACCAACAGCGGTTGAAGACGAGTGGGAAATGATTATGGAGCCCAGCACGATACATCCACTGACTGGCAGCATTACCAGAAAATGGCTGCGGATAAGAATGCCCAAGTATTCATCGAGCCTCTGGTGGTACTTCCCTGGCCCAAACACCAGCATCGGCTCAACAAATGCAGCAGAATGGAATGCAACGAAGAGTAAAAACGCGGAATAGGCGAGGGAGAAGGTGCCATACTCTGCGGGCGTCAACCAACGTGCCAATAGCACGTTGAGGATGAAATTAGATCCAGCGAAGAGCCCCTGATCGGTTATCGCAAGGGCACCTTTCACCGCCCACAGTCTGGAATCACGATGAAATAGTTTTTCAGTTAGGGGCGGGATCGCAGTCATCTCCTTGTTACATCGTTGCGGCGCACGCCAGAATGGGCACCGGGCTCTCACCGAGTGCCGTCTTAATTGCGTACAGTGCGATGAAATCGCCCGGAGTGACTACCAGGTTGGGCGCAGAAGCCGTTGGTGAATGCAAGCTACTTGGGGCTATTGCGACGTAAGCGGGATATTAATCCATGGATATGGAGACGAACCGCGGTGCGTTCACCCCAGACCTTGCTTTTTTCCCAGATGCTAATCGCAAGCAGTTTTCGAGGATCTTGCGAGTTAGTATTGCGCCATCGCTCGGACGTAATCACCAAAAATGCTGTACCTAAAGTGAAAAGTAACGTGGAGCCCAAGATTATTAGAAATCTAGGGGGCCACGATGTTTTCTCCGGTACGTTCGGGGGATCGAATACCCGAACGGTGGGGACCTCCTTGGCCTCCTGAATTCTGGCCATCTCATATTGTTGCGTAAGCATTTCGAAGACCGTCTCTTGAATTTTGGCTTTCCGATAGAGATCTGCCCATTCCACTCCAAGAAGCGGGAGCTTACGAATTGATGGATACGGATCCTGAGACGCAGCGGCGCCCGGAACGTCAGGTACCAACGAGGCGTCCGTTCCGCCAAATTTTTGCAGTTGATTCTGAAGCTCTGAGACCCGAGCCTTAAGAGACTTTACCCGGATATTATTAGGCGAATAAATTTGTTGGATGCCTTGCAATTCGGACTGGGCGGCCATCAGCTGGCCTTGCAACACGGCAGCCGCTTCCACCATTGCTTTGCCTTGCTCCTTGATATCTAAAGCGGTGTTCTTGCTGGCGAACGCGCTGAAATCCTTTTCTGCCTGCTCCAGGTCCGCTTTCACTGCAACCAGGCGTTGCTCGATGAACATTCTCTCTCGGCGAGCGGAGGAGGTACTAACTTGTGAAAGCAGACGGTCTAATTCATCCAGATAAGCTTGCGCAATCTCTCTCGCACGTTCACGTTTGGTATCAGAGACTGTCAGCTTCAAGACCCCGCTCTTACGATCTTCCACGACATCAGTGCGGCTGTCTAAATCTTTTCGCGCATCTTCCTTGTACCAGTCCCAATAAACCCTTTTCAGGTGAAATCGATCCACAATATGTTCCTGCACGGTACGGCTTCGAAGAAGGTCGGTATAAAGAGCGGCCGAAGTTTTTACACCCAGGAAATCTCCCGCGAGCGAACTTAAGCCAGCAGACGAACCCGAGCTGCTACCGCCGCCACTACTACTGCTGCCACTCGAACCTGATCCGATTCTGCCAGCGAGCAAGGATAAAAGCGCTCCTCCCCCGCCACCCTGCTCGGGAGGCATGATGCGAGCTGTAGATTCATACCGAGAGGGGATTAGGAAGACGACCACCGTACTGATGACTAGCGCTCTGACGAAAACTTTGGATAATAATTTGCGTTTCTCTAGGAGCAACCATCCTTTCGCCGTCCAGTCGTGTTTCGCGGCGGACGGGCCCGGCTCCGGCTCCTTTTCAGCGGAAGCGTACTCGAGTTCGGGGAGCTCTTCTATTTCGTGCATGAGGAAATTATTTACAGACTCTGACTTCGTAGTGAGCTTACTGCGTAATGCTTTGCGATTTATATGCCACGCATGGCAAAAACTACCGTATGCAGCACAATCGCCAGGTCCATGAAAAAGTTGCGACGCTGAATATAGTACAGGTCGTATTCAATATTTTCGTGAATTCGGAAGGCACGGTCTCCGCTTAGCTGCCACAGCCCGGTCAAACCCGGCTTCACCTGCAGGCGCTGGCGATGAGTGTCGTTGTACTGTTCGACAATAAAAGGCATCTCTGGACGGGGGCCAACCAGTGACATGCTGCCCGCCAGCACGTTAAAAAGTTGCGGCAGTTCATCCAAGCTAGTGCGGCGGAGCATCCTGCCAAGGCGTGTAATTCGCGGGTCCGCCGGGGTGTTGGGAGAGTATTCATAGGCGGGAGCGTCGGCGTACATGGTGCGGAATTTGTACATCGTAAAAAAAACTCCGCGATGTCCCACACGTTCCTGCCCGAACAATGCTGACCCTTTCGAATCGAGCCTAATCAAGATCGCTAACAGAAGAAAAACAGGCGATGCCAGGAGTAGGAGTATTAGTGCTCCAATCACGTCGCCAATCCTCTTGGCCAGCTCGTAGCCGAACCTCTGTGGACTTCTACCAAAGGAACCGAGCAAAATCCCGTCAATATCGTCGTAGTTGACCATCGGGTCTGAGGGCAAAAAGTGGGTGGGAACGAACGAGACGCGAGCTCCGGCCGCTAATGCCTCCTCGATGGTATGCATGAATTTTTCGTGGGAGATTAGCGGGATGGCTATGACAACGAGGTCCGCTCCGTACTGCGCGATAAGATTCCTTTCCGGAGGACCAAATACGACGGGAGCTGAACGGCGGGGTTCATATCCCATCTCGAAAACTTCGCTGCCGTTTTTTTCTGCATCATCGTCCACAAATGCCACCGGATCGAGGCCCAGGCGGGGTGAGCGTCGCAGGGC
>JALYIM010000071.1 GCA_030775785.1 Acidobacteriota bacterium
GGTACAGTCTCTCTATCTTCAGCGAGAAATATGCGTATTTTAAGTTTATCTGCGGAGCTCATACATTAAAGTCCTCACCTCAGTATTAAAGATTTGGTCATCTAGAACTGGTCAGAATTGATCACATGGGCGGTAAACTTGGATGGTTCACTTCGGCGACTGGCCCGGGCTCAATCACGGGGGTAGCAGCCCCAAAGGCACGGGAGGACTGCGACGCGCCCGGAGGGCCAAGTCTCCAGCCCCTTGCCTCACTCTCGGGCGTATCGACGCTCGCACGGTCTTTTTGATTGCTCATCGCAGGTTAATCGGAAAGCGAATCCTGCAGAACCATGTTTTGCGTTTAATTGATGGATTAGGCTGAGATGGAACGTGTCGGCGTGCCTAGCGCACTGTGAGGCTCGGAAGAGGCATGGTAGTTGCTGCGCTTGACGCTACTTCTCCGGGGAAGAGCGGGCTTTTACCCCGTTCTATGCGCAACGTTGAAAAGTAAATTTATGGCGATTTCGTATCAGTTGACTATCTACAGAAGTACTCTTTAAATCAAACCGCTTCGATTGGCAGGTGCCACGAATATGAAGAAGCCAGACTAACAAATGAGTAGTATTCATTCTCGAGCAAAGCAGCCATAGAACCTGCTAAGTTTTCCAGTGGTGACCCAGTATAGGATTCCACACCGCCGCTATGCACCCGTCGGGAAAGATGTGGGCTACGTATCGAATGGGAACAGGCCTCCCGTTCTTGTGCCTGAGAACGTATTCTCCGTCCTGCTGACCACGTTTTAAATACTTTTCAAAAATCTCGGCGGCGCGGTCGGGATGGTAACTCAGGTCGTCTACTGTTTTTTCCAGAATCTCAAGCCGACTGTACCCGAGAAGTTTGCAGACACCGTCGGAACAGTCCAAATATCTGCGGGAGGCATTCGCAAAGATTACGTATTCTGAGTTCAACTCAGAGTGAGAGTGACCCCTCAAACTAATTAAAGATTTCAGTCTCTCTAGGAAAACCTCAGGTGTTCCGCCCTTCTCGATAAAAGCGTCTACCACATGCGAAAGCCTTTCGCGAGCCGACGGATAAGCCGACACCATTATTACTGGGGTCTGAGGCCGTATTTCCTTAATTGCCGTGCTGACAATGCCGCCATCCATTTCCGGCATCATGTAGTCAACAACCACTGCATCTATCAAATTGGAGTTAAAAATCTTTAGTCCTTCTTTTCCATTGCTGGCTGTTAAAGCCTTAAAACCAGCGGATTCGACGATTAATTTTCGAATGGTCAGAATTGATTCATCGTCGTCAATGCACAAAACTTGCCTGTTCATAACGTGTTCGACCATGGAGGAGAAACTAATGGGGACTACTAAAAACTACATTACGCGCTCTCCGTCGGAACACAAGCGGGAAACACTTCTGTACGATATCAGACCAGCAGGCTGCATCCCTTCTTCCATGGCTGGAAGCAGGAATTGCTTCGGGATGCTATCTATGGCTCGCCAAAACCAGACCTGTTATCTTACGAAGTTCTGCGGCGAGTGCGCGTCGAATCGTGGGTGACGTGCGCTTACCCGCTGCGACCCGACTAACGAAGGACGGATCAACGCCGTGCTTGCGGGCCACGCGAGCATACACCCCCACGTGGAGCATGTGTGCCTTAATCAGAGCGTCATCGAATGCGGCGAGATTTCTCACCGCCTCACTCTACCACGCCTCCAGAAATCGTGTCACGATTAATGCCGCGATCGGAAAGTCACGGGCTATAATTCGTGCCGAGGGGAGAAAGGTTCTGCTATATGTCTAGCCCCAAACCGGGCGATAAATTTAAGCCGGGTCAGGTCGTGCTTCAATCTGGCATCTACCGTGTCGTTCACTACGCGGGCCACGTAAAACATCACGAAGCAACCTGTGTGTACGGCAAGGAATTTCCTTCTTGTAATCACTGCGGTCAGAATGTTCGTTTCGTCTTAAAGCATGGAGCACAGCACCTATCGGCCAATAAACATTTCAAGATTAGCGAGGTTAGTAGGTTCGATACACCTGCTTCACGTGCCTTCCGGCGGAACGATGTTTAGCCAGTTCTGCTGTTCCCAGCTTTCCCCAAACCGAGCTTGGCAGTTTCTAATTCCCTAAAATCCTGTCAGGGCGGGCTCCATCACAAAATTGTTGCCCGATCGCACCATATTTAAATGTCTTTTCTGTAACCATAAGGTCGCGACCGTCGATTTCAATAGCATATTGGGCAATCGCCGCACGCAGGCGGCCACCGCGATGAACCAGCACGCCGCCGCTGAACACTCCAGTCACATACGAGGAATTCTTAACCTTCATACTTTGCAACGTCAATTTATATGAGGGGCGGGATCAGAAACTTGGATAGCCACGGAAAAATGTTGCTCCCCCTGTGCTATCGGCGACGCAATCTGCTCACGGCTAACGAAGCTTAATGGATCGGTTGCGACCCATGACTCGGTTCAAGTCTTCGGCCACGGCCGCCAAGACTCAATGGCTTAAACGCCGGAAATTCGGAGTAGTATTCTCCCATGCATGAGGTTCTGATTGCTCGTTGCCATTGTGGGCATGAACCTCAGCTCCCATCCTCCAGCACGTTAAGAAGAGTTCCACATCCAAAGTTGTCAACCAAGGACGCCCTATACTTAGACTTTGCGTGCCCTGAATGCGGGCTTACGATTCGCTACATGTGGAGCAGCCTTGACCTTCGCATGGTTGATGTGGAAACCCTATATTCAGCCCACCTAGATAAATCTTGGATCGGCGTGCATGTCCAATGCGACCACGAGGGTTGCCACACTCACGCGGTAGTAGAAACGGCATGGGATAACGCGAAGACCAAAGATCAACTCCGAACAATAGTCGCAGGATGGCGATTGTGCGAGATAACTTGCTACGATGGGCATCCCGCGAAACACCCAACGACCAGAATATGGGATTCGGTTCCATTAGGGCGAGCTTCGCAAGCAAAAATTTGAAAGCCCGCACAGGACGTGCAGCACGGCTTATGTATGCAATTCAATCGCCCTCCGGTTTGTTGTTGTCCATTATGGGGTATGGCCCCCAAAAAGCTTGTCTACAATCGGGAGCAGCAGTACAAGTACTGACATCCCTTTCTGTACTGGGAAAACTAGACGGCAAATTGGAAGTGTCTAGCGTTAACGGGTGGCCAAAAACAGTGAGCCGCATGAGCGCGGCTGCCCGTAGACGCATTTCGATTGCGCAGAAAGCCCGCTGGGCGAAGATGCGCACGTCCCCGCGATGGGCTAAGGTCAAGGGCTGACAAGTGACAAAAGAATGCAAAGTCGTCGGTACATATATCGGTACGTATCTAAGACACACATTCAAAATCTACCCGACGAAGATTAGCCGTCAATGGTCTGCGACGTGGACGCTTACCCGTCCTGATGGGAAGCGAGAAGAGTTTCCGGCGCGAGGAGAGTTTGACACTATAAAAGAAGCGACTGACGTCGCTATTAGAGATGCCAAAGAGCGCATCAGGGAAATGGAGCGCGGATCGACCGAATAGCGTGGTTGCACTGTATCGGGTTATTTCACGCCCGCTAAATCGACATAGTCATCAAAAATTGTTTCGCCGAACGGATGAACGGCGAACAATTTCATTTTGACTTGAGAATCTTACGGACGGCTTCTATGAAGTCCTCAGGAGTCCGCGCTTCCTCAATGAACAGTGCTTTTCCTGCCGTCAGCTCCGGTTTGCCATTTTCGTACAGTTCAAGAATAGGAATTCCGTAACAGGAGTCGTGGGCCTCGTGCCAAACTCGTCTTTTTTCGGCGGGGGGCAAGGAATAACCAATCATAATCAGATCAATTTTATATTTCTTGCATGCTTCTCGGATGCTAATCAAGTCCGTTGCGTTTATTACCTTGAACCCAGCCTTCTCCAAGACTCGCTGTCGTACATCAGCTAAATCTGGGTGGCGCGAGCAAACAAGCACGGTATGTTTTGGTAGTGGCGATCGCATCTTTGTGTATCGGGCAGACTCTCTGGTGGATCGAGATAGCCTGAAGAAGGGCATTATGCTGGAAAAACAAGCTCAGTACGATACCGAACATTCTGTAAGTGTCGTAGGGGGAATCTCGTATTAAGGGGCATTGCGAATGCGCTAGTACGTGGGCGTCACGAACAGCAGTGACAGGAACATCCACTCCATTGCTAAACTGAAATTTATAGAGAAGCACTTGCACAGGCAATTACACGAGTGCCACCGGGACTGACTCTGCTACGAACTGGCCGATTTGGGGCTGACCGACGATAATACCGAGACATGTATGCTCCTACTCGCTGCTCCGAATCGTCAGTGGTTTTGGATCGCGAGCTTGATGAGAAGAGCCTCGGTCGCGCTGGCCCTCCCATAAGATGTCCACTATGTGGTTGGTCACCCGGCAAAGGGTCGGACTAGACCGCCCTCATCGCGTCGCTCTTTACCTCTCCATGGAAGAGAGACAAGGGAGGATTCGAATAGGAAGTTGGATTATGTTTGGGATGGGTTGCTTCTACGTGGTTGCAGCGATCCTATTGGCATGGCTAAAATAGACCGGAGGACGGGTTCCAAAGTGATGTTACGGTCGCACAAGTAATTGATCTAAGCTTGCTAGCCTAACCGACTCCACCTACGCAGCAGGTGACGCCGAAATTGTTCTCGTTTATCGAGGGGTAAGAAGATCGATACGACAAGCGCAAGCAAAACGAGCGCGAGTAGAAGACAGCCCACCGCCAAGTACGCCTCAGAAAGGAAACCTAGATAGCCCATATCCGTTGGATTGTATGCTTTTAGTTTAAACTCACAATGTATGAATGCGGCTCAATTCTGGCAGTCTTCCAGCAATTGTCCGCTATGGAGCTTAAAGAGTTAAGTCTCCCCCGGGTTTTAATGCTTCTGGTTATTTGCTGCTTGAGCCTAGTTCTTGCTACCCGCATGCGGAACCAAAATCTAGTTCTGCTCCTCGATTAATTCCTGACAGGTTATGCAATAACGACTCCACGGTAATGCTTCAAGTCTCTTTGCGGGAATCTCTTGCCCGCAGTTCAGGCACTCCCCGAAGCCACCATTATCCACCCGCCCTAGCGCACCTTCAATTGCACTGAGCAGGTGGTGATCTTTGGAACTCAGGCGTAACAGGATGTCTTTGCTTAGTGCAGCGTTAGCTCGATCCCCTTCATCTCTGCCGAAATCGGTCTCCTCAGGCTTAAGCTGGAGGGAGCCAAGAACGCCAGTAATCTCTGCCCGCTTGGCTTCTAATTCTCGCTTGAATCGCGATAACCGTTTAGCATCCATATCGTCAATTCGTTATCCACAAATACGTGCTTAGTTCTTGGAGAGTATCAGCCTGTTCATCGCAGAGATGAGGCTCTCAAGTTCGACGGGCTTATGGGGCATGTAATCGACACCCATGTTAAGACCTGACATCGCATTATTAACGCTAGCGTAACCTGTGCAGACCACGACCACTGGCTTGGGCCTTCTCGTGAGGGCAACTTGCGCAACATCCAAGCCGATGTCTTCTTTTTCCATGTTCAGATCGGTGATCACGGCATCGAAAGAGCGTTCATCCCTAAGTATCCCCAGGGCCTCTGCAGAACTCTGTGCCGTGGTGACATCGTATCCTTCACCCTCGAGTCTGCCGAAAGCGCGGACTGATATCGCAACAAGGCATCCATTTCCGAATGCACTACCAACGCAACTTTTTTGGCCTTCGATTTTCGGTTTCTAGTCACCAAACCTATTTCCTTTGCTCCTTAGGCTCAGGAGTCTATCCAGAGTCGAAATGAAACTTTCCAATTCCACTGGTTTCTGCACCATGTAATCCACTCCCATATTGAGAGCTGCAAGAGAATTACTGACACTTGCGTAGCCTGTGCATACGATCACTGTTGGTTTCGGCTTTTTCATCACCGCAGCTTGCGCGACTTCTAAGCCGATATCTACTTTCTCCATGTTGAGGTCGGTGATTACTGCATCGAAGCCACGCTCATTCAGGAGCTTCATCGCTGATGCTCCACTCTTTGCCGTGGTGACATCGTAGCCCTCACGTTCGAAAATTATGCTCAGTGTGATCAGCACGCTGTCTTCGTCGTCAGCGAGCAGGATAGTTTTCTTTTTAGGCATCAAATGGCAGATGGAAAAACAGGGTAACTTTTACTTCTGGCCAGCTCCGGCTGGCTGGCAAGGATCATCAATAACGATTTCCTTGGTGGGCATCTCGCCCGAGCCTTCGCAGGTGGGGCATTTGTCTCCCTCAGTGCAGGCGCCAATTCCTATACACGTAGGACACTTTGTCATTTTTATGATAGGCATACGTCATTCTATTCCCTTATCAATTGTTCGCGCGTAAAGAATACACCTCGACCGATTCTGGGCGCCAAATGGCTACTTCGCTGCGTGTGGCTTGACCCCTGACCATGTCCAGCTTCTTATCTTCCAGCCGCCCGCTTCTGCATGGAAGACGAAGGTCATCTGCCTTCCTCAACGGTCAGTTGGCCATGGTCCTTTTTTAATTTATCTTGTCAATGGTAAAAACCAGGCCTAGAGAACGACTGGAATGCCGGCTCTACATCATGAAGACACCCAAAAGCGACGTTATTTATAATGTGGCGTAGTGAAAATGGATTACAACAAATACACCATCCTCGTTGTTTCTCACGACCCAACCGAGGCCGATATTCGCAGGAATGTGCTGGAAGGGGCCGGATTCAAGGTAGTGCGCGCAAGTGAGCTGAGGGCGATTCGAAGAGCGTGCGAGAAGCAAGCGATCAGCCTAGTGATGATCGGTTATTCTCTTCCTCCTTCTGAAAAGCGTCGCGTGTGGGATGAGATTTCGTGCGACGGAAATGTACCTGTTCTAGAACTTTACAACAAGGGCAAGCAAGACCTCGTGGGCTCTCATGCTCTTTTTGTTCACGAGTCGCATACCCCCGACGACTTTATAGGGGCCGTAGAGTCAATCCTTAAGCCGCCGCAATCGCCTCGGTGACAGTGACAGTAGGCTCAAGGCTGAGGGCATGCGTTCTCGGGCCGAGCACCCGGGTCGATCCCTTAAGAATGGTAATCCGAGAATACTTCGCTGGGCCACCTCGCACATTGGGACGCATCTGGCAGCATGTCGATATCAGGGACTTGATAAATGTTTCGAACCCCTAACTCTACTGTCGTCATTACAAATATCGCAGGATCGCCAGTTGTCGGCGAACGAGGGTGAACAAGTGTCCTTATGCGCTCTGCAAAAATAATTCTCGCACCCAATGGAGGACATCGGTTGCCGAACCTACTGAGTTGACGCCGATCGCCAAGGCTGCGTTTTCAAGCTGAAAACTGACAATTTCTGAGAATATCAATACAGGCATTTTGGGTATCGCCTTTCTGACGGCCCTTGTCGCTGACAACGCGTTCATCACGGGCAGGCACATATTTAAGATGATGAGGTCCGGCTTCAATTGCTGGGCCTTGTTGGCAGCAACCTCGCAATCGACTGCGCCGCAGACTCTCCAACTAATCTCGTGTTCCAAGATGCCGCGTAAGCTATACCGGGCCGCGACATTGTCTCCGACGACCAAGATGCGTTTCATGTTTGAAGCCCTCTATCCAGCTTCAGCGCCCGAGGTAGAACGGGGAAGCAGTTTTTCCTAATTGGGAACCGATCCAGACTTCAATAGTTTGAGTGTCCGAGTCACCTCACGTCCCAGCGGCAATCAGACACTCGAGTTATCACTGGTCCCAGGATCTCCCTGACTTTCTGCAGGAAATCATCCGCCGTGTGGGACTCCCGGAAGAATAGAGGATCCTTCAATATGGGGCCGCCTTGTCCATACAACTCCAAAATCGAAGCCGTGCACACACCCTGCACCATTTTCCAAACGCGCCATTTCTCCGTAACGGCAAGCGACTGCCCGAGATTACCAAATCGACACCCGTATCCCGACGCCGCTCGAATGTCACGCAAGCCTTGAGCAGTGAAAACAACAAACCGTGCGCCTTCCAAAGTATGTTCGAGCGCTTGCCCAATATGCGTCGTGCGACACTAGGAGAATATTGGGTGGGCGCGGCGGAAGCCCTTTCTTTCTTCCGCAAGCCTCATGAAAATGTCTTTAAGTGTGTGAGATTTCCCAGAATGACAAGTGCCGCACTCAAGAAAACCGCACTTATCACTTTGGCTCCCTTGTATAAATTGAATTTACAAACTCGCTCTTAAATTCAAGCCACCGCTATCGAACTCTGCATCAGTTTCATAAAGCTGCCCATGGATTGTGTTAACTGTGCATCCACTTCGTCGGCAATCGTCATCACGTCCGGTAACAGCAAGCTGAAATCCAGCGAGTTGAGGTTATCCTGCAACGTCCCGAAGATTGTCACTTGGAGTATTCGCGATTCGTGAACGAGCATTGGTGGGGTGTAGCCTTGCAGATATCTCAGCTCACCATGGGCTATTGCAG
>JALYIM010000072.1 GCA_030775785.1 Acidobacteriota bacterium
GCGATGAGCAGCGGGACCGGAAATATAACGGTAACTACTCCCGATATAGCGGGTGCGACGAGTTTCGATCTCCTGCGAACCACTGCCCCGACGGCCTCGCGAGAGCAGGCACCCTACGGAAGCGGGAACTATGCCGTGATCGCAGGGGTGGCCAGAGGCACGGCGTGCGCGAACGGGATGTGTACATTCACTGACACGCAGAGTCCGCTGCAGCCCTATGTGGTCGCGGTGCCTTCCTATTTTCCGCTGCTAACTTACTGGCCGGGCAGTTTAGTTCTGGGAGCGAACCAAGATTCCTCAAGCGTGCTGAACGCCAGCCGCGCATGGGTACAAAGTGTACCGAGCAATATAGTGGCTGTGCATGGCACAGCAGCGCCGGCGGTAATCTCAACGAATTGCGATTCTCTAGGGAACTGGACTCCAATGTGGCTCAGTTGTTTTTCGGCGATGGCTCCCGCAACGTTCTACGAGCAAGGCGCGTTATTAATGGCGGTGAAGCCGAACGCAGACGGCGGACTAAGGACGAATCTGAAGGGCCGATTAAACTTTCCAACTTTAGGAACCGGACCGGGACACATTATTACGCTGTCGGATTCTAATTTTCAGAAGACGATTGCCACCGCAAACAATCGTCCGTCGAATGACGCCGCGGACGCCTTCATCGGATATGACCAGGGCGATGGCAATCCGACGCATATCGGAATCAGCATGGGCGCGCCGTTATCGCTGTCGAATTACATTGGCAACGTTGGGGACGGAACTAACTGGCTGGAGAGATTGAATTCAACGCTGAAGGAGTTCAAAACCAACGTCCAGATGGATGGTGGCCTCACGGTTGCAGGCACGGTGCAAGCGAGTTCGTTCGTTTCGACGGGCGCGGGCGCATGGAGCGTGCAAGGCGGTTTTGCAGCATTGAGTCCTGCGGCCACTGGACGTTCGCTTGTGGGATTCGGGACGAGTGGGAAACTGCAAGTTTCTGAAAATAGCGGAGCCGTAGTGGAAGTTGCGAAGTTAGACGCGGGCGGAAATGTTTCCGCCAACGCAAATACCGCCACCCAGTTTGCTCAGACCCCCACACAATGCAGCGGAAGTTTCGCCACCGGGATCCAAGCCAACGGGAACGCGAATTGCGGAACGGCAAGTGTGATGCAACTGAGCGAGACCACGCCTCCGACGGGAATCGCGAATTATGGCTTGTTCTGGTTCGATACGACGTGTCACTGCCCGAAAGTGATCAGCAACAACGGGCAGGCGGTGCAGCTTGGCTTGCTTAACTTGTTCAATCTGGACGCGAACACAGTTGAGGAATACAACGGGACCACCGCCCAGGCGTTCAACATATATGGCACTCGAACGGACAGTTCGAATTATGAGCGCACACACTTGGGTTACGATGCGGCGAGCAGTTATTTCTTCCTGGGCTCGGATGCCGCTGGTACAGGGGCGCAACGCGGTCTGGGTTTCTGGTTGCAGGGATCATTGCGGTGGGTGATTGACACGGGATTCAATCTGAAGCCCTGGTCTGACAATATAAAAGATGTTGGAACTCCAACGCTGCGCTTGAAACACCTTTACGTGGGAACTTATGCGGACCTTACCAGCGGTTCGCTGGTGACTGAAATTACAAACCAAGGCACGACAGGAACGACGCTAAACAAACTGGCCAAGATTACAGGAGCACCCGCGACCGCGGTGTTGGCCGCGACCACCGATACTTCCGGTATCACCGGAATCGTAGTGGATAATGCGGGTGTTACCGGCTCGGCTGCGATAGCGCGCGAGGGGCAGGCACCATGTGCCTTTGATGGCGCAACTACTTCGGGGGACTACGTGCAGATTAGCAGCACAGTCGCGGGCGACTGCCACGATGCGGGCGCGAGTTATCCAACGACGGGGCAAGTGCTGGGGCGCGTGCTTTCCACAAATGCCGCGGCGGGAACTTTCGCAGTGCTGGCAGTGCCCGAAGTGCAGAGTGGAGGGACCGCCGTCGCCTCTGTGTTCGGGCGGACAGGAACGGTAGTCGCAACTTCGGGCGATTATGCGGTCGCGCAAGTAAGTGGGGCGGCGCCGCTAGCTTCTCCGGCATTGACGGGAACGCCGACAGCACCTACAGCGGCCGCTTCCGATAATTCGACTAAGATTGCAACCACGGCATACGTGCAATCGCAAACCTGTCCCATTTGGTTTACGACGCCGAATGCGGCCAGCACAGTTAGCTTCATTACGACAGCGAATAAAACTGCGACTTGGGGCGTCGTGCTGTCCTGCAATTTGTCCACCACCCAGGTCACTTATGACGTGACGACTGTGGACAATACTGCCAACACTTACGACATTGGAATTATGAATAGTGCGGGAACTGTCGTGGCGCACATAGGTGCAACCGCAGGGACAACTTTTGCTGCCGCACTGGGGTGGAGGACGCTGAACTGGACGGCGAGCGCCGTACTTCCACCGGGTAAATATTATGTCGCCATCACTACCAGCTGCACTGCAACGTGTGCGGCGCTGGAAGGCGGTAATAGCGGAGCGAACTTGAGCTTCGCTGGCAACATCAGTGAGAACGTAACGACAGGGGGAACGCTACCGGCAACAATTACTGTTCCTCCTGACGTTTACACGGCTACGACTATACCGACATTTTCACTGCACTAACTTAACCAACAATTTGACTTTAGCTTGTTAAGGGGCCAGCGACGCAATTCGCTGACCCCTTTCTTTGCTCCTGTCTCTTTACATCAGGGATAAACATGAACTCTGTTTCTAAGTTCGTCGTCACTATCATCATTGTCGCGCTCATTCTGGGGGCGGCACCTCCTGTAACGGCGGCAACTTACTACGTTGATCCGGCTGGCAGTAATGGAAACAGCGGACTTTCTGAGGCGGCGCCCTGGCGCACGCTTTTGAAGGTTGGGATTTCAACTTTTCAGCCGGGGGACACGATCCTTTTTAAACGCGATGGAGTGTGGAACGAGTGGCTGACACCGCCTTCGAGCGGGACCGCCGGAAATTTGATCAAGTTTGATGCGTATGGAACCGGCCGACCTCCGGAATTTACTGGAGCCTATCCGACATCCGCCGCTCAGTGGACGAACACATCCGGCAACGTGTGGGGAATTTCTCTGAGCGCGACGCAACCAATTTCACAACTTAACTTCGTGCGCTTCGGAACGATCTGGGGCAATAGTCAGACCGCGCAAAACTTGCTGGTTCACGATCGAGACTGGTACTACGACCCAGTTGCACAAAACCTCTATGTGTGGTCGGCGAGTGGAAATCCCGTCAGCTATTACACATCGATTACACCGATGGTGTTGAGCGGGCAAGCGCTGATCAATATCAACGGGGTAAGTTATCTGGAAATTCAGCACATCAAATTGAATTGGTATGACGGGTACGGCGTGCAAGTGCAAGGCGCGAGCGACCATATTTGGCTGGCCAACATGGTGAGCGACAGCCGCATACCGAATGCGACGGTGCCGATTGGATTTTATGTTCATCCGAGCGGATCTCCGGGAGATATCCACATTTACAACACGGATGCGCATCGCAACTATGTTGGCTATAGATTTGACGGGGCAGCGTCAGCGATTGAGTTGAAGAATTGCCGGGCGTATGCAAATCGCACATACGGGTTGATGGACAACACGGCGGCGGTGACTTATTCCTACTGCCATTTCTATGCAAATAATTTAGCGACGGGAATTTCGACGGACATCACGGGAACTCCGGGGCCCATCAATGGAGGAAATAATCTGGCGGCGGATACGCCTCCGAATGTACGGAGCTTCATGCAGTATCCAGCCCGGGTGACAGTGACCTATGACGATCCCGGGCTGGTGGACGGATCACATCAATACATTCAGTCGCTGCTTCCGGTGTTTCAAGCGAAGAATGTGCCGTTAAGTATCGCTGTGGTGACTGGATATGACCTTTCCCAACAACTGAAATCAACTTTTCAATCGTGGATTAATGCCGGGTGGGACGTGAACTGCCACTCGGCTTCGCATCAGTATTTTGTGTATCCGAACGCTTTCACGATCCGATATACAGGCACGGCGGCTTCGAGCGTTACCCTCTCGATTGCGAACAAGCTGTTCACGATCACTGCGCCTGGTGATGCGAACGCTCAAGTGAGTTGGGATTTGAGCGCTTCGAGCACAAACCTGACGCCGAGTGGCTTGGATACTCTGGGCGGCTTGCTCTTCACGCTGAATCAACGCGGAGTATTTTCGGTCACGGCGGACACCAATATGAAGTCTGCGGTGAAAAGCGGAGATCTGGCAGACGTTTCTGCGCAGGACATCAAGAATGCTTCCTATCTGTTGGCGATGGACAAGACGCGGCTGATGACAGACGAAATTGGCTGGTCGTTAGCGTGGATGAATGCGAATCTCACGGGACTGCCCACAAACCGCGTCTACGTCTATCCGGGCAGCTATGAGGACACCTCCACGGAAGCGATTGCTGTCGCAAAAGGATTTGCGGGGGCGCGGGGATCGGGGACCATGTATCCATCGCCCAACGCCGCGACAGTGATTGGCAGCGGGATCAACATCCAAAATATCTTGAGCCAGGGAATAGCGCCGAATTTTCAGAACTTGAGCGATTTGCAAATGGCAAACAAGTTGCGCGCTCTAGTTTTTAAGTCGGCGGTGTGGGGAGTTCCGTTTGGGATTTTCTGGCACGTGAACGAATTAACTTCTCATCAAGTCGCCGTCATGCTGGATGCTCTGAAATTGTCTGGAGCGACATTGATGTCGAACACACAATTGGTTAATTATCTGCTGAGTTCGACGCTGAACTCCGGTACGACTTATTATGCCGATGCCGCAGGCGCCGGCGAGGTGGATGTGCGTCCGGCATTTTCGTCTCCCGTGATTGATCAGGGCGCGACTCTCTCGGCGGAGTTCAAATATGACTTGATGGGGATTGATCAAACACTGTTTGGACCTGGGTGGGAGATCGGGGCGTTGGCGTTTGTTTCAGAGAGCTTGGGGCGTGCGCGGTAGAGTCCTCTGCTATCTGCTTTTTGGTTTTTGGTTAAGAACGTAATCGAACAGTTTTGCCATTCCTTAGAGGTATGCCGTGACTGGTGATCTTTCGCTGCTGCGGCATTTGGGGACCAATCTGCATTTGCATAAGCCAATAGAGCTTGTTGTCGGGTCAGAAGATAATCTTCGCGCTGATGGAAGGAGCATCCAGGATTGCTTGATTTCCAGTTTGCTTAGGGTGCGCAGCAAGACACGCGGGTTGATTTTCTTAGAACCGAACCGGGTACAGCGGGAGTATTCGAAGCATTGCACGAAGAGAAATATTGTTCTGAAGGCGCGGCAACTGGGGATGACCACCTATGTGGCGGCGCGATTTTTTATTAAGACGATCACGCAGCCAGGTACGACTACGGTGCAGGTCGCGCATAATCAGGAATCCGCGGAGGAGATATTCAAGATTGTGCATCGCTACTGGGAGAACCTGCCCAAGGGGATGCGCGAGGGAGCGCTGGTCCGATCACGCGCGAGTGTCCGCCAGATCGCCTTTCCACGACTAGACAGCGAGTATCGGGTGGCGACAGCGGCGGATGCGAATGCGGGGCGCGGGATGACCATCCACAATTTACATTGCTCGGAGGTTGCCCGCTGGCCCCGTGACAGTGAAGAGACTCTAGCTTCACTACGGGCGGCGGTGCCGGAGGGTGGAGAGATTGTGCTGGAGTCCACGCCGAATGGTGCGGGCGGCGTGTTTTACGAAGAGTGGCAACGTGCTGATGAAACTGGATACAGACGGCACTTTTTTCCGTGGTGGTATGAGGGTGACTATCGCGAAGAAAAACACCCCCGCATGTCTCCCCTAACTCCGGAAGAAGAACAGTTAGTGAGGAATGCGGACCTAACGGACGCGCAGATTGTGTGGCGAAGAATCAATCGTGCGCAGCTCCGCGGTCTGGCAGCGCAGGAGTATGCGGAGGATCCGGTTTCGTGCTTTCGGGCCTCCGGGGAATGCGTTTTTGATTTAAATGCGATTGACCGATCTCTTCAAGGTTGCGGAGATCCGACAGAACAGCGGGACAGCGGAAGACTCACGATATGGTTTCCGCCCCGCGTCGGCTATCGCTATTTAGTTGGAGTGGACCCTGCAGGCGGTGGTTCGGGTGGTGATTATTCTTGCGCCGAAGTGATTGAGCGCAGGACCGGATTGCATTGCGCGGAGTTGCATGGGCATTTCCCTCCGCGGGAGCTCGCTGGAGAGTTGATGAAACTTGCTGAAACTTACAACCAGGCGCTGCTGGTGGTGGAACGAAACAATCACGGGTACGGAGTGTTGGCACATTTACGTGCGCGTGAATGCAGAAACATTTATCGCGAGGGTGAACAGGACGGCTGGTTAACTTCCGCGGTGAGCCGTCCGGCGATGATTGAGAATCTGGCTGCTGTGCTGGCGGACGAGCCTACGTTATTTCACAGCGCGAAAATGCTGAATGAGTGTCGAACGTTTGTGCGGCATCCCGATGGAAGTTCGGGCGCTGCGGGCGGCACTCATGATGACTGTGTGATGGCGATGGCGATTGCGTTTGCGGCAAGAAAGTCAACGACAGGCAGAGATACTAGAGACAAGGCGATCGGGACGGCAAGCCTTTCGCGAGCGTGATCCTGAGCGGCGCAGAATCCAATGTTCGTGCGTCACAGACAGACAGGAGATATTCACAGTAAGATGCCGCCCTTCTCTCGTCTTGGAACGAACTGCAGGAGCGGATTTGGCGGTGCAGGCAGTTCAACACGTCCGGCGGATGCGGGGTGGAGCGCAAGGTCATTTGATGCGCTGCTCCGACGGCAACTTTTATGTTGTGAAGTTTAGGAACAACCCGCAGCACATGAGGGTGCTGGCAAATGAAATGTTGGCCACCCGTCTGGCGGAAGGGGCGGTGCTTCCCGTTCCCGCAACGGAAGTGGTGGAAGTTGGGGAATGGTTAGTGGCGCATACACCGGACCTGAATATACAGCTGGCGGGAGGCACGATTCCGTGCCAGGCGGGGCTGCAATTCGGATCGCGATATGTGGTCAATCCGCTAGAGGGACAGGTATTCGACTACCTCCCAGTAGAGATGCTGGAACGAGTCCGCAATCGAGAAAGCTTTGCGGGAATTCTGGCGATTGATAAGTGGACAGGCAATGCCAACGGCCGTCAGGCGGCATTTTGGCGGCGGATGCAGGAGCGGAAATATACGGTGGCATTCATTGATCAAGGCTATTGCTTTAATGCGGGGGAATGGACGTTTCCTGATTATCCGATGCGCGGCGTTTACGCGCGTAATGAAGTCTACGTTAGCGTCAAGGGTTGGGAGTCCTTTGAACCTTGGCTCTCTCGAATTGAAACGATGAAAGCCGAATTGATATGGGCGGCAGCTGGAGATATTCCTCCGGAATGGTACGACAGTGATTGGGGCGCGTTAGAACAATTGGTGCTGTCACTGCTGGAAAGAAGAGCAATCATTCGTGAATTAATTACTGCTTTCCGAATGTCTGCGCGACGGCCTTTTCCGGAGTGGAAGGAAGAGGCGTGAGGTAAGTTTCGATTCACAGTTTGCTAATGTGCTTAGCTCGATAAGCAAGAACGAATGCCGACATATCGCAAGTTCGAGTTTTTTGTGCTTTCCTACGCTCCACATAGCTTGAGGAACGACGCCGTAAATATTGGCGTGCTAATGATGGAGGCCGGGGCCGGTGAGTTGGGATTTGCCAACGTGAGTTTCACTCGAGATTGGCGTGGCGTCCTGAGACTAGATCCAGGCGCGGACATTGAGATGTTGCAGGCGATTGAGTCCGACATTCGAATCCAATTGACGGATATGGCAGGGCGCGACACGATGTTGCGGCGAATGCGAGATTCGTTTTCGAATGTTATCAGGCTTTCCTCGGGTGCTGCATGCTTGGCGGAAGATCCAAAGAAGGAACTTGAACGGCTCGTGTCTTCCCTCTGCGATCCAATTGTTTCGTCTCAACCGGAGAAGCAACCCAGCGGCCGTAAAGTCATTCGTGATCGTATGACCGAGGAGTTTGAACAAGCGGGCATAATGGGAAATTTGATGAGGGACATTGCGATGTCGGCGTACACGCAAAGCGGAGATCGTATGAAGTTGGACTTCGGTTATAACACTGAAACAGAAGTGAAATTTTTCCAGGCGGTCTCACTAAAATCCAGCGAAGGTCAGGCAATCTTGTTGGCGGCCCGGTTTCCTGAACTTTCACGTCTCATTGAGTTTGCAACGGGCAGAACTGTTTTGCTGACCGCAGTGATAGACGAGCAAGTGGACAGTAGCGATGCAAAAAAGATCTTCGCTTTAGATTACTTGCGAGACAAGCAAATTCGAGTCACCCCGGTAGCTCAGATGCCGAAAATTGCAGAGCTCGCAAGAAGAGAACTAGTAATGTAGCTGAGCGGGACGAGTAGTTCCTAATCTTTCCCAACCGTTTCAAAAAAACAACTTTATGACAATCAAAGAGAAGTTGCGCGGCGCCTTGCGCCGGGTCGCGGAAGTGTCGAAGGTTGGAGGGCCGCTGGCGGGCAAGCGAAGAACGGCTGCGCTGCCGTCCATCCTGAATGTCTACGGACCGCGAGCAGACGCCTATCCGAAACCGTCGCCGGCGAACCTGCGGCGATTTTCTGAAACTCCTGTTGCCCGTAAGGCGATCAACACGATCAAAGACCGCATTGCGGGAATGCGCTGGCGAATACAGCCGCGCCCGGGCCGAGGCATTGCGAACGCCGGCGATCAGGATGTTCGTATTCAACTTCTCACGGACAATTTCAACGCGCCCAATCCGGATGACTCATTCCGTTCGCTGGCAGAGCAGGTTCTCGAGGACATCATCGTTGGGGGTTTCGGCGCAATCGAAGTTGAAAACTCTGGCGATCCGGAGCGCCCGCTGGTTTTGTGGCCGGTGGATGGTGCGACGATTCGCATGAAGCGTGATTGGAACGGCCTTCCAGAATCTCCGCGCTATGTCCAAGTAACCGGAAAGTCTGGGCCGGAAGCGAATGTAGCGCTCAACGACGAAGAGCTGATTTATATACGGCTAAATCCGAGGACACATACGCCCTTTGGATTAGGGCGACTGGAAGTGGCGTTTGAATCCATCAATGCGTTTCTGGGAGCGCATCGCTACGCGGGACGGCTGGCCTCAAATTCGGTGGTCGAGTACGCGCTCTGGCTGCAAGGATTGAGTCCAGAACACCACGAACGTTTGATCCGCTGGTGGCAGGACGAAATTGAAGGCACCGGACGAGTACCAATTTTGTCCGTTGAAAACAAGCCGGAAGTATTGCGCTTCGGCGGTGGAACCGACGCCGACCTCCGTCTGGCATGGCAGGAATTTCTTCTGCGCATGATTGCCAACGCGTTCGATCTTCCTCCGCAATGTGTTGGTTTGGAGCGCGATGTGAACCGCTCGACGTCGGCGGAGATGACAGACCAGGCTTTTCGGCAGGCGATTGTCCCAACTGCGCGCCTGCTGGCAGAACATCTCACGCGTGATGCAATTTGCAAAAAGCTGGGATGGACAGATCTTGAATTCGTTTTTACGGACGTGGATTCAGGAGGGAGCGAGATCGAGGAGGCACAAATTCAATCCATCCTACTCACTAACGGAGTGCTGACAATCAACGAAGTGAGGCGCATGCGCGGACTGCCGGAATTACCGGCGTGAACTTTCCGCAACAAGGAAAACATAATGCGGCCGAGGTCAACCGCAACACTATAAGCATCAGGCCATTTAGGAGAATATGAATCTTGAACTGGAGTCAATGGCAATTGAGATGCCAAGAGTTGAGGGACATCCGAACCGCGCGCCATTCCACGGAGTATTGACGTTGGTGGATGTGGCGTCAGACAAATCTCCGGCGGGAGCGCGCGGGCATCGGGTGTATCTCATGCGTTCGGCGGCGGAGGCTGCGCTGGCGTCATTGTTGGGAATGGCGCTGGACTACTCGCCTTCCTTCGATCGCCACGACGCCCGCCGAAAAGTGGGAGTAATCACGCGCGCTGAAATCTCGGGAAAGGCCCTCGTGTTGCGAGGTCACGTGTTTGCCAAAGATTTTCCTGAGCTGGTTCGAGAGCTTTCTGCAACGCGCGAAAGAACAGGGACCGCGCTGGCCAGTGGGCGTCGCCTGGGAATGTCTTACGAAATTGCTGATGCTCGGGTGGCTGACACGCGAGCGAAGGTGTGGACACTTACGCAAGTGACATTCACCGGAGCAGCAATTTTGCGGAGAGACAAGGCTGCCTACCGGAATACCTGGATCGAACTGGTATAGCGGTCAACGAACAATTCTTTTTATCTAATTTCACAAGAAGGAGATACCGATGGAACAAGAAATGTCGCAACAGCTAATGTCCACAGCGGAGCGGCTGGCAAGCGCAGCCGAAACGCTAGACCGAGTTCTCGAGAAACTTGACGCACAACAAGAGGCGCTTAACGCAAAGGTAGACCGGATCGTGGCGGCGGTAGAAGAACGAATCGAATCTGGTAACGAGGGACGCTTTTCGGCACGCCCCGACAATCAGGCGGAGCTGGAGAAGCGCGTGGCTGATCTGGAAAAAACTAACCACGATTTGAAAGCTCAGGCTTCGCGCCTGGTGCGCAAAACTCTGCCTCCGCTCGTGACGGCGCTGTTGAGCAAAAGCAGCCACGAGGGCGGAGAAAAGTTGAACGCGGGCGCGCTCGACAAGACATTGCAATCGCTTTCTATAGATCAGCGTATTGCAGTAAAGGCGGAGATGGCGAGAGCGGGAATGATTGATTGAAG
>JALYIM010000073.1 GCA_030775785.1 Acidobacteriota bacterium
GCCTTTTCGAGCAATTGGTGCTGCTGGGCAAGATGCGCATTCACCTGCTGCATTTGCTGTAACTTGGCTTCTGGATCGCCATCATCCTGGTCTTGCAACTGTGGCGGAAGCATCTTTTTGGCGCGTGCCGCAAATTCCTTGGCTTGCGGCCAGTCCATGTTTCCCGCTACCAGGTCGGTGTAATTGACGGCTACCTGTGGAGGCAGCAATTTCAGGAACTCCAGCTGGCTCGAAACGGCTTGTTCGCGCTTGGTCTTAAAATTCGGGCCAACATCGATTACGATGTCGTAATCGCCGACGCCAATATCGTAGATTTTCTTGATTTTATCGGTGAGTAGCGCTTGCGCTTGGTCTGCCTGATCTGCCCCATTGTGAATAACTACCTGCGAAACAGAACCATCCGGCTTGATAATGCGCTGAATCCGTGGCGCATCGTAATAATGCCGGATCCAGTCGATCAGCACGTTGCCGGCGCGTCTCATCGTCCGCGCCATGTTGTCGGAATAATTGAGAGTGGCTACATCACCCTGTTTTTGCAGGGATTGAATAGCCTTACCCGATTCGTCACCTTTGTTCTGCCCGAGCGATGGATCGTACAGACCTGTGGAGGCACGTAAATCCATGCGGGCCTGATTTATCATCACCGTCATGGCCTGGATAGGAGGCTCGCTCTGCTGTCTTTGCGGCGGTGGCAGCGGCGTTCCGTTTACAGCGAACGGTTTATAGAAAAGCGTCGAATATGTGTCGGTATTCGCGTTTTCCCACATCTTTTCATAGCCTTCGGCCTGCCCATCCGCCATGATAAAAGGCGCTTTAGGAGCTAACGCAATGGCTTCTGTGGCCGCTGACACCATGTAGTTGTATTGCCGCTGCGCGTCCTTCACGTTTCTGACGAGGCCGGCCAGATAGCGCTTGCCATCCACTTCTATGTCGTAGCCTGTGCAGGTAAAAATAGGAATCGAACTGCCCGGCAGATTACGGGGCTTCTCCAGTTCCTCAACAGCGTTGATTTTGTGCCAGGTAACTTTGCGCTTGGTCTTTTTACCCTTTTCCGCTATTTCCTCGACGGTGAAGTATTCGGCTACGCGGATATATTCCTTGGTGATCCATTCTTGCTGAGCGTCGCCTTCGCTCGAGAATTCCACCAGTGATTTAGAATTCATCCGCCCAGCATCGGTGTTGTCGGTGTCCAGCGCGTCGTCGTACTCTTCCACCGGAATGTCAGAGATAAGGAAACACCATGTCGCCTTGTCCTGTGAAACTCCTGGCTGCCAGTACACTCCAAACTGGTTGCGAATCGGCGCAATGAGGATTTCCTGATTGCCGTCGTTGTCTGTGTATTCAGTCAGGAAACGGTAGGATCCGAAGCCAGTGCGCACGGTATGATCGTGGGCATTGTCGTAGGCTATTTCCGCGTCGCTGCGTACCTCGATATGCCGGATGGCCCCTTGAAAGATTTCAGCGGTATCCTCATCGGAATCATTGCCGACTGGAGCAACGTTTGTTGCCGGGCGTTGCTGGCGGTATTCATTGGAAACCTGGTTGATGGATTGCTGAATCTGATCCATCGTCAGCGTTACTTTGCGCCCGCGCCCAATCTTGATCTCCTCCGGCCACTGATCGCCTACGGAAAACTTAAGGTCTTCGAGGCACAGTTTGCGCGTATCCGCTTCGGCGTCTGCGGCTAGTTGAAAACGCTTGCGGGCTAGAGCAAGGAAATCTTTAGTAGCTTGTGACTGCGTGGCTGTTTCAGGCAAGTTGTGATAGATTGCTGCGCATGGTCACTTGCTACGACTGCAAAACCCAGACAAACGATTACGTGATGGAGCGCCGTCAAACCTCAGGCGGCGGCCAAGGCGATATGTATCCACAGGTGTTTGCTGGCGATTTTTCATCTGTGCCTGTTCACGCAAATCGCCGCGAATGCCAAGCAGCACTACAAAACCGCATTGATAATGAGAAACGAGCACGAATCCCTTTTTATGAGGTACCCGCTGTTTAATCAACGATGCAGCGTATGTCTGCTTCCTGTATCAAAACTTGCTGGCCTTCTTCAAAGTCGGTGTACGGGCCGATAATCGCTATCTGGCCGGGCTTGACCACTGTAGGCCTGAAGAACCCATCTTCCTTGTCACGCTTGCCAGGCCCTACCGCTACGATGCGCGTCCAGACAGACTGCTGCGCTGCACACTCTGGCGTGTGGATTACTCCTCTTTTGGCTGGCTCAGGGATGCGCTCGACTAAAACTCTATCGTTCCGTGGAAGGATCAATGTCGGGCTATAAAGAAGTGTCCTACCAATCTTCCTATCGTGAATCCGACAACCGCATAAATAGTGAATAACCAAATCATTCTATTTCTGAAGCGCTTCAACTCAGCTTCCATCACATGCCCTTAATCAGCGAGGCCAACTTTACGCTGGGCTGCTTGTATTTTTTGGCTTTGGGGCCGAGCTGGGCAGGCAGTTTCTTGCCCTTCGTCGCGGCGTTCCATTCTTTGACGTTGACGCCCTGCGCGACCATCTTCCCTTTATTTGCGTTGAAGTAGCGTTCCTGCGCTAATGATTTGTAAGGCATCAAATACCCCTATCCAACGCAAATATCAAAACGATTGATGGTCTTGTTTTCCATAATGTCGTAGGCGCGAAGAAATCTCAGGTCCATCCCACGGTCATTGTTGACTGCCCGACTTGTCCAATCCAAACCTCCGGGAAGTACCAATGGGAAACAATATTTAGGCTTAGACTCTTTCAATTTGTTAGCAAACTGGGCCATCGCTGGACGAATGTATTGCTCGCGGACGCGAGCAAGCGGCATCTCTCGTATGTCAACGGTGCCTGCCACTGGGATACTGATTCCTAATTGCTCCATTCCTTTGCTCAATTTGAACTCGCCAGTTTTACGGGTTAACGTGCCCGGATACATCTCCATGAGCAAGGCGAGTGCTTCCGCGCCTATCCATTCAGGCGTAACCGTTCCAACATGCTCAATGACAGCTTCGGGGAACAGCCACGTACCCGCATAAGGAACCTTCGGCAGAGCAATGGCTGCCGCTGCCGTCAATCCAAGAGATTCTAGGAATTTGCGTCTATTCATTTAGCTTAGCATCCATGAGTTCGCGTTCTCTCCCGGTGTGCGATATCTAGTTGGTTCTTTTTGTTTCGGTGCAGCTACGGTAACCGAGAAAGTTTGCATCAACGCATCTCCACAGTCCGGCGATCGCAGCCCTCTCGCCTTCATTTCGTCCTTCTTCTCAATCTGAATCTGCTGTTTCGGGCTGAAATAGTACTCAGGATTGGTCAGATCGTCGGCTAGTTCGGCATCATCGGGGATTTCTGCACCAGCCACCAGCCAGTCCCGCATTGCTCCCCACATTTCCGCTCGCCGGTTATAGTACTTGTTGGCGTCATTAGCTGCATGTCCACCATGGAAATCAAACAGTCGATTACCAAATCCTCGGTGCTTGACCGCATCAATGACTCCACCTCCGATTCCATCACCATCAATAACTGTGGCATGGACTTCCTCCGCTTTTTGCCAGTGAATCACGCGCTCCGCTACGAATACAGTATCCTTGCCGCGTAGCCGCTCTAGGAGTTGGAACTTGCGCCCTTGCCTGAGGCCAAAGACGGTCTGATCGTCACCAAACCTTGCAACGTCAACGCTGAGCACCTTAGGCAGGGTTTCATAACCCACCGCACGGTAAGCTCTGGCCGCGGCAACGACGTCACTGGGGATGAATTGGCCGGAGCCAGCCCGGGGAAACTCGCCTCTAACTTTAACCCTGACGAAATCAGAGTCTTCGCCGTAATTCTTAATCCATCCGGCAATCTCTTCCTTATTGGTGCCATCGACGGTACGCGAGTCAATCTGTTTGGTTATCCAGTCATGCGCGAAACGTCCAAAGCATTCGCGAAACCTGCCTGTATTTTTAGTCGGATTCCCGAAGGCAATCCAGATAATCTGGGTGTTTTCATCGGTCAGCGCGCCCTGCACCGCGGCCCAGATAGGGTCCTCAATGCCCGAAGCCTCATCGAAGATAACCAGAATGCGCTTGCCAAGGTTATGAAGACCCTGAAATGCTTCCGGATTATTCTGTGCCCAAGTGACTAGATCAGTTCGCCAGGTAGCTTGGTGCGCTGGATCCTTGATACGTACGCTGTGGGTGTGTACATCCCACCAATGGCTATTTCTTGCGAGACGGAACCACTTTGCTATCTCTGGTTGCGTCTTGGTGAATAACTGCATCCCCGTACTGGCCGTCACGATGCATTTGCAATCTTCGCAGGTGCTCATCGCCCAGTTGACGATCATGGAGATCAGAGAGGATTTTCCGATACCATGCCCGGATGCGACGGCGACCCGCAGCGGTTTGAAACGGGTCTGTCTGTTGCTTAGATGGTTGCCGATTGTCTCTAATATCTCCCTTTGCCATGTTCTTAGCCCTTTGGCGTCCGCTAAATCCCGTTCGCCCCATGGGAAGTTATAGGCCGCGAACTTCGCCGGCTTGAAACTCAGACTAGCAAGGTCCTGAGCCAAAGCCACTTCATGATTAACTGCCTGCGTCGCCATTTTCTAGTGCTTTGCGCCCCTTAGAAATAGCCTCCGCAATCGATTCAAGCCCGGTATGCTCAACCTTATCCGTGAACATCTTTAAATGTCGTCCCAATAATTCCAGCGCTCTCGTGCGATCGGCCATCTTGACCTTCGATATGGTGCCAATCTCTTGCGCCGCCCCTTTGGCGTAATGCTGATAGAGCTTCTCTGTCTCAAACCCGGCCAGCGCAAATGCCGTCTCTTCATCAAGTTCTGGCACGGATTTTAATGAGCCGTCTTCGTGATAAAACGCTCGTGGATCGTAGAATCCCTGCTTGCGAAGACCTTCAGCGACCATTTCGATGCTAATGTCACATTTTGAGGCCCATTTGCTGGTTTCTCTGTCCACAAGCCGCTGAATCTTGCTCTTCGTTAACAATCTTGAGCCCTGTGAGGCGGCTGTTGATTGACTATAACCTGCGGCTTTTGCTGCCCTTGTCGCGTTCAGGTCGCGAACATACTCTTTGGCAAACTTTTCATGCCTTTTAGCTAATTTGTTCATGCAAGTCGTGGATAACGAGGATAAAGGTGCTGGATCCAGGTGCGCGGCGCTGTGTCATACTCCGTACGCTTGCCCAGCCTGCTGACCGTGAATCTCATGAATGGGCCAATCTGCCCGCGGCGGTACATGGTGTACTCTGTGCCTGTGCCTACTGATTTCCATTCGAGCACAAATCGCGGTTGCTGCGTAACTGCATCAAAATCATAGCCTTTGAAGCCGTCAACCATTTTCAGTACTAATCCTACTGGTGGCGACGTATTCGCTGCGCTTCATGTAATACAAACCTAGCTTCTTAGCCAGCCAGTAGAATTTATGCTTCACAAGCCAGCGGCCAATTCGTCCTTGCGCGTGCCAGTCCATCATAGTGAATCTGTCCCCGACATTGATGCGCGGAGCATCAGGTGCTGCCCAACCATTTGAAAGAGTAGTCATGTTGCTAGTATGCCTTGCCTGAATAGTCGCGCAGTCATGGCGCCAACGCTTTCGAGTCGCTCAATGATGCGCCGATCGCCATACTCAATGGTGAATTTACCTGGTAGGAATTTAGGGGCGTTCATTTGCTCGATTTCAGTTTGTAGGGAGGGTGCTGCGTATTCGCGAGGCGCAATTTGGGTGAGGGAGGATAGCAGAAGATCCCGCTCTAGGCGGTTCACGTGACGCTTGATTCCGTTGGGATATATGATGGTGAATTTGTTCATCGACAGGAGAACCAAGCGGCTTGTTATCTGCCCTTGGACCGACCTAGCTAGTATTTCGCCAGGATTTGCGTTGCCCTCTTGGGGAGGTGGAGCGCCTGTCCCGAGAACGCCCCGCCTGGATGTGACCGGATGCACTAGTTCGGGTTGAATCATGGCTTTACCATGGAGACCTTGCAAGAGCTATATGTGGGGGTTTTGATACCTTTGCGATATACCTCTTAGCAAATACGACCGCTTCCTCGAACGATTCAAAACACAGTGGCATCCACTGCCGATGAAAGAGCCACCACGCACCATTTACAAACTTAATCTGCATACGAGCCTTACTGTCGGGTTTTGGCTTTTTATCGCGAGCACGCACGCGGTCCAAGGCCTTCCCAAAGTCTTCGATAAATGGAGAAACATCATTATCTAAGTGCTCCTTATCTCGGGGGAGAAACGAAGAGTTATGCAATTCTTGCAACATTTCTCCAATGATTCGGGAACGCTCATGAGCGTAAACAAACTCTTCAATAGGCCATAAAAATCCGCGTCGCGCTCGCAGACTGGCACCATGAGATTTCATTCCAGCACCATAACTGGGATGGACCCACTCCTCACTATTCAGTACGCAATCATGGGCAATTCCAGGTGGGAAAAATGTGTAGCGAATACCATCTTCTCCGACAACCACAGCCGTGCTCTCCAATTGAGACAATTGGGAGCGCAACTGATTGACAATTTCCATGCTGACGATTTCCAAGGTTAGGTACAACTCCTAGAAGTTTCTGTACCCTTTTCCGCTTGTTCGTATGTCGTCCATCGGCATCCGCACTTGAGACATTCCCGCCGACGCCTGATTTTGTTCAGCTCCGGGATTGCATGAGAGCTGATTACCTTATCCTGTAGACTCTTACAGGCTTGGTTCGGGCACTTCATCCT
The DNA here is from genome assembly GCA_030775785.1 of Acidobacteriota bacterium. GTDB lineage: Bacteria > Acidobacteriota > Terriglobia > Terriglobales > Acidobacteriaceae > JALYIM01. Next base: position 6,716 of record JALYIM010000073.1, read on the forward strand.
TGGGCTTTCTGGATGATGGCTCGCACATGTTTAGAGCCTAGTTGGTCACTGTCCCACAAAGCGTAGAGCTCCGTTAAAGCTGTTTCACGCCTCGCGTCTTTCTCGGCTTCGTTCGACTGGTCGCCTAGCATCCGGTTGGCTTCGGTGGTTGCGGCGTCCCAGGCGTCTGCGGGGCTAGGATGTTTTCCCAGATGGTCATCAAGCCATTTGTCTTCCCATTCTTCAAAATTCATTTCTGCTCCCCTCCCGCTGGCGGCGCTGTCTCGGTCGGTGCGGGGATTTTCGTC
>JALYIM010000074.1 GCA_030775785.1 Acidobacteriota bacterium
CTCGGATCATCCGTCGGCGGTTTGCCCCCTGAACGTTCGCCAATATTGCTTGTAGTGGATCGTCGGTCTCCCAGTAGGAGCCTGGCTCTCGGGAAAAACCAACCGATCCACAGCGCAGTGTCCGCGATATCTCTTTCGCCTTCCTCGGGACCGATCATCACTTTGCTGCGGCTTCCAAAGGAAGCCAGTCTAACCACAGGGCCCAATCCACAACATGAACGACGAGTTCCCAAAGCTGCGCTCGATATTGCGACACTTCAAAACCCCGCACTCGATGTGCGCACGCAATCAACTTAACGGTCAGGTCAATCGGGTCTTTTTGGAGGATATCCTTGCCAAATCGATCCTTCACAAAGGAGCGGAATTCTTCAATTGCGTGATCTCCAACTTCGTCGAGGAGCGCCAAATATGTCTCTGGTTCTTCTTGTGTGATGCCCTTGGCCCACGTTCGCGCATCACGAACCCACTGTGCTAACCGCAGCGGACTGCCGAAAGAATCTTCCTCCGACTCGAATCCCTCGGCAATGCAACGAGCGTTAAGGAACCGCAACAAGAGGGTTTGTTCTAATGTTTTTGGATATTTCAGTTCCCCCAATCGAAGTATCGGATGTGCCATCAGAGTGCGCAGCGGGGTTGTGCATGCGCGCAGCGGCGCTTCTCGGATCAGACGGGTATGAAGTCTGGCGTCGCCCCAATGGTGCGTGGCCGCTTCAGCGAGGGCGACTCGAAAATTCCAAAGCGCGTGATGTTCGTCAATTCCCACAGATGCAACAAGCCCAGCCCAGAACCACACGTCACCTAGGAAAGCGACGGTGGGCTGGTTACGCCATCGCCGCTCTTGCTCGCGAAGAGGCGCGTAAAAGCTCGCCATGGCGTCCAGAAGGGAGTGATGCGCTACCAGCCCCGACACGCGATCTGCGAGCTTTGCGAGGGCGCTAATCGGCCATTGAGTGCGCCCTTTGTCGTCGAGGCATTCAGTTGCCCACTCGGGATCAGATTCAGCGAGTTCAAAAGCCGATTCAAACAACAGTGCGTAGCATTCGTCGATGCCTGTTCCGTAGCGCGGCAACTCCGCGAGAGACACCTCCCTCCAAAAGTGAATCATGCGCTCGGAATACGCGGTTTCCGATAGTCTCCCACCCCTTATGCTCGCCGCGTGTCCTGCGAGGGCAGCCTGAACATGATCGTGCGTGCGCAAATATGGATTAGGCTGTTTGCCAGAGATCGTATCCGCGAACTCTCTGGTCATCAATTGCCGCTCTGGTTCCGCAGCGATTTGTCTCATTCTATATACACCTAGTCGCGAGGCGAGACGAACCTATGTTAAGAACCTTCCATTCAGTTACTTGCGCATGGATCGAACCAGATTCCGTTCGAAGAACCGTTCCAATCTCACGCAGGCACCGCTGATCGCCGCAAAATTGAACCTCTTCCAACGTTCCAAATACGCCTGATCCAAACCCGATAGTGCTCATCGCCGGTATATGCACGCTCAATACTTGGACACGCATTTAATTTGCCTGCGGTTGCTGGGCACCCATGAGCATTTGATCTCGTTTCTGTCGGGATTCGAGCGCACACTTGGTTCGTAGTGATGTGCGAATCCGGTGCTTTGTAGCCTCCGAGTGAATGGTGAAGTGAATCCACCACGTGCCGTTGTTGCTCCAGATGTGGTGGTCTGGGTTTTGCGCGTTTACCCGCAGCGATAATTTCATGATGCGTTCCTCAGCGCATCAGAACAAATCGGAGACTGACTTCAGTGATTTCTCACTGCACATCGAGCGGTTTCCCGCTCAAGGGCACCGTAACGTCTCCCGTCCGGTTGCCAGACTCGTCTCCGAGTCATCTTGATGCTTCGGAGAAATTAACAGAAAGCTAATTCGAGGCGAGAAGATTCTGTGTCATAAAGAAGTCCGCCGCTACGGAGTTTAACGTTGAAGTCATCTGAAAGCTAGACATCAGGACGGCCAGCGGTTGGCTGCAGCGCGCTTGGTTAGATGTGTTGTGGCCGCACGATTTCATTTCTTTGTCCATTTTTCTTCGGCGAACGTTTTCCACTCGCCTTATTCCAACTGACGAATCAGCGATGTCCACGTCTCCGCCAGCGAGTCAAACGTGAACTTGTTCGTCAGTGCGCCTTCTTTCGAGTCCCACCGAAATTCAATCGAGTGTTTTTCGTTATCGAGCTTGCCTCGACCGGGCGCGTCGAAACCCGCACCATAAACATCGAGCCAATGACAGGCGTAAGTTTTTTCGGGCTCAACAAAGCCAATGAATACGAGCGCTTCGTAATCCTGCGACTTATCGGCAAAACCGTAATGCAGCTGGATGTAGTGATGCTTAAGAGACCATTCACCGTGCACCGTGCTCTCAGCTATGCGCCCGTTACCCATTTTTCGTTCCACACGCCAGTCTCCGACAAAATTATCGAGGAATGGATCCTTCAGTCCCGGCGGAGGCGGCGCCTGAGCGAAAGCAATCGTGAGCAACCAGCCAGGAATCAGCAGATATATCAATGTTTTCATCGGTTGTAGCGGGAACATCTAACGAGACAAGATGAGCGACGGCAGGCGGGCTGGCGCGTCGCTACGGAGTGAAGCTGGAATTTCATGGAAGGTAAAAGAACCAAAGCGAACCACGGTTCGCTGCATCGCCTAGTTGGGCGTCGTGTGTCTACCGTGTTCTTGGAGCATTTTCATCGCAGCTGTAATGCGACGAGCGCGTGTCTCCGGCTTCTTGGCTCCTTCGATCGCTTCCACATGTTCGCGCTGGTGAGTGTAACTGAGGGCTCGCCACCGGGCCGACCCGCCAGGTATTACCCTCAGTGCTTGAAGGAGATCAGGGCGGCCTGACCTCCCGCTCGTCGGTGTCGACGTCCAAACGAATCGTGAGCGTCTCGCCGCCCTGCACACGGGCGGCTTCTCGATTACTCCTCCTCAATGGAATGCACGGTGGTCCTTACTCCTCCTCAATGGAATGCACGGTGGTCCGCCCATGCCGGCGATCGTGCTCCGGTAGGTGTAACCGTTTAACGTCACCTTGACCGGAGCGCGCACTTTGCCGAACACGGGTTTGGGATCAAAGGTTAGTGGGATGACGCACATTGAACCCTCGCAAACGATCTTGGCGGTGAATGTCTTTGAAATCATCGAATCCTCGGTGTGTCGTAACGCCTAACGAGACAGAAGTGAGCTACCGCCACTGAGGGCGAGCCTGGCTCGAAGTGGAAATATTGTAATCATCTGAAATGTAAACACGCGACGGTGGCGGTTAGCTCTACTGATTGGTTAGGCGTTGCACAAGACTGCTAGTTTTGATTTAGCTTTTGCTCGATCTTCGGAATCTCCTCGATCTTTTTCTGGAGGGCATTCTCCTCGAGGCGAAGGAGCAAAGTCAAATAGGCGGCTTTTGCCTGCACCTCAGAGGTAACAGTAATTAGTTCCTCAATGTCCCGTGGCGTGAGATTTCCGTCCGGTGATCGCCGAGCAATGGCACGGGCCACTTCGATGCGGGCCCCCATTTCGGACGATTGTTCCATGATGATGGCAATGTCCTCGTAGATGTAGACGTAGTAATGCAATTCATCGTGCGCCATAAGCCCGAGCGACCCGTTCTGCTTTACGGCCTGCCATGTCGCGTCTTTCGGCCACCAAAAATTACCTAATCCGAAGACCAATTTCGAGCCGATCGGCGCGGGCGTTGTTTGCGCGGCGTGCAGCAACGCCATGTTGGCATCTACTTCAGCCGTCATCTTTCGGACCGCGTCCAGGTTCTTGGTCAGGACGCGACGGTTCTCTTCGAGTTCCGCTGTCAACTCACGCCGGGCTTCCTGTAGTTGGTGACGATGATGAAAATATACTACCGTCTGTTCGAGACCGATCGCTATCAGTAATCCGATCGTAATGGCCGCGATGTGGATGAAGAACTGCGTCCAACTATGAACTCTTTCGTGCGGTGGAT
>JALYIM010000075.1 GCA_030775785.1 Acidobacteriota bacterium
ACTCATCACTGAGGTCATGGCTCTCGAGATACACGGCACATGCGCCCAAAGACTGACGTAAAACTCCTTGACTGGATGACATGAAGCCGGACAATGGCGCTCGCTGCAGTAATTTCTGAATTTCGCGCTTCGAAACGATCGGGTGAATTAGGCGAGTAAAAACTAGTTGCTCCGGCAGTCCTGACAATTTCGAGTCAGTTAGCAAGAGCGGATGCCAGCAGATCCATGCGAGCACACGCAGAAGTGTTTCGGCCTCTTCCGCTGCCCCAAAAATTACAAGGCAAGGAGAAGATGGGAGGCAATCAGAAAAAAAGGTCGCGATCGCAAAGCAGCTTACTAAGAATCCAAGTTCCTCCCCGACGCCGCAGTACTTCACCACCAATTTGCAAATCTCGTTGCTTAGTTCCGCCGCAGAGCCATACGGTTCCGTCGTTTCTGGAATGCGCAGTTGAGACAGCAATCCCAAATCTAGAAGCGCCGGAACGTAAGTCTGGCCGGTGCACTGGAATTGTGGAACGAGTTTGGTTCGTTTGGCATTTTTGTGGAGAAGGACTAGCCGACTGGAATCGTCTGGGTCGCGAACAAGCTCCAGAATTTCGCCGTTGGTGAAATGTTCGCTACTGGTTTGAATTGCTAGGGCGGGGCGAGTTTTGGGATTTTCAGACATAGTAGTGACCAGAAACCCGCGCGGGTGATCTGCACCACAAGCGGTTGGTAACATTCCCACTATGCCTATGTCTTGTTCGGTATCTTAGAAAAACCTAGAATGCCGACTAATGAGAGCTGATTCTAGCACGCCGGTCCAAGGGCGCCTAGAAAATTCCAAATCGCTAAAAGTAGCCCCCTTTCGCTATCAGCTGGCAGCGCTCAACCCTAAGGTATCTCGTTCGCACTCTTCAATATCCAAGGCGTGAGTGCGGACTCAAGATACATCGACCCGTGCACGCTAAGATGATTGTCATCTACGTAAAGAGCGTGATTATCCTTCACAACTGAGCACGATACGCTGTCACACAGCGTCTGGTGAGGATAGATGACTTGCAATGAATTTTCCGCCGCGATTCGTGACAACACTTTGAATGCCCGCGTTTGCCGTTCCATAAATTCGAAATACCGAGGCTGCAATTCAACGGCTGCGCCCTTGACCGCGGCGCGCGCCAGCACCGTTGGGACATCCATTCCTATCTCGGGAACACTGGCAATTATCACTACATTTATCTGCCGCCGCCGGAGCTCCTGAATAGTCGACCGAAAAAGATTTTCAAACTCGCGACAGTTATCCTGATAATTTCGACTTGCAGTGAGCAGGGCGGGTGCGCCTTCTTCCTGTTTATACCGCGTACCTTCGCTGTATAGTCCCCAGCGTCCGTCGAGAAATACGTTTCGGATATGTTGGACCTTAAGGAAGGCCAGCACCGAGTCATGAAAGCTACCGCATTCTTCCACTTTGTCCTGATCGTAGCGCTTTAAGCCCAGAAGGGGAGCACATGCTGCCTTGAAAGCGACAAAGCCGGATATTTTATTCGATTTTGCAACCTGCTCGAACATCGGAGCGATAGCGCCCGCATGGGAGTCGCCCCATAGAAGGAAACTAGGGGCCGTGTTTTCGTCGCCGATTTTACAAATCCCCCGCAAACACTCATCGTGTCTCTTCCAGCGGTCGCTTCTGCCGGCATATAACTCAAGTGCTTCGTGGTTAAACCGGGAGGGCAGCCCTCGGCTGAAATACAGAAACCCGCCGAAGATTGCCAGCACCAACGACCCAAGCGCTGTTCCGGCGAAAATCCAGCGGCGCGAGAACCCGCCCTCCCCCCGGTGCGTGCGGAAAGGAGCCTCAACAAATTTCCACGAAAGACTTGCAATGATCAGGCATGCCGCAATTTCAGCTGCAATTTCCCAACCTCGTAGCGGACGGAGTAAATAAGATTTCAGGAAAACGAAAACGACCCAATGCCAGAGATAGAGCGAATAGGAGATGAGACCGATAAAAACAACAGGCCTCGCGCTGAGAACCTTAGCCACGATAGTCCCACTTGTGGCCCCGCTGTATATAGTAAATGCGGCGCCTAGCGTCGGATATAGTGCGTTTGCACCCGGAAAGGGGAGCGCACCCGACAACCTCACAAAACTGTATGCAAGGAGAATTAACGCAACAAGGCCGAGAAGATCGGCCGTCACGCGATGACGCAATGGCCGAATAACCGGAATGGCAAGGAATCCCCCCAGAAGTAGCTCCCAAGCGCGCGCGGGGGCAAGAAAAAACGTCATGCTCCGATGTGAGTTAACACCCCAAATGCAAATTGCGAACGAGAAAACGAAAACGGGAAGCAGTGCGAAGAGATACCGCTTGTTGAGATATTTGGCCACCGTAAAAATAAAAAGCGGGTAAAAAATATAAAATTGTTCTTCCACGGCAAGCGACCACGTATGTAACAGTGGCTTGACTTCCCCAGCCTGAAAATATCCCGATTGTTGCCAAAACAAGATGTTGGAAGAGAACAGCACGGTGGCAATGAGACTTTTTCCAAATTCCCGAGCACGATCAGGCATTAAGAAGGCGCACGCAGCAACCCAAGCCACGAGCAGGACCACAAATAGGGCGGGAATAATTCGTCGTGCACGCCGTTCGTAGAACGACATGATAGAAAACCGATTTTGTTCGATGTCTTTAAGAATTAACCCCGTTATCAGGTATCCGGAAATCACGAAAAAGACGTCGACTCCAACAAAACCGCCCGATACCTGGGAAATGCCGGCATGGAACAAAATCACTGGTATGACCGCAATCGCGCGTAAACCATCGATATCAGAACGATATTTCATGTAAGATCTCGCTTCTAATTCTAACTGGACCGGCAAGGCCGGCATTATCAATTGCCCTTGCAGCGCGGGGGAGCCGGGTTGACGACCGGAAATCAAGGTATCTAAGCAATTATTGAAGGAAAAAGCACGAAGAGATAGTACTGAGCGTTAATAACATCCCCAACGTTGTGGTCGTAGATTTGCCAAATCCAGAATGATTAACATAGCTCGGACGTCGTATGCTCCAGGGTACCAAAACTTCTTACTTAACACCGAATTAAGTAAGTTTTGCATTGCCCACCATGCACTGACACGGCTCGCTCCTAATATGTACAGTATGAGAAAATCTCTCTCCAATGAAAAATGGCTTTCGTCCTGACATTGAAGGCCTGCGTGGCATTGCCGTACTGCTGGTTGTGTTGTTCCATACTGGCGTGCCCGGGTTTCGCGGCGGATATATCGGAGTAGACGTGTTCTTCGC
>JALYIM010000076.1 GCA_030775785.1 Acidobacteriota bacterium
TCTCTGTTCACGAAATGCAGTTATAGTGATTTTGCTCTCGATTCGCTGACGACAACTGACCTGATTGATGGCGAGGAAAAACAGTCCTACCATTCAGGAAGAGTTGTATCCACTGTCCGACGAGCCCGTGCGCGAACGAATGGACGACTCGCGCATGCTCGACTTGGATGTGGACGAAGACACTCCATTTCTGCGCGGGCAGAAACGTGTCTCAGTCCGGCGTGCTTCACTTCCTAAGAGAACGGCCACGCGTCTCATGTGGGCGATTGTCGCCCTTACGTTATTGTTCTTCTGCGGAATCACGACGGCTGCCCTATATCAGTACGGCGAGCGCTCATGGCGTTTTCGAGTGGACTCCAGCGACGACATAGAAATCGCGGGGCTGCGCAATGTCACCCACTCCCAGGTTATGGAAGTCATGGGCGGCGATATCGGTCGCAACATTTTCTTCATCCCACTCTCCCAGCGCAAAAAACAATTAGAGCTGATCCCCTGGGTAGAGTCGGCCAGTGTGATGAGGTTCGTCCCCGACCGCCTGCGAATTGAAATTCATGAGCGTACTCCGGTTGCCTTCGCTCGCGTTGGTCCCAAAATTATGCTGGTGGACCCAGTAGGAACCTTGATGGACCTGCCAGCCACCGGCAAAAGCAAATATTCATTCCCAGTAATTCTTGGGATGAACGCCGGCGAACCGCTCTCCAGTCGTACCCCGCGCATGCGCCTCTATAACGACGTAGTCAGCCAATTGGATGCGGACGGCGCTCACTACTCGCAGGACCTGAGCGAAGTTGATATTTCCGATCCCGAAGACGTGAAAGTTCTCGCCAACAATGCTCAAGGGGAAGTGTTGGTGCATCTGGGATCGTCAAATTATCTCGAACGCTACCGCATCTACGTTGCTCACGTGCGCGAGTGGCGCCAGCAGTTTGACAAGCTCGAGTCCGTGGATTTGCGCTACGACCACCAAATCATCGTCAATCCAGATTTGCAGAGTACGCCGAAACAGCCCCCGCTATCAGCGTCCGCGGTGAAGTCGGCGATGAACCTGGGGGTGAAGCCCGCCGCTTTGGTGCAGCGTATGCCTATCCACAGTTCCTCGACTGTTCACGGAAACCATCCAACGAAAACCTGGGAGCCACATGCTGTAGCGACAAAATCGCCCACCCCTGCAGTTGCGCAACAGTCTGTCGGTAAGACTTCCGAAAAGCCTGCCCTGAAAAATGCGACGCCTACCGGCCGAAATGTAGCGCACACGATATCCGCCGCACCTGCAAAGCCTTCGAAGCAAGCGATTCAATCCTGGAAGATTCGTTCCCAGGCGCGAAAGCGTGCGGCAGCCAAGCAAAAGGCGGCGATTAAGCTCGCGGCATCAAAATCACGCCATTCGGCGGCGAAAAACAATTCTGTAACACCGAAAACATTGGCCCACACCAAAACAAAACCAAGTCCCGCGATCGCGAAAGGTCAGGAAACACCTTAACCATGGCAAATCAGTACGCAAATCTTCTGACGGCGATTGATGTTGGCAGCGCGAAAACATGCGTCCTGGTGGCTGAGATTACCGACAGCGGATTGCGTTATCGCGGCCATGGTCTCGCGGAGTCTCGGGGCTCACGCAAAGGTGTAATCGTTGACCTTGAAAAAGCTGTGAAGTCAATTCAGAAAGCTGTCGAGCAGGCGGAAGACGCGGCTGGGGCGCCCATCGAACACGCTCTGCTGGGCATAGCGGGGGCGCATATCCGTGGCATGAATACTCACGGGGGCCTGAGCTTCGGCGCCCGTTCGCGCGAAATCGCACGCGATGAAATTCGACTCGCAGTTGAAAAGGCCCGAGCCATCCCTCTTCCTGCCGATCGCGAAATTCTGCATCTGCTGCCCCAGGAATTTATTCTCGACGAACAGACTGGCGTACACGATCCCATGGGGATGCTGGCGACGCGTCTCGAAGTCCGTGTCCATATGGTGACTGCTGGGACCACTGCGACCCAGAATCTTGTGTGCGCTGTTAACCGCGCAGGCGTTCATGTAGATGACACTGTGTTCGAGCCGCTTGCCTGCGCCGACGCGGTATTGCGCGCAGATGAACGCGAATTAGGCGTCTGCCTGGCTGATCTCGGCGCTGGGTCCACCGGATTGATCGTCATGCAGGAAGGCGCCGTTGCGCATACTGGGGTGATCCCCATCGGCGGTGACCATTTCACCAGCGACCTTTCCGTCGGACTCTGCACTCCCGTCGCGGAGGCCGAGAAAATTAAGAAGATTTACGGAAACGCCATCGTAACCCTTATCCCCGAAGGCAATGAAGTCGAAGTCCCATGCGTGGGAGATCGGCCTTCGCGGTTGATCTCACAACGCATGGTTGGAGAGATTCTGGAACCACGCGCGCGCGAATTGTTCGAGCTGCTGCGCGATAACCTGCGCCATTCTGGAATGCTCGACCGCTGCGCTGCCGGCATCGTTCTCAGTGGAGGCGCATCGAGATTGCCCGGCATTCTCGATATCGCGGATTCCGTGTTGCGTCGGCCGGTGCGTTTGTCATGGCCAATGCCGCTCGCGAAAATGCCTTCCACTCTTGCTGAACCGGAATATGCGACCGTTCTTGGGATGGTTTATTACGGACATCGTTCAAGGATGGCCCGCGGCGTTCAGGATTCGAGATGGAGTTCACGGTTGATGGCGTTATTTGCCGGCAAAGGTGCCTAACAATTTTTGAGTAGTTCGATTTTAAGAATCCGGGAACGTGCACTTCCAAAATGCAGGTAAATTTCAAATAGGCGGCGGACATGAAAAAGGAAAGTGACATTCGCATCAGCTTTAACGAAGAAACCCGCAACGACGCCAAGATTAAGGTCATCGGCGTGGGTGGCGGCGGCGGAAACGCAGTCAACCGCATGATTGATGCGGGCATGGATGGCATCGAGTTCGTCGTGGCCAACACTGACCTGCAGGCATTGCGGATGTCGCGCGCGCCGATGAAAATTCAGCTGGGCGTGAAGCTGACTAATGGATTGGGAGCAGGCGCCAATCCTGAAGTTGGACGCAAAGCTGCGCTCGAAGACTCCGACAAGATCATCGAAGCCCTCGAAGGCGCCGACATGGTGTTCGTCACTACCGGCCTGGGCGGCGGCACTGGCACAGGAGCTGCCCCCGTCATTGCCTCCCTGGCCAGCGAGATGGGCGCGCTCACCGTCGCCGTTGTCACCAAACCATTCGCCTTCGAAGGCAAGCGCCGCATGCAGCAGGCCGAGCGCGGCGTCTCCGAGTTAATGGAATCGGTGGATACGACTATCGTGATCCCTAACGAAAAACTGCTGGGCGTTGCTCAGGATGCCGGTTTCTTTGAATCCTTCCGCGTCGCCGATGACATCCTTCGCCAGGGCGTGCAAGGCATTTCCGACATCATCACTATCCCCGGGATCATCAACCGCGACTTCGCTGACGTGAAAGCGATCATGGCGAGAATGGGGTATGCGGTCATGGGCGCTGCCACCGCCAACGGCGCACGGCGCGCCACCGAAGCAGCCCAAAAAGCCATTGCTTCTCCGCTCCTCGAGGCCGGAGCCATTGACGGCGCACGCGGAATCCTGATCAACATCACCGGCTCAGCATCGCTGAAACTCGCCGAGGTTCAGGAAGCTTGCACCATTATCCAAAGCGCCGCCCACGAAGACGCCAACATCATTTTTGGCGCGGTACTCGACGAGAAAATGAAAGATGCCGTTAAAATCACCGTGATTGCTACCGGCTTCAAAGATGGCGATCGTCAACGCCGCCGCGAAGAAGCCCGCCTTGCGTACTCCAGTCCGCGGGAATCCTTCATGGAGGTGGAAGACGAATTCGCCGACGACGTGGATTCCGATCCGCCGCCAGCCATGGTTATGGAGGAGTCGCACGCTGCGGAGCCTGCACCTGCTCCATCGGAGGTGATCTCTCTGGACAGCATGCGGAACATCATGGTCGCGAATTTTGAGCAGGCTGACCTCGACGTGCCGGCATTCCTGCGGAAGCGCGCTGAAACTATGTAGTCCGATGGCTTTCTGGTCATCCTTTAGAAGATCATCTGAATGAAGAGCCATTCGTTAACGAATGGCTTTTTGCGTCGAAAAGTTCCCATTGTCCGTTCGGAATACCGGGCATAAGGACACTTCGACTCTCCTCGTCGCATCGCGACTCCGGCTCGCTGAGCATGAAAGCTGCAGGTATCATTACAGTAACCATCGCAGCATTACGAAAGGCCGATGAACAGCGCGAGAAACTCCGCAACTCTCCTATTCGCAAAGGGTTAGATCAAGTCATGGAACTTTCGCTGAAATCCATTTTTCTGTTGCCGATCCAGCATGCGTCTCTTACCATCAGGAAGGGAGTTTCCTTGCCGCCGGCTCGCTGAAATGCCGGTCAATGGCGGCGTTTAGGGCATCTCAAAAATAGTCAAGCGACTTCGCGAAGAAACCAACGGTTTCTATATCTCCAGGGATAGGTACAGCAAAGTGAGACCAGCGTCAGCACCCTCGATCTTTCGGCAAGCCCTTAAAATTTCCGTATTGCCTGTTTATAAACATGCAACTGTCTGTCTCGCGTTGCTCCTGGCGGCCGTGCTGCCCATGATGTTTGCACCCGGAACCGCACTTGCTGCGAACGTGAGTACTCGCAGGCTAATCGTTCGCAAAAAAACACCCAACGTTACTGAAACGCCCCGCGCGCGGAAGCATATGCGGCGCCTGGCCCGCAGCCGTGCGACTCGACCTGGAACTGTGCGTCTGGCATCCACGCGCTTCTCTCGGACACGTGTTCATCGTCGGCATCGCTACTACGAGCGTTTCACTATGAGCTCGTACATGGACGACATAACCGATGGCGACATAACTGCGGGCGAAGATCCGATTGTCCGTCAAGCTGCAATTGACGCGCTGGGAAACATGAATGGCAGCGTCGTCGCTGTCGAACCCACCAGCGGGCGCATTCTCGCCATGGTGAATCAGAAGCTCGCTCTCTCCAGCGGCGCTCAGCCTTGTTCAACGATAAAGTTGTCAGTCGCGCTGGCCGCCTTAAGTGAAGGCATCATCACGAAAGAAACCGAAGTGCGGCTCGGCGGCCGCTATCACATGAATTTGACCAACGCCCTCGCGCACTCGAACAATGCATACTTCGAGGCAGTCGGACGCCAGCTGGGATTTGAAAAAGTCAGCCACTACGCTCACCAATATGGACTCGGCGAGCTGGCGGGCTTCAGCATTCCCGGCGAGCAGCTTGGTATTTATCCAAATACCGAAATTTCCTCCAAGCTTGGTGGCGTGGGCAAGATGTCTTCATTCGGCGAGGGAATCTCGGTTACGCCCCTGCAGCTCGGCGCTCTCGTTTCCGCCATTGCCAATGGCGGCACGCTTTATTACTTGCAGCACCCGACAACGCCAGACCAGATTGCGAATTTTCAGCCAATCGTGAAGCGTCGCCTTAACATCGGACACGTGATTCCAGAAATCTCTGACGGCATGGCGGGCGCTGTTGCATTTGGTACCGCCAGAAGCCTGCGAACAAATTTCAGCGAAGAGTCAGTACTCGGAAAAACCGGAACCTGTTCGCATGCCGGTACGCGTTTTGGATGGTTTGCGTCTTACGCGAACACTCAAGTGGGACGTATCGTCGTTGTGGTCTTCCTCGAAGGCGGGCGCCCGACCTTTGGTCCTAAGGCGGCCGAGATTGCCGGACACATCTATCGCAATCTCTACGACCATGAATTCTTCCTGGTGAAACCGACCTTGCCCGCACGCGAGGCCGTCGTCAGCCCAACGTCGGTAACGCAGTAGAAATTCTTCAAGGTGAGAAACGTACCTCACTGCAAAACCACTCTGTCTAAATTTTATCAATCGCCCAATCACAAATGGGCCATGTCAATTTAGAGACTTGTTGTAGCGGACTCTATTAGATAAAAGCTCAGTGGCCGCTTCGCCCGATTGACACGGTTAAACCGCGACTTCAGTGAGGTCTTCTACCGCTTCGATGGCGACGCTCTCGTCCACTTTGTCTTCAGTCATGAATTCCAAAGTCTCCTGAGCCAAGGGATTATTCCAGACCGGCGCGAAGGACTGGCGGTGCAGCGGACACGGACCGTGCTCACGCAACGCAGCGATGTGGCGCGGAGTGCTGTATCCCTTATTAGAGGCTAGTCCGTAGACGGGGAAAACCGCGTCCCACTCACACACCATGAGATCGCGCGCAACCTTCGCGAGAATCGAAGCCGCGGCAATCGAAGCTGAAAGCGCGTCTCCGTGAATGATTGCTCGCTGCGGCAAATCGCAATCGAGGCGCAGGGCGTCAATTAGCAGATGCTCCGGCAAGGGCTGCAAGCGCATGACGGCTTCGCGCATGGCGACCCGGGACGCCTGATAGATATTGATCTGGTCAATGCGGGCGGCATCAATCGCGGCTACCGACCACGCTAAGCAATGCTGGCGGATACGCTCGGCAAGAACCTCGCGTCGCTCAGCGGGAAGCAACTTAGAATCGCGCAGCCCGCGAATGCGATACTTCGGGTCAAGAATCACAGCCGCCGCTACCACCGGACCAAATAGCGATCCGCGGCCAACTTCATCCACTCCGGCAACCATTCGCGCGCCGGATTGCCATGCCTTGGTCTCAAACTTCAAAGTGCAGCGCAGCCGTTTCAGCAATTTCAGCTTGGCAGCAGAAGACGAAATAGATTTTTCGGAAGTGAGTGTGAATTTGGCGGGCATGGAAAAATCCGGATTAATCACATCATCAGCGAGGGACTTTGTGGAACGCAAGTGCAAATTGCGGGTTCCTTACCCTAAAATTTCCGGATCTCCGCTGTATCACTTCGTGGCCGTGCGTGCCTGAGAACCCACACGAGCGACACGACGGCAAGCAACATCAGAAAAAGACCAAAGCTTGTTTTTCATGCCCTCTCGTTTCAACGTGCCACGTGCCCAAGCGTTTGCACCCAGCTTGCGAAGGCATGCCACGCTGCAGTCTGTCCGACGGGGACTCTCAACTGCTGCACGAGGATAAGGAACATACCTCCCCACAAAGTCGCACGATGAATTTTGCGAATGGACAACAAATCATATGCAACGAGCAGAAGCACGAAAACTTCAGCGACGAACGCGGCCATGAACGGTTTTCGATGTACCATCGCGAGCGGCCAGCGCGCAATCGGCGCAATCATCAGTGCTGTGGTGGCAAGAATAATGAACCGCTTGTGGGCCGAAGGATCGAAGCGGTTGCGAAACGCAGAATAGATCAGTGTCGCGAACACCACCATGTCAGTGATCGGCACGATGTAGAACGTCAGCGGATCCAGTCCTGGAGGCGCAAACCCTCTGCCAAGCGCATTGGTCGCGGCCAGTACACCGACGATCACCATAGAACACGCAAGCAGAAATCCGGCGATACCGAGACGGCGATGAATAGCCACACGTCCGGCTGAGACCAGCGATGTCTGCGTGACAAGCAACAATACCCAAAGCGAAAATATTGCGCCGTGGATGTGAATGATCGGAGCGGGTAGCGGCGCCTGAAAAACTCCCGCGAGAAAATAGGTTGGCGCGAAGCCGACAAAAACGGTGGCGAGCATTAAAAGCGCCATTCCTGAAAAGAAAACGTGATCGTAGCGGCGTCCCATAACACGTTTTACGGGAGTAGCAGGTTGCGTTACGGCTGTAGCCATTGGGAATCCTCCGAACTGGCATACTGAAAGTGTGTTTACTTGCCCACCCAATCGCGCAACATTGTACCCTGTATTTGTTTCTTAACCCACAAAGTGTTTGCCGGCCGAACTATCAACCCTCAACTAGCCACAGAACGGCTTGCTGCTCCCACTATTACTATCCGGATACTTGTCAAACAATGTGACCGCGAGGATCAACCAACGAATGCGAAGTCCCCGTCTTCGCTGGGATGACAATTCTCGTAGTAACCATAGCTCCGTTTACCCGCTCGCGGGGAAAGTCAGCCGGGTAACCTCCTGGTCACATTACTGTCGTAAATTGATCCTCTTCTCTCCGTACATTAACGTTGGAGCTGGGGCATTCCATCGCTCCCGTGCTCTACAAGACTATGCAGTCACCATCAGGTATTTTGACGGCCGAAGAAGACTTTGAGCGGTCTTACTCCCGCATTAGTGTCGTACTGCCACTCCGAATCACGTATTGGGACGACGAGAACAAACCGCTGGCGGATACGGCCTGCACTTACGATATTTCTTTGCGCGGCGCGTGCATCACGGGAATGCGGTCGCAGCAGAAGACGGGCGAAATCATCGCCATTGAACGCGGACGCAGCAAAGCTTTTTGCCGCGTGGTGTGGGTGGGGAAAAAGAATACTCCACGCGAAGGTCAGGTCGGTATCGAGTGCGTTGAGGCCGATCGGCTACTTTGGGAAAACGAACTGCGCGACCTGCAGGCGATCTACGATGCGGTGCGAGTGGAAGGTGTGAGCGGATTCACTACCGACGTGGACGATCGCAACCGACGACGGACTCCGCGAATTCAGATTGATGGAGAAGTGGAGCTTTGGAATTCGCAGCGTCCGGTAATCGAGGCTACGGGCAAGATCAAGGATCTATCTGAGACAGGCTGCCTTATTAATCCCAGCCGAAAGCTAGACGCAGGCAGCCAAGTCAAACTATTGCTTAGGGTCGCCAACCGAGAGTTGGTTTTCAAGGGGCAGGTGCGGCACGCATCAAACGACAAAGGCCTCGGAGTCCAGTTCAACGAAGTCCGCAAAGGCGACCGAAAAGTTCTGCAATACTTGCTGCGAAAGCTCGCCGAAGAACAGCTCGAGAATGTGTTCGAGCTTGAGTTGCAGCGTTCACGCTAGCCTTCAACTATCTTAGGATTGCTTGGCTGCAGCCACCGGAGCGCGGTCGCGATCAACATCTTTCAGACGAGCAGCCTTGCCTCTCAATGCGCGCAAATAATACAGCTTTGCGCGACGAACCTTTGAGGAGCGCAACAATTCCACGCGGTCAATTACCCTGGCATTCTCCGGGAAAATGCGCTCGACGCCCTGCCCGAAACTCATTTTACGGACCGTGAAACTCGCCTGCGGTCCTTTGGTGCGCGCTAGAACAACGCCCTCGAAAGCCTGCAGACGTTCCTTGTCGCCTTCCTTGATTTTCACGTGGACGCGGACGGTGTCTCCGGCCGCGAATCCTGGAAGGTCGGTGCGCTTTGTCTTGGCCAACAATTTTTCGATGATCAGGTTGCTCGACATGACTTCTCCTCGCTAATCTCAATATTCTGCGATTCTAAACTTGTCTTTGCTGTGCTTCTAAATTCGCTGCGCTGAGAGCTCGTTCAGCATTTTCTTGTCTTCTTGACTGAGCTCTTTTTCGCTTGAGCTTGCAGCCTGCAATAGATCAGGACGATTACGCATTGTTTTCTCGAGCGCCGAACGCCTTCGCCACTGCCGTATTTCTTCGTGGTTGCCCGAAGATAAAACTTCCGGCACCATCCACCCGCGAAAGTCCGCTGGACGCGTGTAATGCGGATAATCAAGCAATCCGCCGGAGGAGCAAGTCGAATCCGGACCACCGTTCGATTGCGCATCCAATCGCGGCGTAAAAGATTCTTGCCGCGAGGAAGCTTCATTCCCCAAAGCTCCGGGCAGAAGCCGCGTGACTGCATCAATGATAACCGCGGCGCCTAATTCGCCTCCGCTGAGAACGTAGTCTCCGATGGAAAGCTCACGATCGGCGAGATGTTCCCCCACTCGCTCGTCAACGCCTTCGTAGCGCCCGCAAATTAGAACTAGTTCGCCCAGAGTCGCTAGCTCTGCGGCCACGGACTGGTCAAAGCGTTTACCCTGTGCGGACAGCAGAACGACGCTTTGCTTCGCCATGTTTTTGGCGGCTAGTCGTTCTTCACGCGAAGCAAGATTCAACTTCTCAATACTTTCAAAGATCGGTTCTGGCTTCAGTACCATGCCTTCGCCGCCGCCAAATGGACGGTCATCCACAGTCTTGTGACGGTCATGCGCGAAGGCGCGCAGATCGTGAACTTCGATCGAAAGCAGTCCAGATTCCTGCGCCCGCCGAACGATGCCATGATGCATCGGGCCCTGAAAGAAGTCCGGGAAGATTGTTAAAATGTGGATCTTCATCTTCGTTTCCCGCTTTTACCCATGTTGAGTCCGCCAGCCTTGGACTCACGCGTCGAAGCCTGTTTCTGCAACTCAACCTGCTGCTGCTTTTCTTCCGTTGTCAGCGGAGCATTAACTTCCAGCAAACCCTCGGGCAACCGCATATCAATCCGCCTGCGTCCAGTATCTATTTTCTGGAGAAACTGCTCGGCGAAGGGGATTTCGTATTCCTGTGTTCCCTTGTGCACGATCAGAAGCGGCGCCTCTCCCGCGCCAAACCGTACGTCTTTGACCGCGCCAATCTCCTGGTCTCCGTCGTAAACCGTACATCCTGCCAGATCGCTGACGTAGGTCCATCCTCGATCAAGCGACGCGCGCTCCCTGACGGGAACCTGCAATTCACATCCCACCAGCGCTTCGGCGGATGAGATCGAATCCACGCCGACAAACTTGAGAACCAGAAGCTCCTTGTGCGGCCAGAGTTGTTCTATTTCCAACTGGCGAACTGGCAACACGTGGCCACTTACATCTTTTGGTAGCGCGAAAAGTTTCAATCCTTCACGAAACCGGTCAGGAATGCTGGTATGCACTTCCACGGCTACCTCGCCGTGCCGTCCTTGAGTTTTCAGGACGCGAGCGAGGGTGATGAACTCTTCAGCGATGCCTAACTCCCACTAGTCTTCCAGAATCTCCAAATCGTAATACTTTCCAGATCGGAGGGCTGCCCCGCTCAATAAATTGCGCATAGCACGCACCGTGCGTCCCTGTTTTCCAATCACTTTGCCAACATCCTTGGGAGCGACTTTAAGTTCCAGGACGGTGTCGCGTCCCTCCACTACTTCATTCACTGAAACCTGGCTGGGATCTTCCACCAGCGCTTTGGCCACGTGCTCGATCAGACCTAGCATGTCAGCATGTTGTCCGCTCATGGTTTCTAATAATCCTCGAGGGCCGCGGGCATCGTTCAGGACCGCACAAAAAATAGCAGAAGACGAACGAGCAAAATGACCCGCAGATTCAAATCATCGTACTAAAAAGGCACGAATCAGGCGACTGGGGCGGCAGCAGCGGGAGCAGGGCGGGAGACGATCTTGTTGACTCGATCCGACAACTGGGCTCCCTTGGAGACCCAATACTGAATACGCTCGCGCTTCAATTCAACGCTGGCAGGCGTGGTGCGGGGATTGTAGGTCCCAACAATTTCCACGGGCCGACCATTGCGGGCGCGTTCCTTCTCGATTACTACCACACGATATTGCGGTTGTTTGCGCGCACCGGTACGCGATAAACGAATCATCAACACTTAACTTGTTTCCTTTCCTATTGGTTCTAGCGGGGATAAGGCAAACTATTATTATGCCGGAGGATAGGTGGAATAGCAAGGTTGGGCGATGCCAGGTAGTGGCTCAGTTTGAAAGTAAGCCGACAAGCTCCGATAAATCCCATGCGTGATCAGCTATTCTTGTTTCCATTGCTGGAGTGACCCGTAGCGAGGAATGAATTCTCACGTAGTTCATGTACATGAAGTGAAGCGCGACAGCGTGAGCATGATTTTCAAGTTTCTTCGAGAAGCCATTAGTCAGGCGCGTGAACCTCCGCATCCCCATTCTCATCCTTAAGTTTTGTCGTTCGACGTAGCTCGTGCTCACATGTTTTGGGTCGGGATTGCCGCTAACAACTTTCATATCGCAACCAATGCATACGGCTGGCGAGTATCGCGCTTCGTTCTCCAGAGAAGAACCGAAAATTTTATGGAGTTGAGCGTAATCAACATCCATACCGAATGCTCCTTCAACGGCTTCAAGGCAAGCGCGGTGACCGTCTGTAGTTACCTGTACGCGGCCATCAATGCGACTGGCGCAATATTGCATGAAATCCATTGCCCAATCCGCACCACGACCACCAACAAGATAACTGACAACCAATTTTGTATCGGCATCAATTCCGACCCAAGTCCAAATATCACCCCAACCGATTTCCTTTGCGGCGCTAACATTTTTCGCTTTCGCTCCGATGTATGCCCATATTTCGTCACATTGAAGACGACGAACGCGCACGTTGCGAACGTACTCATCGTGATACTTCATGCATGCATATCCCAAATCGACGAGAAGCTTGGTAACAGTGTTTCGGGCAACTCCCGTCATGCGAGAGGTGGAGCAAATACTGTTGCCTTCGACGAGGGCCGCCACGACTCTCACGCGCTCGTCAGTTGTCAGCACGTTCATAATGAGCATTATGCTTGAGTTGAACCATACGTGTCAAGCATTTTGTTCACTTTGTTTGATATTGGGAGTCGGAGCTGATAGTCTTGCGAACGAGACTAAAGTACCGTTTGAGGCACTTGACAGTCATTGTAATATCGAGTTCCGTCGTGAAACTTTGTAAAGGAGTTTCGCGTCTAAAACTCATGAGGCCAAGCGCATGGATTTAAACGTTAGGGCCTTTCGGGTAGTCCAAGCCGCTCTTAGTGACGAGGCATCCCCGGCCTCGAAAGCGAAAAAAGAAGCATCTCGTCGCGGTGGTCTTGTAGGTGGTCAGTCGCGTGCTCAGCGTTTAGGGCGTGAGCGTCGTATAGAAATAGCCAAGACGGCGAGTCGTGCGCGCTGGTCAAGAAAAACGACCGATTTGCCGACGGAGTAAAGGAGGTACACCAATGGCCTGTCAACCAGTCCCAGATGTTCATAATTTCGAGACAAGGTCGCGGCTTACGCGACAACGAATATCCAAGACAAGACAACACATCCGCCGTATTGAGGCGGCCAAAGTATTGGTGTGCGGAATTCCCTCTGAAGCGGCCCTAAATAAATTGCGTCAAGATTTTGAGGCAGTCCTTCCGCTTGTCGATGAAAGCTTGCGTTTTCTAACGAGCGGAAAATTGGACGACCTGAGCGATGCAGAATTGCGCGAAGTCGCATCGATGCTTCAGTCAAACGACACCCAAATGACCTCTGTTCTTGAAGGTTCATTGCAGATTGGCCTGAGCGCCGTAGAGCCATTTCCGCGAATATTAGCTCAGTTCAAAGCGCTGCAAGAGCGTCTGCAAAGCCAGACCGAAGGAATATTGTTGTCGCTGAGCGACTCATTCCAGGATTTAGTGGAAAAATCGGCCCAAGACATGAACATTCCCGCTTAGAGGAAAATCGCTTGGCTCGTTGCAAGGTAGATTGCTCTAGCTCTCCGACCCTTGCCAAGCTTTTACGTAAACTCCGCAAGAAGTATCGACACATCGAATCCGACCTCGCAGCTGTTGTCCCTGAGATCGAGGCCGATTACACCCGCAATTGCAATGCTGCGCGCCCGCCAAAGAGAAAAATCGGTATCGAACATTGGAAATATGATTTTGGAAGCACGGACCTTCAGCGCAGCCCGCGAAATTCCTTTCGCGTAATCGGAATCTTCCTAGAGGGTGAACAAGAGGGAAAGGAAAGAACCCTTTACCTTTGCATTGCTTACTTCAAGGGTGATCAGGATGATGTTTCGGAGCAAGAAGTTCTCAACGCAGTAGCCGAACTCCGAGAGGCGATCACTCAAGGCGACCTTGCTGGGAACTCAGAATAAATCGACGACACCTCAAATTGAGCCACTACCCGATGCCAGGGAAGTTTGACGTAACACCTGCAAAATAAACGATATTTTTTAATTTGATTTGGGATTGACGGACAGTGGTTTGGCAAAGTAACGGCAATTGAGGAAAGATTCCGATCAGGACCGCAGTTTCATTGCAGCGCGGCCACTTTCGCGCGCACCTTTTGCAGAACCGATGTCGGCAGAGGGGCATAGCCTTGTACTTGTGCGATTTCTTGCCCGGACGCGTACACCCAGTTCAAATATTCTTTGACCGCATGCGCCCGCAGCAACTCCTGCGGATGCAGGGGCACGTAAAACCAGGTGAAACTCACAATTGGATAGCTTTCTTTGCCTGGCGCGTTCGTCAGCGAAAGGCGAAAGTCGCCCGTCATTTTGGATTCCATTGCCGAGGCCACATCACTAATACTCTTCGTGGACGGCTTCACAAACTCTCCGGCAGCGTTGCGAATTTGCGCGATCGATAACCCGGAGTTCGCGCCACAGCGTAGCTCAGCATACGCGATGGCCCCCTGCGTCTTGGCTGCGGCCGCCAGGATATCCTGACATCGGCTAAAAGCTTCGCCCACCAGCCACTTCGGCGAAACATCTCTACCGACCCTTGTTCGGAATTCCGGGCTGATTTTAGAAAGGAAATCGGAAAAAATGTAGTTGGACCCTTTTCCGTCCGTGCGGTGGAGCACCTTGATCGGCAAATCAGGAAGCTTGCTATCAGGATTCAGCTTGGCAACCTCCGGGTCGCTCCACGAGGTTATTTTTCCAAGATAGATATTCGCAAGCACTGGCCCCGAAAGGCGAATGCTCGGGTTGCCAGGCATATTGTAGAAAACCGCAATGCCCACCAGCACCGTCGGCAATTCAACGGCCCGGTGAGCCGCCTTTTTCAACTGGTCTTCCGGAATTGGCGCATCCCCTCCGCCAAGATCTCCCCCGGTTCCTGAAAGAACACGGTTGGCACTTTCCCTGGTTCCCACCGCCAGATAACGAACCTGCGTCTCAGGGTGCAACTTGTGGTATTCGTCTCCCCACAACACGTACAGCGGCTCTGGCATGGTCGAGCCCGTGGTAACCAGCACCATCTGCGTTTGCGCAACACTGTTCGGAGATAAAATCGTTAAAGAGAGAGCAAGCAGTATGACGGTCAGCAAGAAAGCGAGCTTGGTGAAATTTTTCAAAGATGCTTCCTCCTCACGACTGCATAGGAAGACAACTAGTTCCGAATTCCCGATTTGGACTTTATTTTTGCACAAAACCATAACGTTCCCCATTGGTTTGGCGAATACCCTTTGTCACGATGAAAAACAGCGTGGCACGATTTAGTGCAACAGGATTTCGAAATAATTTGATTGCGTGCAACTGTGATTTAGGAAGTAGCACGGGATGCGAACCCATTGGTGACGCTGCCGGACGAAAGGCCATTCGTACGTCATGCCCTTGGGAGCCGAGCTTACTTCTTCCTAGCCCGCCTATTGGCTGAGAGCGGAGCGCGCCCTGCGGAGTTGGC
>JALYIM010000077.1 GCA_030775785.1 Acidobacteriota bacterium
CTCGTAGCGCGTCCTCATACAAAGAATCCAACTTTGGATCCTCGTAGTTTCCGGCTTCCGCAATCGCTTCGATAAGTTTGACAGGTCGTGGGATGCTTCCAATGGGTTCAGTGGGGATATTCATAAAGAGCCTTGGTTTGGCAGGAAACTGTGAGTATAACTGGTTTATCTTAACTCAAGAATTTTCGGGGCCATGAGAGTCAAGGGCGCTGCGGCACTCCCATCGAGTCGCGCAAGCAGGGTCTCGACGCGCGCGTCACCTTCTGGTGCCCCAAATGCCATCCACTTAGTCCGTAAGACTGTCGGGCGCTTACTGTCTTCGTCATCCATTCGAGCGCTATAATGAGCTAATGGATGTGCCCGCCAAGCTTTCAATCCTAGCCGACGCCGCGAAATACGATGCCTCATGTGCTAGCAGCGGCGTGGTTCGCAAGGCCGCCGGCGGAGGCCTCGGAAATTCAACCGGTGTTGGGATCTGTCACAGCTATACGCCAGACGGGCGCTGCGTGTCGTTGCTTAAAATCTTGTTCACTAATTTCTGTATCTATGACTGCGTCTTCTGCGTGAATCGCGTTTCGAGCGATACGCCCAGGGCACGCTTTACTGTTCAAGAAGTCATCGATCTCACACTCGACTTCTACCGCCGTAACTACATCGAAGGCCTGTTTTTGAGTTCGGGCATCATTCAAAATCCGGACTACACCATGGGCTGCGGGCGGATCATAAATTCAACGGTTACATCCACCTGAAGACGATTCCTGGAGCGTCGAAAGAACTGGTGCTCCAAGCGGGAACATTCGCCGATCGCTTGAGTGCAAATATCGAATTGCCGACCCAAAACGATCTCAGCCACCTCGCACCAGAAAAGAAGCTGGTCACGATTCGCCAGACTATGAGCGAAATTGGTGAGAATGTCGAGAACTTCTCGGGGGAAGCAAAGTCATCCAAGCTGGCTCCCAAATATGCTCCTGCAGGTCAAAGCACGCAGATGGTCGTCGGCGCCACGGCCACCAGCGATGCAGAGATTCTGCAAACAGCTTCGTCCCTATACGAAAATCACCGCCTGCGACGGATCTACTATTCAGCGTTCAGCCCATTCCCTAAGGCTGATTCCCGCCTTCCGCTGCAAAAACCCCCGCTCATGCGCGAGCACCGTCTCTACGAAGCAGACTGGCTCATGCGTTTTTACGGATTTGCAGCTCAAGAGTTGATTGCGACGAACGATTCAAACTTGGATCTAGAAAAAGATCCGAAGCTGAGTTGGGCGCTCCGCCACCGCGAGTTTTTCCCCATCGACATCAACCGCGCTCCTCGCGAAGCGCTTCTGCGAATTCCGGGAATCGGATATCGCACGGTCAATCGCATCCTTTCCATTCGCAGGTTCCACCGTTTGTGCCTCGCCGACCTCTCGAAGTTGCGTGTATACCTTAAACGAGCCAAAGCGTTCATCATCGCGGAAGATCATCACCCGTCACTTCAGCGCCTGGACTCCACTTCGCTGAGAGAGAGATTCACCGCGCCTCTGCAGCTTTCCTTATTTACCGCTTCCCAATCAACATTTCTGGGCAGTTATGACCGAAGTTCGCTTGGAAGGAAATTTCGCCGATTGGCAGAAGCACGCGCGACAGTTATTGCTCTCACAGGTACCGCCAGATCAGATCATTTGGCGGGAGGAAGACGAGCCACAAACCTCTCTGTTTTCCCGCGAAAACGAAGAAACCCTCCCCCCCTCACGTCCTCGGGAACATGACCACCCGAAGCCTGTCATCAAGGTGTCCGCCCCATTCATCAGTTTGGCGAAGAAGGTCGCATATCATCGCGATCCGCTGAAGTGGCCCGTTCTGTATTCAGTTCTTTGGCGAATCACTCACGAAAATGACGATCTTCTAAAGGTCCAAACTGATGACGAAGTGATTCAACTTCTTCGTATGCGCGATCAAGTCGCTCATGACGAACATCACATGCACGCCTTCGTGCGCTTCCGGAAGATCGTTCGGGACGGCAACGAGGTTTATCTTGCCTGGTACAAGCCGGATCACAAAATCGTTCGGCTCGCAGCTCCGTTTTTTCGCGAGCGCTTCGCCTCGATGCGCTGGTCGATTCTCACGCCCGACGAGTCGATGCACTGGGATGGCTGCCGTCTGCTCTTCACTCCCGGAGTGGAGCGCTGTCCAGTTGACTCGCAAGATGAAACCGAGCAGCTCTGGAATCTTTATTACAAAACAACGTTCAACCCGGCACGAGTGAATCTGAAACTTATGCGTTCTCACGTTCCCGTCCGACATTGGGACCAGATGCCTGAACTCGCCGCCATGGCATCCACGGTCTCGCAGGCGGGTCAGAGAGTGGAACAAATGCTGACCACGCAGACTGGACTTCCCGGAGCACAGCAATTTATCCCACCCACTCGCACTCTCTCAGCAATGCACCAAGCCGTGCGGGCTTGCCATGGATGTGAACTTCACAAATACGCAACCCAGGCCGTCTTCGGTGAAGGGCCCGCCAACGCGCGAATCATGTTGGTCGGTGAACAGCCCGGCGAAAAAGAAGACTTGGCCGGACGACCTTTCGTAGGTCCAGCGGGCGAGGTTTTCGACCGCGCCCTGCGCGATGCCAATCTTGATCGCGCCCTCGTTTACGTGACCAACGTCGTGAAACATTTCGCATTCGTTGAGCGAGGCAAGAGGCGGCTGCATCGCACGCCCCGTTACAGCGAAATCGTCGCCTGCCGGCCATGGCTTGAGGCAGAACTCGATCAGGTGCGACCGCAGTTGCTTGTCTGCTTGGGAGCATCCGCGGCGAAGGCGCTCTTCGGGTCGCAATTCCGCCTCACGGAGCAGCGAGGAAGGATGTTGCCAAGCAAGTTTTGCGAAAAGACGCTCGTGACCTATCATCCCTCGGCCGTTCTTCGCGCCGAGAGTCCCGCCTCGGGCGACCGTCTCTTTCGGTTGCTGGTAGAAGACTTGAGAATCGCCGCCGACTTTCTCCAACAAACTCTCTGAGCAGCAAGCTAAGTCTGAGAACGTGTGGTGTCTGTCCCCCGTTTAACACTAACTGGTAGATTGTTGATGAATTTAACGGTATCGGTTGGATGGACGCCAGATCAGGCACTGAATGAAGTAACGCGATGCTGAGATTCCGACGATCGACACAGGTAAGAACTGTCGTCGCCGTGACGAGGGCCATCATCTGCCAGCGAACCGCTTTGCTTCCGGATTCGTTCGTCTTCGATTGTGAACGCTCCACTTTTTGCTACGTCGTGATACAAAGATTTGAAGCGGTTTTTTTTGTGCTCCAAGTGTAATCGCGGCGAACTTCGGATATCGTACTGGTTATGTGCACTTCAGTGTTCGCAGCACGACTTCGCAGAATTTAATCGATTTCCTAAGGAAATACACACCGGCCCGGGGCGGGAGAGAATTTTGCGCGTGGGCACGATCAGGCGACGGGTGGCTCCATCCCCACTAATTCGTGGGACGAGTTCGCACGTGCTCTAGGTTCAGCCCGGAGGAGGCAAGGTGGCAAGAAGCGATATGATGCCGAGATCCGCGCGGTTGCGGTTGGGTTTTCCGGTAAAAATTTTGGGGCAGCCGGGGTTGAAAACACACGACAGCCGGCGCTGGCAGAACAACCCTCATCTCAAGTTTTCTCTGGAGTACTTGCACCAGGTTCTCAAGTATCTGGCTCAGCATCGGATTTCGATGTACCGCATGTCTTCCGATCTGGCACCTTATGCGACGCATCCCGATATGCCGCAGTTCCACTCCATGGTTGGAGAGAGCCGAACTCTGCTTCGCGAGTTCGGAGCGGCGGCAAAATCTCTCGACCTGCGTCTTTCTTTTCACCCATCGCAGTACATCATTCTGAACAGCGCTGACGAAGCGCTGACCCGCAAGAGCATTTGGAACTTGGAGAGCCAGGCGGAAATGCTGGACTTGATGGAAGTGGGACCCGAAGCCGTGCTGGTCATTCATGTAGGAGGAACCTATGGTGACGGTGTCAGCGGGCGGGCTCGGTGGGCAAAGCGCTGGTCGAGGCTCCCGGAACCGGTCCGGAGCCGGCTGACACTGGAGAATGACGATCTTCGCTACAGCGCTGCGGACGTGCTCTGGATTCACCAGCACACGGGCGTTCGCCTGATCTTTGACTACCAGCACTTCTGGTGTTTGAATCAGGAAGGACTGGAGCTCATCCCAACACTGCAGAAATTCCTAAATACCTGGCCTTCGGGTGTTCGTCCCAAAGTTCATTTCTCTTCGCCGCGAACCGAAATGCGTGAGATTAAGCGCCGCAATAGAAATACCAACAAGACAGAGACTGCTTATGTCGCCCCGATTTGGACGGGTCACGCAGATTTTGCTAACCCGTTTGAGTTCATCTCGTTCATGCGGATGGCAGCGCATTTGGAGTTCGACGTGATGCTGGAAAGCAAGTCCAAAGATCTTGCTTTAATAAGATTGCGCAATGATCTGCTCCGCTATGCGCCAGACGTTGCCGCTCGTTTCGGGCTGCGCGCCCAAGAAGCCGCACTCTACGAACGAGATCAGCAGGAAACGATGGAGATGGAGAACCAACCGGCAGCGGATTAAATCCCGGTTTCAGCGAAATTCTTGGCGGCACTCTTCAGTAAAAAGATTCCGGCGCCACCCTTCGCCGGATTCGAGAACGGCGGTATCTACGGTCAGAGGTACCGCCCAGCCTCGAAAGGAATTCAAGGGTAAACCAGCTTCAAATTCGTCGGACTCCGACGTTAAAAAAGGTGCAACACAATGGCTATTTGCACGATCAATGAGATTCACCATCTAGAAAACTTTCGCAACGTCCCCCAAGCCTTGCGCGAGAAACGGGCGAATGAAATGGAAGCCGATTGGACCGCACAGTACGGCATCCAGATTGACGGGTACGCACCTGGAGTTATCACCGTCAACATCGCCGGATCAACTCCAGAGAAATTCATGTTGTGGCTGGAGGCTGCCGGGATAGTGCTGGTAACAATTCAAGCGAGAGACGTCTTGACGCTCTGGAAAAAGGCCGACCCGATTTCACTCGGAATGTGCCATATGCTTCAGGTTGATCCAAAGGTTCAACGCTTTCTAAGCGATCTTGAACCGTCGGAAATATTTCCGAAACTGGATGAATTGGCGTGGAATGCAATTAGGACGGTGCCAGTAAATCCGATTGACGCACATGTCAGCGCCGAGAGGATGCGTGCCGCAAACATTGAAATCGGCGAGGACCGGTCGAACGAACTTGAACCGCCCGCACCGTACGAACCGACCCATGACAATGATTTGGCATTTGGGATCGTCGAACCCTCAGCGGATGCAAATCTGTTTGAGACCGCGAAGTCAAACAATCCCGGACTCGGTGACTGGTTGTTGTGAGAAAACCGGGAGCAAAACGTCGCCGCAAACTTTGGCGGGACATGAAATCAAACACCGTCAAACCTAACTATCAACGAACCTCGTTTGAGATGTGGGCCACGCGGTTAAACCGAAGTGAGCGGTTTCACTTCAGCAATTTCAGCCAACGTCTTTTCGTTTGACGGGTTCGTCCATGGCCGCGATGAATTCTTCAGCGCGGGCCTTTGGAAATTTAGCGATACAGTTGAGAGCCATCATCTTGGTTTGGCTCTCAACGAATTTGTCGAAAACTGAATCCAGTTCTTGCAGGTCAACGTATGGGTTGACCACCTGTTCGTGCGGATCAACAACCCGGATCGCGTGCTCGAAATACACTGTTAAGGGTTCGCCATCACGAGGTCCACCGTTCCCATCAATTGCGGTCTCTACCATCGTGTCATCCGAATGCGGGAGACTCGTGACCTTGACAATCAAGTCTGGTCCCGCCTGGGGCTTTTGCCGTACTTGAATGCGGTCTCCCGGTTTCAGTTTCGCAAATAGTTGAGGTTTCATATAGCGTTCCTTCTGGCTAAAAATACACCCTTTAAAACTCTTTGGAAACTAGATCCGCAAGCCGAAGATCATCTATTAGCAAATCGGACATTCCGGAACATAGATCCCGACCAATATAGTAATCGGCAGTATAACGAGTCCATGCAGCAGCAAGCGCCGCAATCCAACACGATCTCGATAGCGTTTGTTCTCGCCGACATCGGTGGTGTACAACAGGAGCAAGCTTATACCGTACCCCACCAAGAATCGTATTAACCAATGGAACATGATGCCGCTGCCTCACTTCTAACCTGGTTTTTCCTATTGTACGGTCTCGGTTTTCGCCATGATTTCCAGTGCCATGTCCTCAATTGTTTTCATGGCCGCGCCAATCGAATCCTTTTGAGCTCTCGTGTAGTGTTTCAGAGCGGTAATTGGCGTCGAATGCCGTAGCAGCCCGGTAGAGTTCAGAGCATTCTTTGAAGTATCGGTCACCTTCGATGAGACACCGCGGCGCCCTGGATAATAACCCCGCCAAACAATTCCCGCCTTCTCCATTGCCGGTGTTATCACCCGCATGTTGAGCGAATCCAAACTCAGTGGACGGCCTTTTGCATTCTGGATAATGAAACCGTCGGGAGATTGAGCACGCAATTTTTCAAGTAGTGAGCGCAGCGGTTCAATCACTGGCACTGTCGCGGCTGAGTCTTCTGTCTTGGTTTCACCGACGACATTGCGCCACACACCACGTCTGATGTTCAACTCCGCACCGTCATAGTCCGCCCACTGCAAGCCGCGAATCTCAGCCGGTCGGAGCGCGGCAAAATAGGCCAGCGCGACAGCCACGGCTGCACGTAGATCGAGCGGTTCCAGAATCTCCAGCATTGCAAGGACGCTCTCAAGTGAGTATTCCGGCTGCTTCTTAGGCCGCGCGACCTTGATAAGCCACTTTGAATCAGGTACGGGATTGGCGCCGGTCGGAACTACACCGCTTGCAATTGCGTGGACGTACACACCACTTAGAAACCATTTGATGTGTGAGAGTGTGTGGCGGCCTAAGCCACCCTTTGCATGATCGGTAAGAATCTTTGTGAGCTGAGCCGTGGAGACGTTTACCAGCGTGACGGTTCCAAGATGCGGCTTGAGATACCTTTCCCAAAGCTGTTTGTATCCGCGCATGGTCGCGGCTGAACGGTTCGCCTCACACCACGGCAAATAATGCTTCTCGATAAACTCCGCAACTGACAACCGCCCGGTCGGAATGTCCGACTCCGCATTGATCCCTTCCAGCTCTCGCTCAATCAGCGGTTCCACGTCGTTCCAGGAACGGTACAGGTCCGACTTCTCTGCCAGCTTCACACATTTCTGTTTTCTACCGTCCGTTGTGCTAACGTAGTATCGAAGAAAGAAGGCCGTTCGTGTCTCAACACGCTGGCCTTTTTGCTTGCGGGGAATCTGGTTCGATTGCAAGAGCTGTGTAATGACCATGACTGCCAACCTCCAAACAGCGCCTCTGACTAGGGTTGATTATGCTGTATGGCGGTTTATTGTGCAATGGCACCTTGGTAATCACACAATAGATAACCTGTAAGTTGTTGAGGAGAGGTGGCCGAGTGGCTGAAGGCGGCGGTTTGCTAAACCGTTATACGGTCAAAAGCTGTATCGGGGGTTCGAATCCCCCCCTCTCCGCCAGTACTTTTGTAATCTAGTAGATACAGCCTGGTGATACTTAAAATGATACCATCATTGAAAGGTCACCATGCCCAACCGCGAAGTCAACCTCACCAAACGCGTCCAAACAAAGAAAGGCTTAAGGTATTGCCGGGTCGCCATTTCTGCCAATGGACGGCTTAAGCCTGACGTAGTTTTTGTCGACGACAAACCGGAACATCACCCGGAAGGCGCCTATTATCTCGAATGGCATCAAGGGCTGAAACGGGTACGGCTCTCGGTCGGCAAAGATGCAGCCACGGCATCCGCCCAACGTCAACGCAAACAAGCCGAACAATCGGCCTTCAATAGCGGCATCCAATTCACGCCCGAAGGTAAGGATGGACGTCGGTCCC
>JALYIM010000078.1 GCA_030775785.1 Acidobacteriota bacterium
AAATTGCTGTTTGTCAGCTCGATCGTCGGAGGTATTGCAACACCTATTACCTTAACGATGATGATGTTGATTGCCGGTAGCCGCGCAATGAAACGAGAACCGCTTAACCCATTCTTGCTTGGATCCGGCTGGCTCGTAACAATTGTGGCGACGGTTGCAGCAGCGATATTCCTATTCCAGACATTCACCAACAAAAACTAGAAGG
Source organism: Acidobacteriota bacterium (assembly GCA_030775785.1). Taxonomy (GTDB): domain Bacteria; phylum Acidobacteriota; class Terriglobia; order Terriglobales; family Acidobacteriaceae; genus JALYIM01. Next base: position 206 of record JALYIM010000078.1, read on the forward strand.
CATGATAGGTCCCGATAAAAACGCTTTACCGAATGCGCGTTCTCGGTAAGGAGTAAGCGGAGGCGAGGCAGTTCTGCGCGCGTTCGGTAAAGCCGTTTGGACGTGGCCGGCCGTGGTTGCGGTGGACGCGGGCCTTATGCAAATTCAATCGTGGGAAGGATGGGCAGTAAGAGGTGCCGAAACTGTGCCGCAGGGCACGACACAGGACATCGTGTGCGCGGAAGTTGGTCACGGTGAAAAAATATCGCGAAGACCATGGTCGAAGAAGCTGAATGAAGAGGTCGATGAGGCGGCAAGGCGCAAGGGTGCGGAGCGCCCGGAAGGACGCAGAGTTCTCGAGTTGGAGAAAGTAGTGTCATGCCGCAGCGGTGACCACTGGTGGAGAGCGAAGTTGGATTTCGGCAGCGGTGAGCCGCTCAATGACCTTCATCGGTCCGCCGCATTTCGGACAACGCCAAAGATCGGGAGAGTCTTCGGTGGGAGAGGCGTGTTGTTCGGCTTGCGGCGGTTGTTCCGAACCCAACAACTGAAAGCAAATGGGTAGAAGCGCGGCGCGTTTGCGGTTGGCCAGGAAGCCGAAGTTACGGATGCGCACGAAGCCTTTGGGCAGGATGTGCAGTAAGAAGCGGCATAAGAATTCATTGAGCGATAGGGGCAACAACTTCTGTTCGTTGTGGTGAGCAGAATCACGGCAGCGAAAAGTGACTTGACCATCGATGAGAGAGACCAGGCGATGGTTGGAGATGGCCACCCGATGAGTGTAGCGGCCGAGATATTGCAGCACATATTCGGGACCACCGAAGGGACGTTTCAAGTAGACCACCCAGGGTTGCCGGTACAGTGGCCGTAACCAGGCGGCAAAGATCTTGGGTTGAGCGAGGAGTTTCAGATCTCCCTTGAAGCGCAGCTGGCCATTCTGAAAAGCCTGCTCGAGAGCGTCGACGAACTTGCCGCGAAAGACTTTCCGCAGGACTCGTTTGGGAAGAAAGTAGTTGTCTCGCGAACGAACCCAGCGGGTGTGATCGAGTGAGAGGCCGCCCGCAGGAACAACACAATGGACATGCGGATGAATATTGAGTTGCTGACTCCAGGTGTGTAACACACTGAAGAAACCAATCTCTGCGCCGAGATGTTGCGGATCGCGCGCCACTTCGAGCAGAGTTTCGGCACTAGTGCGGAACAGCAAACCGTAGAGGACCTTCTTGTTCTGCAGCACCAGCGGCGCTAAGCGGCTGGGGAGTGTGAAGACCACGTGCAGATAGCGGGTGGGGAGAAGTTCTCTCTGGCGCGCAGCGATCCAGCGGTCCCGAGCGGCGGTCTGACACTTCGGGCAATGGCGATCGCGGCAGCTGTTATAGGAGATGGGGGCACGATGTCCGCAGCGGGTGCACTCATCGAGATGACCGCCGAGTGCAGCAGTACGACACCGCTCGATGGCCCGCAGGACTTTGACATGCTTCCAACGGAGCCAGTGGCGATTTCGTTCGATGAAGGCGTCTCCCGCGGCGCGGATCAGATCGGCCACCTCGAGCGGTGGCCGGGCCATCTACTCCTCCTGTGGCGAATGGCCGTCGAGGGGCAGCGAATCCAAGGGACTCGCGGCCGCATGCAGGTGACGTTGGGAGAGATGCAGATAGCGGGTGGTCTCTTTCAGATCGTTATGACCCAACAGGATCTGAATGGTGCGCAGATCGGCACCCGCCTCGAGTAGATGCGTCGCAAAACAGTGACGCAGCGTGTGCGGATGAACACTTTTCTGGAGCCCCGCTCGCTGGGCGGCTTGCCGGCAGGTATGCCAAACAGTTTTGGTATTGATGGGGTGATCGGCGGAATGATGGTGGTTGCCCGGAAAGAGCCAGACTTTTGGTTTTCGGGGTAAGCGGTGCCAGTGTTCACGCAGTTCTTCAAGTAATTTAGGACTGAGCATCACGTCACGGTCTTTGCGCCCTTTGCCGCCTTGGATGTGAATCACCATCCGCTTGCTATCGACATCACTGAACTTTAGTCGCGTCAACTCGGCGTTCCGGGCTCCGGTGGCGTACAGGCTCATCAGCAGGGTGCGATGGAAGGAAGTGCCGGCGGCCTGAATGAGTTGAGCAACTTCTTCCTGGCTGAGGATCGCTGGCAAGCGATGGTCCTTTTTCGGATAGGGAGTCTCGGCGACGCTCCAAGCCCTTCTTAGAGTCTTGGTGTAGAAGAACCGCAGGGCCGCCAGACGGATCGCCACCGTGCCAGATGACAACTTCCGTTTTCGAAATAGCTCGGCCTGGTATTCACGAATGTGCCGAGGACCCAAGCGGTCCGGGGGACAGTTGAATCGTCGAGCGAAATCCTCGACGGTGTGGATATAACTGCGTATAGT
>JALYIM010000079.1 GCA_030775785.1 Acidobacteriota bacterium
GTATTACACGATTGAACAAGGCTACGTAGCCATTGCGATTGGGTGTTCGGGCACAGATCCATCCACCAACCTTGAGCACTCGGTCAAGTTCGCATGCTATTCGTTTTGGATCTCGGACGTGTTCCAATGTGGAATCCGTGACTATTATGTTAAACATGGCATCAGGAAATGGCAGCGGAGAACTTGGATCGAGAATAACGGCCTCATCAAGTGAAGGATTGCTCTCTACGATTGGATCTACGTCCGCGCCAACAACGCGCCTCCCTTCACCGCGCATGTCCCGTAGATTCCTGCGATATTTTGACGAATCTTCCCAGTAAGCAGCACCACGCCCTGCACCGAAATCAAGCACAACATCGTCCGTATTCAACAACGACTGCACCCGTTGATAGAACTGCACCGTGCCATCGCAGCGTGAAAACCCACCGGCGCGAGCTTCAGGATAGTAGATGGAAACGATGTCAGTCATCATCAATTGGTGAAGGGACTATCCTCGCACTTGATTCGTGATAGCGGCCTTAGTTGCTAAATTCCGAAGTGCACCTGGAAGTGTTTTCGCCGAACGTCCTTGATGTGCGATCCAACGATTCCAGATCCACTTCCACCCGTACGCAGCGACGAGAGCAGCCGCCGCGCCGCCGGTAAAATCTACAATCGATCCGTTAGGTTGAATAAGCGCCACTCCAGGGAGGAAAAAGAGTATTGAGCGACCTAGGTCACCCTCACGTTCCGCAAGCGCCGCGCGCAGATCGAGTTTACCAATAAGCCATCCCAGCGTGAGGAAACCGATTATCACTCCGGGAGTACCGAAATTGATCTGAAATTCCATCACGTTCCCAACACCGAACGAGGTGCCCAAGGAGAGTCGGAGGCCCGTCATTTTCAAAACAATATTTTCGCTACCCGAGATTACCGGTTTGTTGGGCCAAAATACGCGAGGAACAAGAGAGAGGACTCCTTCCCAAACGGTTTCACCGTAAAGATATTCTGATTGCCCCATTTGAATCCTTCGAGCTGCAAGCCCTACAAAATAGTTTTGGTTGAGCCGAGCGTCGAGCGCTAGCAGGTGTCTGCGGTTGCTTGAGTCAAACCATTCGAAGTCTCTAATAATATCGAGAACGCTATCGACACGCGCTTCCAGCGGTGCGCCACCCCAGACTTGCTCACGGATGTTATTTCGGTGTTGGAAGTAATTTACGAAAATGCTAAGGCTTAGAAACGAAAAGACGACAATTCCGACTACCACTCTCCAGTATCGTTGCGTAGAAATCGTGAGCGTTGCACACACCACAATAATGGCTGCAGATCCGTAGCTGAGGAACCCCCCAAGCAAGAGCATCAGGATCGGGAATACTAGAAGTGCGCTGCACCATAGAGTCATTCGTCTCAGGCTGCCCTGTCGAACAGCGGCGCGCAATCCTAGCAATACGCCGAGTATCCAAATTCCACCTGCTTTATCGACCACGGCACTGACACTTGGAATGTGGTAAAGAGGACTGAGACCGTAAATGCAAATCCATCCCCCCACTACACAAAAATACCAAAAGTACGGTCGCTCTGACTGCTGAATCTTCTGGGATGACTCTGATGAATGTGCGAATCGTACACCGACAACAAAGCAGATCGATGCAACCGCCGTGAATCCCATCGCAAGCTCAGTCAAGTCCGAATCGGGAAGGAAGTCTCTGCCAGCGACATGCGCAAATGCACCCGGCAAGTGAATTAACAACAGTGAATACAGGTAGGCGATCGGCAATCCAAGCGATCCAGGGCTTGTTCTAAGAAGCCACAACAACGAAAAAAGTGACATGAGACAAACTAGGATTAGTAGGGTCATAGTTGATCAGACAGTCTTAGATCTTTCGGGAATTACTTTGCTTAAATTCGAAACAACCTATTGAGCTCCTCCATATTGCGGTCTGATGGCACTCATACACATTCAATATGTTACTGGAGTCGACCTGCTTAATTGGGCTCCATCACCCGATTCAATGCGCTATGAGTCGCAGCCACAAACCGCTTACGACCGAAACGTGCGCGCACCTTGCTGGCGAGCGCATGAGGATCCGACTTGCCCGCGAGTAGGGAGCGCTCGATCGCAATATTAAGCTGCTCTTCAGCGACGCACATCCCCAGTGAACCATCGGCTAGCGCGTCCTTCGCTCCTCCAACATCGAGACCAATCGCCGGGGTACCACTTGCCATCGCCTCCAGGAACGCGATCCCAAAGCCTTCTCCGATCGCCGGCATCACGAAGAGATCGGCCATGCGGTAAATCTCTGCAAGGCTCTGCAAATCAAGCGCACCTAGAAATCGTACGCGGTGGTTTACCCCCAAGTCACGTGCAAGCGCTTCCAGTCGCGTGCGATCGTCACCCTCTCCCACCACCAAATAATAGATGTCGTAGTGCTTCGCAACGAGGACAGAGATTGCGGCGAACACCCGTTCGTGACCTTTGAATCGTTCACGCGAGTCCATCCGTCCGACGGTCAAGAGGACTCGCTTCCCTTGGAGCCCTAACGCAACGCGTAGAGAGGAGCCGTCTCCCGGCGTAAACACCTCCCTGACAGTGTTCGGTACCACGAGAACCCGCTCGGGCACGATCCCTGCCCATGAGAGCACGGCTGCACGCGTATGGCGCGAGACGCATAGCACTAAGTCGGCCGACTCTAGAACCATGCGCTGAAGAAGTGACGGTCGCTGCCAAACCTCGACGCCGTGTGCCTGAACAATGAGCTTGGCGCTCGTGATTCTAGTGATCATCGCCGCCAACGGCGCCATAAAAAGGTGGCCACAGAACACGATATCAACCGGTTCGAATAACGCCGTTCGCAGCGCTGCCACCGAATATGAAATCCGGTCGGACCGCGGGAGGGTTTGTTTTATAGTTTCGGGCGGCACCGAGAGATCTGGTGCGTGCCGTGGCAGAACCCTGATCGATGACACTGTTCTCGTTTCGGCCAGCGCGCTCAAGAAATCTCTGTTGTATTGGGCAATGCCGCCGCGACCACCGAAGGCGTCCGTTACTAAAGCAAGCACCGCGGGCAAAGGCTTCACTCCGTGTCCATCCCAAACTTACAGTCGACAACGGTGGCGGCGTTCATCATCGCGAGCAACAAGCGGAGAGAAAATTCCTTTGGCTTTTGTCGTTCTATCTGTGGCTGCAAGCTCCCGCAAGAATAGTGAAATCATGATGTCAATTCGTTGTCATCGCGCAGCATAGCGTGCACGTCACATGAATACAAGCCGGCACTTTTCGCGACTAAGTAATTACTCAGCAGTCGCTGGTAGTAGAATGTTACATCGCGGACGAGGAGCTTTTTACGTGTCGGAATTCGCAAAGTCAAAAACGCCGCCAGGATTTTCCAGTCCCACAGCCTTACCGAAAAGCCTTGAGGAAGCCCGTCAATGGCAAGAGGCGAACCGTGCGTGGTGGGAAAAGCACCCAATGCGATATGACTTCGAAAAAACACTCGATGTGCCAGAGTTTAGCCCTGAGTTTTACAGACATATTGACCAGCGATTCTTTTCCGATGCCAAGATGTTCATTCCGTGGAAGCGAATACCGTTTGACAAACTGATTGATTTTGACGAGTTAACTCGCCAGGATGTTCTTGAGATCGGCGTGGGCAGCGGAAGCCACGCACAGTTGTTGGCAGAGCACGCTCGGTCTTTTGTGGGGATTGACCTCACTGCCTACGCAGTAAAAAGCACGGCCGAGAGGATGCGCCTCAGAAACCTGAATGTGAAAATTGCTCGCATGGACGCGGAGAACATGGAATTCGAGAGTAACAGCTTTGACTTCATCTGGAGTTGGGGAGTCATTCATCACTCTTCTAATACTAAGAAACTTCTTCAGGAGATTCAAAGGGTTCTGCGCCCTGGAGGACGTGCCGTCACGATGGTTTACCATCGCAACTTTTGGAATTATGTCATTGTTAGTGCCTTACTGCATGGGATTCTTCAAGGCGGCTTTTTAAAGACCGGGTCGCTGCACAACACCCGTCAACTCTGGATTGACGGTGCAATTGCGCGATTCTATTCCGTCTCCGAATGGAAGGCACTTGTGACTGAGTTTTTTGCCGTAGAGAGCATACAGGTCTATGGTAGCAAAGCTGAGCTCATAGTACTTCCTAAAGGGAGGATTAAAGATTTTGCGCTCTCAATCTTCCCAGACCAGCTGAGTCGATTTTTTACAAATCGTTGTAGAATGGGTACCTTTCTTGTTACTGTGTTAAGAAAATAGATGGGCTAAATTTGTGAAACTGAAAATCTCACAATGGCACTGCTAATGAAATACTCCAAGTGACGGGCTGAAAACTAAAAATTAAGCGGACTATACCCGAAAAATTGTTTTGCGGCGTTGACCGCCCTCTAAGACGTTGGTGAGGCAGAAAATTGCAGGTACATGGGTAACTTGGCAATTCAGAGCAATAGGCCTTAACGTCTGAGTCACGCTGGTAGGCTGTAATGCGCCTCTGCGAGTATTTGTGTGAGCCGATGTTTGTAAGTGGTGGAGTCGGTGCGGAGACGCATACGCGCCGCCATTGCGAGGCGTGCTCGCTCTGCGTGGTTTTCGAGCAGCCAACGCGCTCGGTCCAGCATTTCATCGATAGTGCGAAAATAGATCACACATTCACCGTCAGGACCCAGGATCTCGCGATGCTCTGGGGTGTCCTCCGTCAACATGCAGCCGCCTGCCGCTGGAACTTCGAATGTTCGCATGCAGTGCCCGTCTCGATTTGCGCGCCGAACGAGGCACAATGCAATCTGAGCACCGGCGATTGCCTTAGGCATTTCACTAATGGGTAACTGGCCTCGAGTTAACGAGCGCGTGGCCTCGAATCGGTCCCAATAAGTACCATACAGGGCTACGCGGAAGCCTGCACGTACCAGCGCTGCGAAGTAGGGAACGCGATCGGCGTCACCGCCACCAACAAAAGCGACATCCGTTCTGTAATTCTGAAGCTCGTTTTCTGAATATTTTACCTCTGGACAAAGCGAGGGATCCCATCCAAACGGAAGGTACGACACGCGGCGAATTCCAAGTGAATACAAATCATCAATATTGGCACGTCGCGTAGTAAACACATGATCGTAAACAGAAACAGCCCGCAAGAACCACCTTGATCGACGTGTAGAATTCCAGGGATCATCGGTCAGATAAATCAGTCGATAAATCCCAAGTTTACCTATCTCCTTAAGGGCCTGTTTGGTTAGGGGGGCGATACCCATCGCCAAAATTGCACTTGGATTCGTTGTCCGACAGAGACTAACCACTTCATTACTAAACTTGCCCAACCTAATGGGACGATAATCCCACATATGCCAGAGTACGCGCCGGAGAAGTGGCGAGCCACGCATGGCCCCGTTCGACTCGATCTGGACGAATGGAACTTGGAGTTCTTTGCATGCGCGGGCGAAACTTTCTCCAATGTTGGACCCTCCGCGATTCCCCACTATCAGCAACGAAAGATTGCCGCTCCCTTGTGAATCCTCACCGACGAAAGGCAGATTTTGCAAAGGCATAAAACCTCGAACGTAGAAAATCGAATAGACGGAGCGGCATAATAAGGCCCGCGAATGTAACTATTAGATAGAATGATCGCAAGAACAAAGAATGCGGCCAGTGCAATGATGTATTCGCCAAGACATTCCGGGGACGCATACCGAGACAGATCCCAAAAGAGTAGTTCCAAGACTGTACCCGCCGATATTCGAGAAGCCAAAATGCATATGGAAATGCGAAAATCTGAAAAAAGATGGAAACGCCTAGGGCCGAGACACCCTTAGTCGAGTATGGGCGGATCGCATCAATGACCAACCGACCCATTTGGGTTAGAGGTGTTTTGCGCTCTTGAATGGGACAGGGGTACAGGCGAGGTTTGGCGGCGTAACTGTCCACTGTCTGGCCAGGAATCTGAATGCCCTGCACGACGGAAACATCTTCAACTTCCATCAGAGCATACCCTTCGGCAATGATGCGGGAACCGACATACATTTGATACATTTCTGCGCCATCCCACTTGGTCGTTGCATGAGCTACTGCGCGATCGCGGCGAAGAATAATGCCGCTAACAAAGCTAAAGTTGCGAAAGTTGCGCTCTGCTATCAGAGGCCCAAAGCCAACGATACGGGTTGCACGCACACGACGGTAAATCTCTTGAGTCGTTTGATCTAGGTAATTTGTAATTACCACTCCGATGTTTTCTTCTTTAATAATCAGGCTATTTAGGCGCTCGAGTGTTTCTGGTTCCGCTAAGCGATCATCATTTCCCATTAGCAGACAGTAGGTCCCACTCGCCAAACCGATCGCCGTTCGGAGATTGCCATCGTATCTTAAGTTTCTTGGTTGGCGCCGAAATACATAAGGCATGCCAAATTCGCGCAAGGCTTGCTCCAGCTCGGTTTGGCGCCCATCTGATGAGCAGTCGTCTGAAATACAGACTTCAAAGTTCTTGAACGTTTGTCCCGCCAACGCTGTTAGTGCCTCAATAAGAAATGACGTCCGGTTGTATTGAGGAATGCAAACAGAAAAGAAAGGCACCTCGTTTGTTGCGAATGTCGGTGAAAAAGAATTCATTCTACTGGATTAACAATTCAGTCGTATCCCATACGCTACAAGAACTCGAAGCGCACAGCTGCGGATGGGCAGAGGAAAAACGTACTAGGATGCGCTTCCGCACATGCAATACCATCCGATTTTCCAGGGTGGGCGGTCCCCACTTGTAGGTGGCTGTCACTAAAAAACGCCCTTCGAACTAGGGGTTGTTGACAGAGCCTTGGATGCACATAATGAGCAAAGCAACAATGCGGCACTTACACGTTCCCTTGTACTTTTCGACTCAAATCATGTAGTACCGTATCCAGCACCGGCTGAAATTGCTTCTCGTAATTCCAGTCGACAAGAATCTTCCGTATTCCGCGCTTGCTCATCTCGCCAGAGCGCAATGGGTTTTCGAGGAACCAGAGGAATTGCGACGCTATGCTTTTCGCATCGTCGGGATCGCACGACCGTGCCAGTCCTGCGTCGACAAATAATTTTTGGTTGTCGGGGGTGTCGGAGACTAATACTGGAAGTCCACATGCCAGATAGTCGAACACTTTATTTGAAGCGCCAGCCATAGCTCGAACATTCGGATCTTTACTCTGCCTTGGAAGCAGAGCCAAGCCAACGTGGTGCTCGGCGCAGAATTTTAGCAGCGCGTCTCGAAGCGGGAAAGGCCCTTCGAAACGTACACGCGATGCCAACCCGCGTTGGCGTGCCTCCCTTCTGAAACGGCTTACATAACCCGGATTACCAATTGTTTCGTATCCAGCAATAGTTAAGGTAACCTTGTCAGAAACTAGACTAAGTGCGTCGAGAAGCTTCAGCGGCACTCTTTCTGGCACGATGGAGCCATGATAATACAGCTTCAATTCATCACTCTTGAGTCCAGAGCTTACAGTTTCCCTGTTTTCTCTCAGGCTCGGACAGTTCATGACGCGGATTATGGGTGCCTTGGTTCTGACAGCGGAGGAAAATTCTTCAGCTCGAGTAAGGCTGGGAATTATGCAAAGAAGGCTTTTCTTTGCGAGGAGGTTGCGAATTATAGTGATAACTTTTTCGCTCCCGCTACGTGGTACCTCAAATGGTGAATCGTGTTCGTGGTAAATGACGGGGATTTTCATCGTTAACAGCAGCAAAACACCAGCCGCAGTAGCAATAGGATCTGAAACATAAACTACATTTGGATTTGTTTTGAATACTCTCCACCAACACCATAGCAAAAACCATGCGAAGTTAAGTTTAAGACGCCAACCGTCACCCCAATATTGCATCAACTCGACCTTGGCGCTGACCGATCCAAAACGCAAGGCGTTAGCGTCTCCTCGAAGTTGTCTTCCTAAGAACGTGACCTCCCAGCCGAGGGAGGCGAAGATCGCCGCACTATGTTCGAGTGGAGGCAGAGCTGCCGGGTTTGTGTATTGAATATAAATAATTCGATTTGCCATTTTCTAAATCATAGCTCCGGCTATAGGACGACTCAGGGTTTCGATCGATTAGAAACTAAGTCGAGACATTAGTTTATTTGTTGGCAGGCCCGCGATTCGAGATTCGGGGAGTTGGACAAGAAGACTTTCGACCCTTCAGTATCCCCGTCAAACGTAGCTTGTTTCTGAGTCCAAGAACACTTGAGACCATCCGATGCGCGATCGTTCCTGGGTGACCTTTAAGTCCCATTTCCCGTGCGCGTAATAGTGCCATGTACCCTATATCATCGAGGCCACTCGCGAATGCCTCGTAGGATATACGATAAAACACATGGGAAAAGCTTTTTTGTATTCCAATGAGTCCCTGCGACTGTGCGAGCCTCCACAAATTTTCAAAAGAGGAAAACTCGGACACTAATATTTCCCGTCCGCCACGTTTAGAAACACGATCGGGACTGTCGTGCTGCACATAGACACCGAGGCCGCGGTCAGCAACGGCGACGCGAGCACCACGCAGCAGTCCTCTCATCGTTACCTCTCCATCTTGATTCCTCAATGCGCACGGGTTCCAGCCTCCGATATCTCGGAGGAAGGACCGCCGCCACAAAACAGAACAGGGGGGCGTGAACCATCCGTCTAGCCACCGCAGAAGGACGGAATTGGTGGTGGCCACTCCGCCCACTGGATCGCCAAAAGTACGCTGTCCTCCTAATTCGTAGGCGAACGGACCGAACACCAGATCTGCGCAGGCGGCGCATTCTACCCAAGATACTATAGAATGCGGTTCAATATAATCATCCGCGTCGAGAAACATCACGAATGGTGCTCTCGCTAACTCGAGTCCGCTATTACGGGCCGAGCAAGCCCCTCGGTTCGGACCAGTTCTCCAAATCACACTCTTATCGAATGCCTTAATTATATTAACGCTATCGTCTGACGATCCGTCGTCAATAACTATTATTTCTATGTTCGACAAACCTTGATTAAGCACACTTCGAATAGTGCGTGCGATAGACCGTGCAGCATTGTAGCAAGGAATTACGACGGAGGCGGAAAAGTCGTTTCCTCCACAGTGAGAACCCGCTAACTTAGGAACCTGACCAGGCAATGTACGATCCATTTGGCCGCTATAGAGAGAGGCATGGATGATTCACGATTCGGGTGAACGGGACAGTTAGCTGGGAGAACCGTTATGCACGAGCAGAGAGAGCGTCTTCCCAGTTTCTTCCGCAGGATAGAATAGGTAGTCGCTTAAATTTAGTTCTTCATGAGTATTGATGACGTCAACAGGCTCTATCTGCCCGTCATGCAACAACCTTGCGATCTTGTAGTCCCATAAACTGAACAAACTAAGTAGATCATTCATTCGCCTTCTGCGCATTCGGCCTACTTCTGTTAACTCTTCGTAGATTGGCAAGATCTCACAGACCACATACGGACGACACCGTCGAATGGTGATCATAAGTCCTCGAAGGACCTCGAGTTCCCCTCCCTCTACGTCTATCTTAACAACCGCGACGTCAAGTGCGGCTGGCAGAATATCGTCACCCCTGAAAAGAGGGACAGGTTGAGAATTTGAGTACGTTTCAGGGCCGCGAAAACCTTCGACTGTAGTCGCACCTGAATCTAATGGATTGTCATGGTACAGTCGGCCCATTTGAGTTTCGTCTGACAATCCGATTGGCATCAAACGGACGTGATTTAACTTATTAACTTCTTTGAGCTTGCTCACATATGCGTAACAGGATGGATTTGGTTCAAAGCCGTAATACTCTCTTTCCGGATCACAGCTGGTAACCTTGATTAGGGTCTGGCCGATGTTCACTCCGACGTCAAGGAAAGCTCCTGATCTATGCCCCAGGAGTGATCGAATTAACGGCAACAGCCACGGTTCATGTTCACCTACTAAATGTTCGATTCCAACTCCCCCAAGAACTGGCACTCGAATCCCCCCTAAACGAGAGGTCACATTAAAATAGTGGATGAATCCAAGACGATTCAAGGCTTTACATGTGAGTACATTCATAAGTTACGCACGACGCAGCCTGTTGGGAAATTTTGATCAGAGACCCGCAGATAGCGGTAAAGTATCCCAGCTCAAGTCAGCGACAATAATAAATCTCCCCTGCGGCCTCAGTTATTCCCATCCGCTGAATTTCACCAGGAGATAAAAAATCTCTAGGCACAATACATGTTACCGAGAAACCTGCAGAACGTAAGCGATCAATATAATCTAATCCGTAACAGCGAACATGATCTTCTTGTCCAAATCTCCGCAATCGCTCTTCTGGATGCACGCATCGCGGGTCTTCGTCGGTACATTCACCAGTAATTGGAACTAAAATAATGGCCCAGCCGTCCGGTTTCAAAACTCTGCGGAGTTCCGCCATAGCTTTGCGATCGTCAGGGACGTGCTCTAGAACGTGACTGCAGTAGATTATGTCGAAAGTGTTATCGGGATAGCCGATTTGCGAAATGTCCATTTTTACATCAACGTTGTTTTCCAAGAAATCTGCACTTAAATACCCATTCCCAATGATTTTGCGGAAGCGCGATTCGAAGCAATTCTCTGGGGCAACGTGGAGCATCTTTCGGAAGGTCTCGTTGATGAAGAAGTCGGTCCGTCGCTCACAGAACAACCACAAGAGCCGATGCCGCTCTAAAGCACCGCACCAAACGCATCGAGCATCTAACCTTGGCACTTGCCCGAACTCAGCAAATTTGCGGGAGTGACGTCCACAAATAGGACAAAACCTTCGACGCCCAGAATATCCGACGATCTTGGTCGCGAGCCGAAGTGAGTCTTTAACTTTTCCCAACAATTTTGAATCCCTATAAGTGACCCGCGGAAGTCACACCAAAACTTCACGTCATTGCGACGAGAGAACGATAAATCTGATTAAGCTTTGGCAACTGTGCTTTCAGGGAGAAATGGGTTTCAATATGCTTTCGACCGTTCGCGCCCATTTCCGCTGCGTCTGCAAAATCGGTAGCTAGGTGGCAAAGGACGTTCGCCATGCCACTAACATCTCCCTCGGAACAAAGATAGCCGGTCTCTCCGTCGATAATGACTTCTGGAATGTCGCAATGACGCGTGCCCACACAAATGAGCCCTAGTGCCATGGCTTCTGTGAGAACAACCGGCGAACCCCCTTCTGCATCTCCGTCCTTGGCATGCCTACTAGGGCATAAGAAGACGTCATGCGAATCGATGATCTGAGTGGCCTTATCCAGGGGCACAAATCCGGTAAACTCAACACGCCCCGACAATCTAGGCTCCGCAGCTAGCGTCAGTAACTCGTTCTCAATCACGCAACTCGCGTGATCGCCAGTTACACCGCTACCTACTATTGTTATTTTTATGTCTGCACCACGTAATCGCGCCTGAAGGCATGCGCGTAGGCCGTCTGTAAAGCCTTTTTTTTCGACGAACCGACCAACCATGACGACACGAATTGGAGAAGAAGCCCGTTTATGTGTGTACGGGTGCATCGGAATCGTTGACAGATCAACGCCGATTCTGTGAATCAAGATTTTTTGAACAGGGCAACCCAATTGTACAAGCCGCTCGCGCATTGCCGGTCCTTCCACAAGAAACGCGTCACCCGCGGCAAATAATTTCTCATATTTTTTTCGCCATGCGCGGTCAATTTCCGGCAGCCTCCAAGCGTCATATCCGTAAAAAGAGGTTAATAAGGGGATCCGCAGCATTTTTTTCAAAGTCAAACATTCGCTTCCCCGTGTCCCAAAATGGGCGTGAAGTATCTGGGGACGCCACAATCTTATTTTAAGTCGCGACATCTGTCCTCCTAAACCTAAACGTCTACCCAACGCGTTCAGCACTCGAGGCATTCCAAATGCGGACTCCCAAGCGGGAGGATTCACCATGAGTCGTCGGCTTTCAATCGGAAAGGTTCGGAGGTTTGTAGCCGAGCCACATATCACACGGCTGTCGACATCGGGAGTATGAGCAATCTGCGGATAAATCCAGTTCTCGGATATTGCTAGATACGTATCCACGGAGTGTAAGACTCGTATGGTGTCCGTCATACGCCTAAGCGCTACCTAATACTTCATGTACAGCTGTGATCACATCTTCTACATCTTCATCCGTTAGCTTTGCAGAAATAGGCAACGAGACGGTAGAACAGCCAATGGCGTGGGCAATCGGATAATCTTCGGGTTTCCAGCCAAAGAGATTTTGATACACTGGGTGCACTGGAATCGCGCGATAATGTACGCCAGTTCCAATCTTTCGTCGGTGAAGCGCCTCGATGAACTGATCTCGTGTGACGGGGGAGTTTTGCGAGTCGATCAAGACGGAATAAAGATGGAGCGCGTGGCGCGAGTCGTCATTAAGTTCCATCGGAAGCTTTATCGGCAGGCCCGCAAGCGCTTGGTTATAGCGAGTCCAAATCTCTCGCCGCCTCTGCCAGTATTTTTCTACACGTTTTATTTGATGAATTCCGATGGCCGCCTGCAGATCCATCATGTTGTACTTGAATCCAATTTCGATGACTTCGTAATGTTTATAGCCATTATCGGAAAACCGTCTCCATGCGTCTTGGGACATCCCGTGCAGTGCGAGCACTTTAAGTCGGGCGGCTACTTCCGGACTATCAGTGAGGATCATGCCGCCTTCACCCGTGACAATGTTTTTTGTCGAATAGAAACTTAGGACGCCACAATCCCCAATGACTCCAGCCTTCTGGCCCCGATACTCTGTTTCGATCGCATGCGCACAGTCTTCCACTATTTTTAAGTTATGATCACGTGCTAGGGTGGTTATTGCATTCATATTGCACGGACGACCTGCGAAATGTACCGGCATAATCGCCTTTGTTCGCCCAGAAATCCTGCGTTGTACCTCTCGGGGATCAATGTTAAACGTGTTAGGTTCGACGTCCACCAATACGGGCGTTGCCCCCGCGTGAATTACCGCATTAATTGTGGCGCAGAAGGTCATCGCAGGAACAATAACCTCGTCCCCCGGCTGCAAACCAATTGCTAGGCAACTTAGATGGAGGCCCGCAGTACAGGAATTTACCGCGACAGCGTACTTGACACCTTTGTATCCAGCTACCAACTTCTCAAATTCTGCGACCTTTGGCCCTGTACCTAACCAAGCCGCTCTCAGGCTTCGAACGACCTCTTCTATTTCAGCCTCTTCAATCAATGGCTGGCCGAATACGAGGTAGTTATTTCTCATACGAGAAAGTCAATTTAGATCGGGTAACCAAAAATCCGACACCTGCACTGTCTTTCCTGTGCGATAAGCTTCCACACCCGCCAAACAAGTCGCTACTGTTCTCGCAGAATCTTTCAAAGTGCATTCCAACGGTTCATTTTTTTGAATACTGTTCGCAAAATTCTGTAAAGAGGCACGTACGGCCAGTCTGTGCGGATATAATCGGATCGGGTAACAAGATATACCGTACTCGCTATCGTAGAATCTTCCGCGCATGAGTACTTCAAAAAGCCAAGCACTCCCATAGGTCAGGTAACGATTCAGGCTTGCCTTGTAATGGCGTTCTTTACGATCGGATGGGTGAGTCGTTAAATGGGGTCTTGCGAATACTTCAAAGTTGCCATTCTTCGAGAAAAGAAGATTGTTCTCGATGCTCATTTCACTTCCATAAACCCGGACGGAGTGGTCCTGTGGCCTTGCCGCTCCGAAAGCCACAACGACCTTGCCAATCACTCCGGATCTGAACCGGAACAACAACACATTGAGGTCCGATTCAGGATATTCCGGAAAGGCAATGTTGTTTGACATCCCGGTTACCTCTTCTACTTCGTCCTGTAGCAGCCATCTGAGCAGATCCACAAAGTGACAGCCTGAATACACCAATGGTGTTGCATTGTCGGTGAAGCGCCAGTTATCGTATAAATAGGCCCGACTTGTGAGGTTATGCACGTAATACCCTTCTATATAACTTATTTTCCCCAGCTTTCCCGATCTGATTAATCGTCTCATTTCGACATGTACCGGCAGGAATCGCATCTGATGCTGAACGGCGGCAACAACACTTTTGGCTCTGGCCTCAGCTTTCAACATACGGGAACAACCATCCAAGGAGTCAGTCAGAGGCTTCTCGCACACAACATGCTTTCCTGCTTGCAAGGCCGCTACCACGTACTCAGCGTGCGTCCTGTCAGGCGAGCAAACCGCAATGGTATTAATCCCCGACGCCATGAATTCATCGAAGTTATCAGTAGCGAGAACTCGTGGAGCCACAGAACCTGCGCGTTTGATGGCGCTCTTATGTGGGTCGAAAATTGCGACGACACGAGAATTCCGAATGTTGTTAAAATGCCCGAGTTGAGCTATACCAGCCCCACCAAAGCCTACGATACCCACAGTCAGTTCGACGCTCATAGCTAGGACGCTTTTTGGCAAACAATCATCTTCATCCTTGAGTCATGCGTTTGCCGAAATTGCGGAATTCGCAGTTTGAGAAATAGGCGGTCGGAATAGTAAACCCACGCTGGCGGAATTCTGCGAAAGCAGCCGCTTAATCGATGCGAGGCGAGCCCCATATCGGGGATCCAATAGTACATCGGAAACACTCCCAATACCTTCATTTTCAAATCCGCAAGAAGGTTCCAATAGTATTGGCCCGGACGGAAAACTATATATTCATTCGCGTGATGGTGCTGCTGAGGAAGGGTGTCGGTAGTGACCAAAATTCCCCCTGGCGCAACAGAACATGCCAAATTACAAAGCGCTTGAGAGTGATTTATGTCGTCAAGAACAAGGTGCAGTACTTCGATTGATTGAACAATGTTGAACATGGGTGGTAACTTGAGACCCTTATCGCACAAATCAGCACAAACCCACCGAAATTGAGGAAACTTGGTTTTGAGGAAGGAAATTGCTTTTTCCGAAATATCAATACCCGTATACTTTGGCGATGAAAAAATCTCTTGAGCTACAGCTGCGAAAAATCCTTGGCCGCAACCTCCGTCCAGAATGCTGATCGCTTGTTTTGTGGAGATCGCACCCATCGCTAGTGCTTTCATATACGCTGCCTTTTTACAACGATACAAAAGCTCGCTGTATGCCGGAGTTAAAGTCTTGATTCCGGATTCGCGTAATGAAAACTCAAGATACCGAGAATTCCAGAATTGTTCTAAACGGCGGGCTTCGTCTGTCGGAGTAACTGGCATGCTAAGTTTTAACCTCCCTTGCGGGCAATTAAGTCAATTCGCAAGGCCCATTTGTCGGGTTTGTACGCTTTTGTTATCAGTCTCGTTGCTAACAGAGAGGTTCCTGAACTCCCAAAGATGGGACGATACACATAGGGCTGTTCAAGTACTTCGAAACCAAATGACTCGACAAACTCTTTAAATTCTTCCGCAGAAAAGAAAGTTATGTGCCCCGTGTCCTGGTCCAACTGGTTATATTTCGAAGGAGACTTAACTAAAAGCAACCCCTTAGGCTTCAGAACCCTTCGGAGTTCACTGAATAGAAACCCATTCTGTTCAACAGAGATATGGTCGATAAATTCATTCAATACTGCGCCACCAATCTGGTTCGCTTCGAATGGGAGAGCCTCGCCACCACGCCAAGGGAGAACGTCAATGAGGGGATGCACTTTCTTGCACCGTTCAATGGCACTCACACTTCCTTCTAAGCCAGTGGCGGGGATTCCAAAGCGACGTGCACATTCCAACAAAAATCCGTAGCCGCAACCCACATCCAACAAGGGATATTCTTCAGCATAGAGTACAAATTCCGCGAGAATGCGACGATAATCCTTCCACGTACGACCGTCATAATGTTCGGAATAGTCGGCCCACCAATTTTCTATATCAGGCGCTTTAAAGTTCATAGCGCAATCTCATATTTGTAATGCTGTCCGATGGCTGTCACTTTCTGCTCGAAAAACACATAGGAAAGATATGCGAAGGCAATTGACGCTATCAGAGCTCCGACAGAGACAGCAGCCTGCGAAGCATTGGTTATCCGGGGTGCTTGACCAAAAAACACAGCATGGGCTAGCCCAATGAAAAACATGTGCATTAGATAAATCCCGTAGGAAATACGCCCAATCGAACCCAGCCAACTGTTTTTTAAACTACGCCCCAACCATTGCGACGGTGACAGAAGACTCAGAATAAGGATTGATCCATAAAATAACATTAGAAATGATGGACCTAAAACACCATAAGAGTCAGGGTGCCTCGCGATCAGGGCCAAACAGAAAAGACCCGCGATAAAAACAGTCGTCGAAACCGAAGTGAGATAACGGTGACAGAAAAATACAGCCTTTTCGAGTCGCAGTAGCCATGCGATGAAAACACCTGCCATAAGCGCGTCAAGTTGGCTGGTCAACAAACAATAAGAACCCAGGCCGGGGGTAGCTAGTCGCGCTAAAGGGGCCGCTATAAGGCATGACAAGGAAGCTACCCCTATCCATTTTGGCTTCAGATACAGGATGACGATAGGTAATACAAGATAAAACTGTTCCTCAATAGCCAACGACCAACTAATTCCTAGCCATCCCGGACCCCAACTATTACTTTTAGCCATCCACCAATTCTGCCAATATAAAGCGTACGACCAAAGCGGGATGCTGTTTGGTGAGCCGATGCCAAGCCCCGCTACACCTTGATTCTGAAACAACCATCTCTGGCCAGGTCCCGACCCCTGAAAATATAGGCGCCCGACCAGAAAACTAATCAACCAGAGGTAATATAGGGGGAAGATACGGCAAACACGACGAATGTAGAAGACTCGAAAATAGTTCGCTGCCTCGCGATTGTCGATCAGTATCCCTCCAATAAGAAATCCTGAGAGAACAAAAAACAGAGTAACACCACTCCAGTTAAGACGAGTTGCCGCCTGCAAATACGAGAGGCCAGTGCCTGGTCTCGGATGCAATTCGGCTGCAAGGTCCCAAGACAGCACCATGAGAATGGCAATCCCTCTCAAGCCGTCCAGTACAGGCTGTCTGGAGGAGGAATGAATTGGACGCGGGGGGTTTAGATTTCGAAGCCTGCTTTGGGGCACGCTAATTGTGACAGGTAACCTCAGATGGTCCCCTTAAGCTATTCAATATGATTTTTCGTCTGGTTCATTCACTTACCCTGTCACACTCCCATTTTGAGCACTGGAAAACTAGGCCGTTAACACGCTCCAAAGGCCGCGATAGCTGACATTTCGGAGTCTGAATAACATGGAATTTCATCGCTTCTGTAACGTAATCAAGCCGCCGAGAAGTTGCGTCTCCAAGCCATAGATCGATTGAATAGCCTCCTGGATATAAACAGAGCTTAGGAATAGTCACGTTAAACTCATAATTGCCAGGCCCCGGAATCCAGGTGTAGCCCTCGTTCAAATTGAGTAGCTCATGAACAGCAACTCCGTCGTCTGACGTAATAATGATAGCAAGCAAGGACGGGCCAATATCCTTGTATACCCTCACTTCTATCTTGTGCGTGACTGCATCTCCGAAACCTACAGTCGCCGTTCGGCCACCTTCCGATAAAAGCTCGATACTCTGCAGCACAGCTTCGCCAGTGCCGGATCGATCGCCCCGGCCGCCAAGGTCCGCAAAACCCTCAGTGTTCCCCCGGTCCTCCAAATACTTACCAACAACGGCTGCCATTGTTCCCATAGCCTCGACTCTGCCAGAGTTTAAAAGAATCCCACGATGGCAGAGAGCTGTCACTCTGCGCATATCATGGCTCACAAAGAGCACTGTTCGGCCTCTTTTTGCAACTTCTCCCATTCGCCCAATGCATTTTTTCTGAAAAGCCGCGTCTCCTACAGCCAAAACTTCATCTACGATGAGAATCTCGGGTTCTAAGTGAGCGGCAACAGCGAATGCCAATCGCATGTACATCCCACTTGAGTAGCGCTTAACAGGGGTATCGAGAAACTTTTCGATATCAGCGAATGCTACGATCTCATCGAATCTTCGTTTTATTTCGGCACGGCTCATCCCGAGAATCGCACCATTAAGGTAGATGTTCTCCCGCCCTGTTAGTTCAAGATGGAAGCCGGTTCCCACTTCCAACAGGCTCGCGACTCTTCCCTCGATCTCTACACGGCCTTCGCTGGGTTCGGTGATGCGGGAGAGAATTTTCAGGAGAGTGCTTTTGCCCGCTCCGTTGCGGCCAATAATACCGACGATATCGCCGCGCTGAATTTCGAAGTTAATATCTTTGAGTGCCCAAAACTCTTCTTGTTGGTAGCCCGAAGTGATTTTCCGTTTCGAAAAGTTGAAGGCAGAGCGGAAAAGCCTCTTTACATTGCGCGGGACCACATCACGTAGAGCTGTATAGCGTTCACGGTCGGCCTCGTGGGAGATGAAATATTTCTTACCGAGGCGCTCGGCACGGATAACGACATCACTCCTCACAACAAGTCCGCAAAAGTGCGCTCAATTTTGCGAAAGTACCAAGTACCAAGCGTCAGAAAAAAAGCCATGGATACGGTACTCAGAAAGAACCCAGTCAGATAGAACTTGCTCTCCCCCCGCAACAAGCACCACCGAAAACCATCGATCACGCCTACCGTCGGATTTAGGCTGTATAATAGTCGCCATTTAGCCGGAACTACGGAGCTGGAGAATCCAACTGGCGAAACGTACAGACCGAATTGCAAGATAAACGGGATAATATATCTGAAGTCACGATACTTCACATTAAGGGCGGTAATGTACAGAGATGGTCCAAGACTAGCAAGGATCGCTAAGACAACAAATCCTGGCAGAAAAATTATCCGCCAATCCGGCATCAGACGATACCAACCCATCATTGCGAGCAACATTATAAAGGTAATCAAAAAGTCGACCAAGGCAACCAAAACCGTGGCTGAAGGCACGATGAGCCTTGGAAAATAGACCTTGCCGATCAGGTTAGAATTCGTTACTAGGCTCGCAGAAGCCTCGCTTAACACTGTCGAGAAAAGAGACCACATTAGCATGCCAGCAAACACCATGACGGAATAAGGAACGTGGCCGTCGCTGGGTAGCTTAGCGACCCTATTGAACAGTATCGTAAAAATTATCATGGTCAAGATCGGTCGGATCACAGCCCACGCAACACCGATAGCTGTTTGCTTATAACGCACAGCTAAATCTCGCCAAGCAAGGATTGCGAATAGCTCACGATAAGACCAGAGATCTCGCCAGTAGTGCCGCTCAGCGCGACCCGCTTCTAGCACGAGGACATGATTCTGTCTTCCAGCAACTTTATCTTTCGAAATTAAACTCATTATGGGATACGGGCTTGTCTCGGCTCGGCTCACCTTCGGAGAGTTCGATGTTTCAGTCGCTTGCCTCGGCACGACAGTAACCGCTAGAAGCTTTCCCGATTCGGCCAGCGGTTGAAGGGAAATCTCAGGTGTATCGTTCTATAGCCACCGCCCCCAAAGGTCACAAGGGCGAGCATTCAGCGACTTCATCCTTTTACGCGGCGCAGCGATTCAAAACTAGATTCGACCAACGGCGGGATACGAGACCCTTGTTGTCAAACGCCGGGGTCGTTGCCTCGTTTGCTTCGTTGGCTACCGAATTCATCCACGAGCTCGTCGGTACAGCGAATCCAGTCTTGGCTCGACTTATGATCTCTTTGGGCAAAGCACGCTGCGGCGCCTCGGCGAGCGCCGCTTTACCAGCTGCGGGCACAAGTCCGTGGATCGACGGTGCCAGCGAGGTAAACAATGTGAAGTCAACCAGTGGAACGCGGATCTCAAGGCTATGCGCCATTCCAGCCCAGTCGGTATCGCGCAGAAGCTGATTCCGCATGTAGTGTTCAGATTCGAGTAGGCAGACTCGCGCCACATCGGAACCAGGATCGGGACTCAAGCTTTCGGAAAGACGGCGAAAGGGCTTTAGGCGCCTCATGCCTTCTTTCGCTAGGTCGGTGTCCATAATTTTCGGCAGCTCGTGTGGCAGGAACAAACCTCGACGCAATAAATAAGCGCCCGCCCAGCTGCCGGCAAGTTCGAGAACGCCGAGAGCCTTAGGGCGGGCTTGCGAAAACCCGGGGGCAATACTTTCAAGGAGTTTGCGAGTAAAGAAGCCGAACCAGGGCACGGAAGCGAGCGGGCCGAAATGATGCCGCCACCGCGGTATGTCCTGGAATCCGGGATATCCCCCAAGAAGCTCATCGCCACCGAGTCCCGAGATAGCGACCTTAAGGCCAGATTCTTTGGCCGCTTTAGAGACAAACCACGCATTCACCCCATCGATCGAGGGCTGGTCCATTGCATCAAGAATGAGAGGAAGATCCTCGACAAACTCGTGCTGACTAAATCGCCGCACGATGTGGTGGGCTCCGTAGTGCTCGCACACGCGCGCTGCCAGCGGCGCCTCGTCCTCTGAAGTCCCCCGGAATTCCTCGAAGGCGAGCGTGATGGCGCGGATCTCGCCTTGTCCTGCGTCTTTCATCAAGCCCAGCACCGCGCCGGAATCGACACCCGCAGACAAAAAGACACCGACCTCAACATCCGCTAGGAGATGCGCACGAACGCTATCCACCACGCCGTCACGTACGCGTCCAGGCAGTTCGTTCTTCGGGGCTGGAGTTTTAGCGGAGGCGGCGAGAACTTCAGCGAGATTGACGAAGGGTTTAGGTTCCCGCGGACCTCCAGCGTCGACCCATTGTGTATGGCCGGCGGGCAAAGAGCGGATTTCGCGATACAACGTAAAAGGCTCGGGGACGCTCCCAAAAAGATGGAAGCCAACAACACCGGCAGGCTCTGGATCGCGTGAAACACGTCCTCCGGCCAGTAGTGCTTTTACTTGAGACGCGAAGCGAAACGTCCAGCCATCGTTCGCCGTGTAAAGTGGCTTAATGCCATAGGGGTCGCGCGCGAGGAATAAACTGTGGCGTTCAGCGTCCCATATGGCGAATGCATACATCCCGCGAAGTAAATGCACCATCTCGGAGCCGTACCGTGCGTACGCATGCAAAAGCACTTCGGTGTCTGAGTTTGTTCGGAAACTTACGCCCTCACCCTCAAGTTTCAGACGCAGCTCGGGATAATTATAAATTTCCCCGTTGAACACGACTACTAAACGTCCATCTGCGCTGGCCATCGGTTGGGAACCACGATCCGAAAGATCGATAATGGACAGCCTTCGGTGTCCGAGGCCGCATCGACGGTCGCCGCTCCACCAAACACCCGATCCATCGGGGCCGCGTGCACGCATGGCGTCTCGTGTTGCAAGAAGTTCAGCTTTTTCTGGCGGATTCGAAGCTGAATGGAACGCAAAAATTCCGTTTACGCCACACATAGGTTGTTCAAGCTGCGGTGAAAGTGAGATTTGATTGCCCGACAGACAGATTTTTTTCTCGCATCGAAACTCTTATGAAGGCGTACTGGCGATCAATCGCTCGTGGAGTGTCGTAGGTAAATTTGTCGAAATGGTGCAGAAAACGTAAAAGAACGCAGCGTTTGCGGGAATTTGCAGATTGAAGTCGAACGCACTATGCACCAAAAGGCCTGTGCAGCCCGTTAGAGTGGCTACTCGCAGCGCGCTATTCCAGTTATCGGTCCAATGATTGATTTGTTTGAATCCCTGCCGATATAGAACTGCAACAAACCAAACCAAACACGCGAATCCGAGGGTGCCCGTTTCAACCAACGTTTGCAGATAATCATTGTGCGCTGCATTTACAAACAAATCCGTATAAAAACTTCGAAAAGTCGGATATGCCGTGGAAAACGTGCCTAGTCCCCACCCGAAGATTGGCTTTACGAGAAACATTTGCAACGAATCTCTCAAGATGGCGGGTCGGATAACCTCCCGAAAATCACGGAAACGGTGCCATAATTCTTGGGAGCCGAACCAGCCCAAGAAGCCCATCGCACAGCAGCTAAGTACGAGCAAGCTGTATCGTGATCGGCTTTGAGTCCGAGCCTGCGAAGCGACAAAGAACAAGAACACAAGTTCGATGATCAAAGAGAATGTTCCGGCTCTTGATCCGGAAAGAACAATACTTCCACTCATCAGCACCGCGCCGAACCCAATCAAAATCTTTTGTTCTTTACGTATCAATCTGCTTAGGCTCAATACGAGTGCAGGAGGCGTTAACATCTCCATCAATCCGGCATAATGGTCACGATTGACATAAGGGCCGAAAACAGAGGAGCCACGAGGAGTTGTAACAAACCAATAGAGTTTGCCGTGCGCGCCTAAATCCTGGGAGATCGCAAAAGCCGAGATCACGAGACCAAAACCTGCAAACGCGAACAGAAGCGTTTTGGAGGAGCGATCATCACCGGTAATTTGCACCACAAGCAAGATCAAAGCGGCGAAGGCCGTGTATCGCAGCGCCATCAATATCGTTTCGTATCTGTATACAGTTAGATTTAGTGCGATCTGTAATAAAACGATAAAAGCAAACCCCAAGACTGGAGGGTAAAGCGGATTCCACTTCACTCTCGGATTATACTCACGAATCTGACCTGCTCGCCACCCGCTGAGAAGCAGAACCGAGCCTATCTCGAGGACCGAGAGGGCCCAGATATCCTGGGCGCCAAAAGATAAGACCGCACCCATCAACAGCATGCACAAGCTTGCAAGACAAGTGAGGGATAGCTGCGTCGAAGTCTCTAAGTTCCTACGCCGAATAAACTTTTTTTCGGGGGAGGTAATAAATCCGGATGTCATCAGCTACTCCGATGGATGGGGAAGCTAAGAAGCAGCTTTTTGAAGCTTTTCGGCCTCCTCCTCATTTCGACCGTAGCCGTACTTTGATCCGTAATAATAGGTGTAGTAATCGGCGCTGTTGGAGTCGAGACAATTCAGTACGACTCCCATAACATCAGCATTGACATGGCGAAGCAGTTCGCTTGCTCTTCGCAAAGTTGCTCTAGTAGCCATACCCGACCGAGCGACAAGAATCACCTTGTCCGCTTCAACCGAAAGGATGACGGCATCAGTAACGGACAAACACGGTGGACTATCGATCACGATGTGATCGAACTCACTTTTCCAACGTGCCAACCAAAACTTCATCCCCTCCGACCCCAGCAGTTCTGCGGGGTTTGGCGGGATTGGACCAGCAGGCAACAAAGTGAGAGTAGGCACTTCAGGGATGGGTGTAAGGAACTGGGGTTGTTTATCAACCCCGCTTAAAATTGTGCTGAGACCTGGCAAAGAGGGCAAATTAAGCATCTGCGCCAGCCCCGGCCGTCTGAGATCAGCGTCGACCAGCAAAACCCGACTGCCTTTCTGCGCCAACACAATTGCTGTATTGGCACTAATCGTGGTCTTCCCTTCCCCTTGCATCGCACTCGTGACGAGAAGGGCCTTGGGTGGGGCCGACGACGATGAAAGCAATATGGAAGTCCGAAGAGCGCGATACGATTCGGCCGCTTGCGAATGGGGAT
This sequence comes from Acidobacteriota bacterium, assembly GCA_030775785.1. Classification (GTDB taxonomy): domain Bacteria; phylum Acidobacteriota; class Terriglobia; order Terriglobales; family Acidobacteriaceae; genus JALYIM01. The sequence continues at coordinate 23,330 of JALYIM010000079.1, forward strand.
TGGCACAAGTTACTAATGCTGATGATTCACGCCCTGCCCCCGCAGGCGAGTAAGGAAGAAACCCCCTTTTTCGTGTGGGGACAAGCGATCGGGGAATGGTTCCCAAAGCGGGAAGCGCCGAAACAGCCGCCATTTCTTCAAGGTTTCGGACACTCGAATCTAACGAGTCCATTAGAAATGCAAGGCCGATTCCGCCCGCCAGAGCGAGCAGCAGCCCCATAACAAGGTCACGTCCAACTTCAGGCTTCACCGGATGGACCGGGACCCGAGCGACATCCACTACACGGATATTGCTAGAACGCAATCCTGCCGTCACTCCCGCTTCCTTCAGGCG
>JALYIM010000080.1 GCA_030775785.1 Acidobacteriota bacterium
GGCTGGATTATGTTGGATGTCGCCTCATAACTGCCAATCGGATGCTGTGGATCAAGATTAAAGACTCCGCCTCCGGCGTCGCTTCCGACGATCGAATAGTTTCCCTGCACGGAAGTCGGCACGCTCGCCAGAAAAAACACATTGCTGCCGATCGGTTCCATGAGGACCCTGTAATGAAGCAGAACACTAGAGCGAGTTTTCGTTCCGCGCGCATAAGTCGTTTGCGGAAGAAGGAACCGCCCGCCTGATAACCGCGGAAGCAGGCGTTCCTCGTGTGCGTTCGACCAGCTCCTGCCGTCAAAAATGTTGAGCGCCACCCCACGCCATTTCAGATCGTATTGACCGCCTACGTCGCCATCAATCTGTATGCGCATCATTACCGAACTGGATTGCTGAATCTGTCCAATACGGCCCAGTTCGACGCGATCCGAGAAGCCGGTAGAAAAATCGCTGTTCACTTTGTAGGCGCTCAAATAGCCAGCCGAAACGCGTGGGAGAAGAAAAAAGATTCCGGCGGCGCCTGCCAGGATGAACACAACAATTACTGGAACTGTAGCCAGCAACGACATTCCCATGTGGCGATAAGCGCGAGCATCCCGTGATTCCTTGGACTGGATTGTTGCCTTGCTGGCCGCGGCATCCATTTCCATGAGGATGAAGGTCACGACCGCCATCAGCATGAAGGCGGAAAAAGCCAATAGGAAACTGCTGTCCACGGTAAGCACCGCGGCCGCGAGCACCATTAAGAAAGCAATCACCGCGAGAAAATAGTGGTCCCGACTTCGCTGCGCAGAAAAAAGCCGGAGCACCATTGCGAACAAAACAAGATGGACGGTGGAATTGAGGAATAGTCCGGATATGAAAAAGTAATCCGCGACATAGAAAGCCGCATAACCGATGGTCAGAACGGCAGTCCAGCGTTCAGGAACAAGCCATATGCGACGGCGGGCGATTAAATAACCGCGAAAAAGCAGGGCAGCGCCGACCAGTAGAATTGCGCCTACGTCGAGACCGCCGGTCGCAGCCAGTGTTCCGAACGCGGTAAATACCAACAGATACAAAGACACCTCGAAGTAACGATGGACTGCTACGGAGAGCGGCACGGTCGCCGAGTTGGGTTCGGAAAACATTTAGGCTAGGAACGCATCTTCCAAAATTGGATTAGTTAAAACCGGCTCACTGCAATTGTTTCGCCTTTCGCCGTGGAAGGGAAGAGTACCTCGGTTCCTGATTGCCCTTGGATCAACAGGTGGAATGCTAGAATCTACGAGGTCAGGTATCGGCCCCGCGCGACGCATTCTCGCCAACCCCGCCAGGTCCGGAAGGAAGCAACGGTAACGAGCTCTTGTGTGTGCAGTGGGTTCCCGGTGCCTGGCTAAAAATGCCTCGCGCCGCTTGTAATTCCCATTAGAACTGGAGACTGCAAAGAGTGACTCAACTCCGCCGCGCTAAAATCAGCGCCCTTGGAACTTACGTCCCACCTCGCCTGCTGACCAACGCCGATCTTGAGAAGATGGTTGAAACCTCCGATAGCTGGATCATGGATCGGACGGGCATTCGCCAGCGCCACGTAGTTGACAAGGGAGTAGCAACGAGCGACATCGCCTTCGAGGCGGCTAAAAAAGCTCTCGCTGAGCGCGGCATTCCCGCCACTGATATTGAAGCCATTATCGTGGCCACGGTCACTCCCGACATGCTTTTCCCCTCGACTGCCTGCCTGGTGCAAAACAAATTAGGCGCAAAGGGCGCTTGGGGGTTCGATCTCTCCGCTGCTTGCTCAGCGTTTGTTTACGGATTGCAGGCTGGAGCTCAGTTCATCGCTACTGGCGCCCATAAGAAAGTTCTTGTGATCGGAGCCGACGTGATGTCCTCGATCATTGATTACAGCGATCGCGCCACATGTGTGATTTTCGGGGACGGCGGCGGCGCTGTCGTCCTCGAAGCCGCCGACGAAGAATCGGACGGCATCATTGACTTCGTTCATGAAGTAGACGGTTCAGGAGCCTGCTCACTCTACATGCCCGGCGGCGGAAGTCTGAATCCGGCCACACACGAGACGGTGGACAAGAAGATGCACTACGTTCACCAGGATGGAGGTGCGGTGTTCAAATACGCCGTGCGCAAAATGGCGGAAGTGTGCGAAAAAATTCTGCAGCGCAACGGATTGAAGGGCAGCGATATTGATGTATTCATCCCACACCAGGCAAACAAGCGAATCATCACCGCCACTGCCGATCGCCTGACGATGCGGCCCGAAAGCGTCATTGTGAATATCGCCGAGTTTGGAAATACGACGGCGGGAACGATTCCTTTGGCAATGCAGACCGCCCGTGAGGAAGGCAAGTTGAAGAAAGGCGACCTTGTGCTGCTGGCCTCAGTGGGAGCCGGATTCACGGTTGGAGCAACGCTGCTTCGTTGGGCTTACTAGCCGTTGCTCTTCTTCTGATCGAACGGCTTCGAAAGATATCTGCGCGCTTCATCCAACGCGCCCTGCGTGTTGTCGTTGGTTTGCAGCGCTTGGCGATATTCGTTGGTGGCGCGCTCGCGTTGGCCGGTAATATCGAAAATCTTCCCTAGCTGAATGTGGCTCCAAACCTCAGTCCAACGAGGGTCTCCATCACCGTTCAAAGACTCGCGATAGGCGTTCGCAGACGCCTGATAGTTTTTCTGCATGAAGAAAACTTCCGCAACCCGATAATGCGCGAGGGAACTGTTCTTACTGACCTCCAGAGCTTTGTTGAATTCCACGAGAGCGCCGGCGAAGTCTCCCTGTTGCACTAAGCGCTGGCCGCGCTGAATCGTGGCGCGCATCTTTACATCCGTCGAATTCTTAAGCACACGATTGTCAGGATCAACCACGATGCGCCGAGGCTTACCGAAAGTCTCCACAGAAAAAGGCGAGTCAGTGCCCACGACTTCAATCCGCCGGTCTTCAGTTTTTCCATCGGTATCAATCTTCAATTCGACAGGCATGCGGAAAAGATCGAGGTCTTGCGAAATCTGTCCTACAACGCGGAAGCCTTTATTATTTCCGAGCCGATAAACGGTGTACTTGGTTTTGAATTCCGGAGCGCCCGTGGAGTCTAACCATTGTGAAAAGAACCAGGCAAGTGTCTCTCCATAACTCTTTTCGGCAATCGTGCGAAATTCATCCAGCGTGGCGGATTTGCCCGCATACTGTGCAGCGAATGTCCGCATGGTTTCGTCGAATTTCTGGTCGCCTTCGACCCAGCGCAGCATGTGCAGAATCATTGCGCCTTTGTCAGTAACTAGCGACTGAAATTCCGGAGAGAACAAATCAAGTTTTCCCGCACTGGAGAGTGGGACCGTGTCGTACGCCAGTGCCCCCACAGACATGTCTTTTACTGCTTCTTCCAAACCGGCAGTTCCCGCTGCGCTCTCCACGTAGCGCGCTTCGGAATATCGGGCAAAACCGTCGCTTAGCCACCAGTCATCGCGAGTAGCTGGACTCACTGACGCTCCCCACCATTGATGCGCAATCGTGTTGGCCAACAATCGGTAATTTACTTTTTCAGTGATGGCGCGGCCGGACAGCGCCGCAATTTCCGGAGCCCAAGCCGCGGGGACAGTATCGTCCGGCAGTTCCACAATCTTCAAAGTAGTAGACGGAGCCGATCCAAACGTAGTGATGAAGTAAGTGAACTCCTTGACAGCGGTTTCGGCATAAAGCGCGCCCAGATTCTGATGCGTCGGCTTGAAAAATACGTGGAGATCGAGTCCCGCCTCGTCGGTCTTGAACTCCTGGAAGGTTCCCGCAACAATCGTCCCAGGAAAGCTTGGTTTGTCCCAAACGAATGAGAAAGTTTTCGTTGGACCCTCCGACGCCCCGGCTTTTTTCAATGCGGACGCATTGGATAGCGTCTGCTTGCCACTGCCGATTGCAATCATATGCACCGGAACGGTCACGTTAATGGTGGCGGTAAAGCGGTTGAGCCCATATCCATTGACCGGAAACCAGCGTCCGGCATAGAGCAGGTAGCTGGTTTCGTCGCCGATGGATGCCAGCTTCAGACCCTGGACTGGGCTCTCGTCCGCCGAGTCGAGATTTCCTTCGTACTCAAACGTGAGCGTAGTGGACGCGTTCTTGGCAAGGCCCTTAGGCAGTTGTACGCGGACGGTGGAGTCTTGCGTGAATCTTTCTGCAGCAAGAGTTTTGCCCGCCTCGTCGAGCACTTTAGTGACACGCAGTGCGTTGTGGAGTTCAAATGAGGCAATATTCGTGTCATCAAGGGCCGTAAATTTCACTTTGGCACGCGCCGTCAAATGGTGAGTGTGCGGAGAAAGTTCCGCGTCAATCTGGTAGTCGTCAACGCGAAGACGCATCTTTTCGGCTGCCCACGCAGGAAGTGCACCGAAAAAAATACCCGCGAATGAAAGCAGGAGAGCGAATCTGAAAAGACTCGCCCGACGACACCAAGATTGAAGGTCTTTCAACGAATTCTCCTAGAAAATCCCAATCCTACTGAACGGTATAGATGAAGTTTTCGGCTTAAAAGATGCTGGCAGCACAAGGCTTAGCCTCTTTTCTGCCCGCTGGTGGTTTCACTAATGATATGGCTAACATATTGTGCGGCACGATCGGCCGGGTGCAGTCCGTCCTTTCGGCCGCCTTCAAGTAATACTTTAACTTGCGCAAAACCCTGCAGCATAGCTTCGCGGACAGCGCCTCGAGTAAGGATTTTGGATAATTTCGAGACTACATTTTGCTCGGTGAAGTCGTCCTGCACAAGTTCGGGAACAACTTCCTTGCCTGCGATCAAATTGACCATGGCAAAATGCGCAACTTTCACTTTGGAGCGTCCTAGAAAATAAGTTAGCGGAGTGACACGATACACCATCACGAAAGGCATATTCATCAATGCTGCTTCCACTGTAGCGGTACCGCTGGCGACGAGTCCCGCGCTCGAATGCGCCATGGCGGGAAGCGCTGCTGTCACAAGATGAATTTTGCGTTCCTTAATCAAGGATTGAATGAAACTTCGATCCAGTGTGGGCGCCACCGGCAGCAGAAATTCAAATTGAGTTCCTAAAGTGGCGGACGAAGCTAACATTTCCGGAAGGTTCATGCGGACCTCTTTCACGCGGCTTCCGGGCATCAGCGTGATCCAGTCCTTTGCGGGATCGAGATCATTTTGCGAGGCGTAGTCTTCTCGCGAAATCGTGGGTTGGGGAAGATCGGCAAGCGGATGCCCCACGAAAGTCGCCTCCACACCGCGATCACGGTAGAACTTTTCTTCAAAGGGAAAGATCACCAGTGCCTTGTTAACGTACCTCCGCAACAGGCGGACGCGTCCTTGCCGCCACGCCCAGAATTGTGGGCAAACGTAATAGACCACAGGGACGCCGCGCTTGCGCATTTGGCGGGCCACCCGCCAGTTAAATGCGGGAGAGTCAATGATTACCGCTACAACCGGACGCCGCCTGTCTGACTCTCTGATGAGTTTTCGAAACCGTGAGTAAATCCTGGGAAGATGGCTGAGAATTTCCGAAATTCCGACGACCGCGAGGTCTTTAGCGTCCACCACGGTGTCGCATCCGGCCGCCCGCATACGATCGCCGCCTGCTCCGAAAAATTCCGCCGAAGGATGAAGACGCCGCAAGGCTTCAATCAGCTGAGCGCCGTAAGTATCTCCGGAAGCCTCGCCTGCGGAAATCAGGATTCGCAAGTGAGCATTGTAAATGCGAACTGAATGCACGGAAAAATAAGAGGAACTGTGAGCGTCTAACTCGCGCTGCTGACGGGAATTTCCTGGTCTTTATATTGCAGCTGATAAAGCTTCCAGTAGATGCCGCGCTGCGCGAGCAATTGCTGATGGCTGCCCATCTCGCGGACGTGGCCCTTGTGCATGACAATAATCTTGTCAGCTCGCTGAATGGTTGACAGGCGATGAGCAATGATTACGGAGGTGCGGCCTTCCACCATGCGGCCCAATGCAGCGCGCACGCGCGATTCGGTTTCGGTGTCAACACTCGAGGTGGCTTCGTCGAGCACAAGAATTTTAGGATTGTGCGCCAATGCCCGGGCAAAAGAAATAAGCTGTTTCTGTCCGGTGGAGAGAGTCGAACCGCGCTCCCGCACTTCTTCTTGAAATCCACCCGGCAAGGTGCGGATGAAATCCGAAAGATTCACGTCGTCGGCTGCTTGCCGGATTTGACCGTCGGTAATCCATTTCGATCCTAGACGGATATTGCTCTCGACCGTTCCGGTAAAGAGAAACGGATCTTGCAGTACCACTCCAAAGCGCCGCCGCAAATCGGCCAGATCCATTTCCCTGATATCCACGCCATCAATTCTGATCGCGCCTTTCTGAACGTCATAAAAGCGCATCAGCAGAGAAATAATCGTGGTCTTGCCGGCGCCCGTGTGTCCGACGATGGCGACGGTCTCTCCTGGCTCAATTGCAAAGCTCACGTCATTAAGCACCCAATCTTTGTGCGGTTTTGCCGTGGCGTGATCGAGCATGGAAGAAGTGCTTGAAGGGGCATTGCCATTTTGTCCCTCCTGCGGCACATCTCGATACGCGAACCACACGTGGTCGAATTCGATGCGGCCAACGCCCTCAGGCCTTTTAGTCTTAGCGGGATTGGAGATTTCTCCCTCAGTATCGAGCAGCTTGAAAATACGTTCGCTCGATGCCATCGCCGATTGCAGAATGTTGTATTTCTCGCTGAGGTCCTGAATGGGACGGAAGAAGCGTTGTGCATATTGCATGAAGGCAACCAGAATGCCCAGCGTGGTCGCTCCACGAATTACATCATTCCCTCCAAACCAGATCACACAGGCAATGGCTACCGCCGACAGAATTTCCACGACCGGGTAATAGACGGCGTGGGCCATGATGGCGTCTTTGAAGGCGTCCATGTGGACGGCATTCACTTCTGAAAACTTTTCGTACGCACGCTGCTCTCGATTAAAAAGTTGCAGCACCGTCATTCCACTGACGTGCTCTTGTAAATAGGAGTTGATGCGGGCGATCGCCACCCGTATGCGACGGTACGAGTCGCGGACCTTAGTGCGAAAAATCATCGTGGCCCACAGAATCAGCGGAAGGACTGAAAAAGTAATAAGCGCCAGCTTCCAGTTCATTTGCAGCATGATTCCGATGATTCCGGCCAGCACGAAAATGTCTTCGAAAATTGATACCACGCCCGAAGTAAACATTTCGTTTACAGCGTCAACGTCGGTGGTCACCCGGGTCACCAGGCGGCCGACAGGATTCCGATCGAAAAAACCGATGTGCATGCGCTGCATGTGGCGGAAGATCTCGCTGCGCATGTCGAACATCGCCTTTTGCCCGGTCCACTGCATGAAATAAGTTTGCAGGTATTCGAGCAGAAAGCTGAAAAGCATCAGCCCAACATAGATAGACGCAATTTGCGCGATGCCAGTAAGTGGTTCATTACTCAGGAAAAAGTTAAGCCATGTATGCAGTCCCGGCACGGGCGCGAGATAACGGTCAACGACAATCTTGATCAGGTAAGGGCCGGATACATCCGCGGCGGCCTTAAGGACAATGGAAACCAGCGCGATCACTACCTGAATTTTGTAGGGGGCGAGATATTTGAGCAGCCGCCTCATCAGCCGGCTGTCGTACGCTTTGCCCAGGACTTCTTCTTCGTGGTGGGACGCCATCGCTCTTAAAAGCTTACCTCAAGTGGATGGCGTTGCGTTGCTCTGCGAGTTGCCGCAGCAGATGAACAAATTACGAAACCTTCTTCAGCACAATCGCCGAGTTCTTGGAACCGAATCCCACGCAGTTACAAATCGCGTGCTCAATCTGCTTCTCGCGTCCGACGTCGGGAACGTAATCCAAATCGCATTCAGGATCGCGCACGTCCAAATTTATTGTGGGAGGAATCTTACCGTGTTCCATGGCCACTAAAGTTGCCGCCACACTAGCCGACCCGCAGGCTCCCTGCGTATGTCCAATTTGCGATTTCAATCCGGACATGGGAATCTTGCCGGCGTGTTTCCCTAGCGCCAGTTTCAGCGCACGTGTCTCCACCCGATCGTTCATCTCGGTGGATGTGCCATGCAGATTCACATATTGAATGTCTTCGGCCGTCAAGTTGCCTTCTCCTAGTGCCAGAGAGATGGCGCGGGCCGGCTCTTCTGGAGAGTCGCTCATGCGCACGCGGTGAAATGCTTCGCAGGTAGAGGCATATCCTGCAATTTCGGCGTAAATGCGAGCGCCGCGCGCACGCGCATGAACATAATCTTCGAGAATGAACATCCATGAGCCCTCGGCAATCACAAATCCGTCACGGTCCGCGGAGAACGGGCGCGAAGCGCGCTCGGGAGCATGGTTCCACGACTGAGTAAGAGCGCGCAAAAGCGAATAGCCCTTGATGATGCCCGGCGTGATTGCTGAATCCACCCCGCCCACCAGAAACATCGGTTGCACGCCAGCTTGAATGTGCTGATAGGCGTATCCGATAGCATCCGTCGAGGACGTACAGCCCGCAGTCACAACATGGCTGTAGCCGCGAAAACCAAAGCGCATGCTCACTTCACTTGGGATCGTTCCCATGGTGCCGCTTGGAATGCAGAACAGGCTGACCTGCTTGATGTGTCCGGAATGCCAGAGCTTATATTGCTCCTCGGAAAATTCCTGCGCTCCGCCGCCAGTGCCGAGAATAACGCCGATTTCCCGCTTCTCGTCCATTGACATGCCAGAGGGATTGAGTCCGGCATCCTGAATCGCTTCGTGGGATGCAGCCACGGCGAGTGGCACCACGCGCGAAACGTGCTTGCGTTCACGCGCGTCAATCCATGCGGACTCGTCGAAATCCGGAATCTCGCCGGCAATATGTACCGGAAGGTCGGAAGGATCGAAACGAGAAATGCGCTTAATCCCGGACTTGCCGTCGAGAATAGCGCGGCAAAAGGCTTGCTTGCCGATTCCATTGGGGCTGACAACGCCCATTCCAGTGATTACGACCCGAGGGAGCATAGGCAAATTAGTTCTGATGGCCCTTCCTGAATTGATTCTAACCAGATAATCGGTTGATGTGCCCTGCCATCGCAATGCGAGCCGAGTGGGAGGCCTCTAAAAATGGGATAATCCTTCGTGAGTCTATCCGAGATCTTCAGCAGCATCAGTATAGTCACCGAACATGCCACTTGGCCTCTATATTTCCGTCCCGTTCTGTAAGACCAAGTGCAGTTACTGCAATTTCGCCTCCGATGTGTTTTCGCGCGCTGTGTTCAAACGCTACGTGGACGGCTTGTGCTCAGATATCGCGCGCGCCAGCGAAACTGCTTCACAGATGAACGGGCACCTCGAACGCTTTGTGGATTCGATTTACCTCGGCGGCGGAACTCCTACTCTATTGGAAATATCGCAGTTAGAGAGAATATTTGTCACAATCTCGCAAATTTTCGAAATTGCGAACGAGGCCGAAGTTACTGTGGAATGCGCGCCTGGGACGCTGACCGACGATGTGCTGAAATTTTTTCAGCGCGCCGGAGTTAACCGAGTTAGCTTGGGCGTGCAGTCTTTTGTGGATAAGGAATCATCTTCCGTTGGGCGCCTGCACACTCGAAAAATTGTGGACAACGATATCAATCGTCTGCGCCAGGCTGGCATCTCCGACATCAATGTTGACCTTATCGCGGGGCTACCGCACCAGACCACCGAGAGCTGGCAGACTTCTGTCCAGGCGTTAATCGCTACCGGCGTTCCGCATGCGAGCGTCTACATGCTTGAGATTGATGAAGATTCGCGATTAGGCAGCGAGTTGATCGCGGGAGGGACCAGGTACCACGCCCATTTTGTTCCCAACGAAGACCTGACGGCGGATTTTTATGAATCCGCGTGCGAACAACTGAGTGCCGCTGGCATCCTGCAATACGAAATCTCCAACTTTGCTCGCGCAGGGCGTCAGTCGCGCCACAACCTCAAATATTGGACGCGGCAACCGTACATGGGTTTTGGAGTAGATGCGCACTCGATGCTGCGGTCTACCTCCAAAGAAAGCGAGGCGGTGCGTTTTGCAAATTCAGACTCACTCGAGAGATATGTGGCTGGAGACGCGCCAACCCGCGTGAAGGTTGATTTTCAGTCCGCTTTGGAGGAAGAGATCTTTCTAGGATTGCGACTAAACCGCGGAATTAAGTTGAAGCAACTAACAATAGATCACGTCGCGACCGCCAACGCTGATTTCGCGATTGCCGAACTGATTAGAGAGAATCTTCTGACGAGAAATGGAGATCTGATCTGTTTAACGGCGCGCGGCAGGCTCCTGTCTAATGACGTCTTCCAACGCTTTATCTCCACGCCGGAAGCAGTCTCGTAAGTATTTCCCTCGACCGGACGGTCGGTGCGGCAAATTTCTGTCCTCTTCCTGCGTATGCTTTAATGACAATTCGACCGGCGGAGGCCCTCTTGGATTTTCAACTCAACGACGAGCAGCTGCAACTCAAAAAAAGCGTAAGCGACTTCGCGAGGCGCGAGATTGCTCCCAACGTCATGAAATGGGACGAGGTGGGTGAATTTCCCCTCTCCACGCTGAAAGAGCTGGGCAAGCTCGGGTTGCTCGGCGTAGTTTTCCCCACGGAATACGGCGGCGCAGGCATGGGTTATGTCGAATACGTGACCGCCATCGAAGAGCTCTCGCGGGTGGATGGCTCGGTGGGAATCATCGTTGCCGCACACACGTCGCTGTGCTCGAACCACATCTATCTAGCGGGGAACGAAGCGCAAAAAAAGAAATATGTCTCCAGGCTCGCTACCGGAGAATTCATCGGCGCGTGGGGATTGACCGAACCTTCTTCGGGATCGGACGCGGGCAGCGCGCGTATGACGGCTGTCCGAAAAGGAAACAACTGGGTGTTGAATGGAACCAAGACGTTCATTACTAACGGCCATTACGCGGATGTTCTGGTCGTGATCGCGGTCACCGACCGCGCTGCTCACACCCACGGATTGTCTGCGTTTGTGGTTGAGAAGGGAACTGCCGGATTTCGTCCCGGGAAAAAAGAAAACAAACTCGGGTTGCGAGCCAGCGACACTGCTGAGTTGATCTTCGAGGATTGTGTTCTTTCTTCGGACAGCTTGGTCGGCGCCGAAGGCCAGGGATTCGTGGATGCCATGCGCGTTCTGGATGGCGGGCGCATATCCATCGCCGCACTTTCGCTCGGCATGGCTGAAGGCGCGTACGACGCGGCACTGAATTACTCCAAGCAGCGCAAGCAATTCGGAAAAGCCATTAGCGATTTTCAGGCGATCCAGTGGAAGCTCGCCGACATGGCAACGGAGATCGAAGCTGCAAAGCTGCTGACGTTAAGGGCGGCATCCATGAAGGATGCGGGCATGAAGACGACGCTGGAATCTTCCATGGCGAAACTCTATGCCAGTGAAGTCGCTGTAAGGTGCGCGAACGAAGGCGTACAGATCCACGGTGGTTACGGATTTATCAAAGACTATCCCGCGGAAAAGTTTTATCGCGACGTGAAACTATGCACCATCGGCGAAGGCACCAGCGAAATTCAGCGGCTCGTAATTGCACGGCAATTGCTGAAGGACTGATGTGCTTACCGGAGAGGCAGCCAGATTTCAGTTAGGCAAAAACGGCTCGCGGCGAAACATTTCGCTCCCGAGTACCTCTCCTTTACACTGACTGCTTGACCACAACGGCCCAGCTCTCGAATATCCAAGCTTGGATTGACCAGTTGCGCTCCGGCGATATCCGCGCACTCTCGCGATTCATCAGCATCGTGGAAAATCGCGCTCCAGGATGGTCGGAGTTGCTGAAGCTACTTTTTCCTCACACTGGGAAAGCGCGAATCATCGGACTGACCGGAGCTCCCGGAGCGGGCAAGAGCACATTGGTGGACCAACTTGCGCGCCACTATCGCAAGCATGATCGCAAAGTGGGGATCATCGCCGTGGATCCTACGAGTCCATACACGGGCGGAGCAATTCTTGGCGACCGCATCCGCATGCAGGACCATTTTTCCGACGCTGGAATATATATTCGCAGCATGGCGACTCGCGGATCGCTGGGGGGCTTGGCTCGCGCCACCGCGGATGTGGCTACGGTGCTCGATGCGTCCGGACGCGACTTGGTTTTGATCGAGACCGTTGGTGTTGGGCAGGATGAAATTGACATCGTGCGGCTGGCAGACATCACCGTGGTGATACTAGTTCCGGGGATGGGTGACGATGTCCAGACTATTAAAGCTGGCATCATGGAAATTGCCGATATTTTCGTGATTAACAAAAGTGATCGTGAAGGTACGGAACGGGTGGAGCGCGAAATTCGCGCGCTGCAATCTTTGGACATCCGCGGCGATAAATGGACGCCGCCGATTGTCAAAACCGTTGCGACCAAGGGTGAGGGGATTGAAGACCTTGCCGCTGCCATCACGGCCTACGACGCGCAACTGCAAAAAGAAGATTTAATGTTTAAACGTAGCGTCGAGAACTGGCGCGATCGCCTGATTTCCATGTTGCGCGACACTCTTCTCGAACAGGCGCGGTCGCGAATGAGCGACGACGACCTCACGCGTTTCGCCTCTGAAGTTGCCGAACACAAGCGCGATCCTTATTCACTGGTGGAAGAAATCGCACGCAAGGCGGGCGCAAACTGATGCTGACCATTGACCATTTGGGGATCGCAGTTAAATCGCTGGCGGTCGCCAGAGAAATCTACGACAAGTTGGGACTGACTGTTTCTGAGGAAGAACTGGTCGAGGCGGAACAGGTGCGCCTGGTGATGGTCCCGCTCGGTGAGAGCCGAATCGAGCTGCTGGAGCCAACTTCCCAGCAGTCTCCCATAGCCAAATTTATTGCCCGGCGAGGGGAAGGTTTGCATCACATTTCTCTTCGCGTTCCCGATCTTGCGACAACAGTAGAAAATCTGAAGCAAAACGGGGTCCGCCTGGTTTCTAACGAGATCAAAATCGGCGCCGGCGGACATCGCTATGTATTCGTGCATCCTTCAAGCGCCGGGGGTGTGCTTCTCGAGCTGGTAGAGGCGGGGGATTAGCAATGCTGCTGCTTGTTGTAGATACCTCAGGTAAACAGGGAAGCATCGCGCTGGCCCGCGGCCATGAAAATCGATCCTGCGAAATAATCGAATCCGGCGCACTCGCGGGAGGAATGTTTTCGGCGCAGTTGGTGCCGCAAGTGGCGTCAATGTTATCCAAGCACGGCTTCGCTAAACAGGAACTAGGAGCCTTCGTCGCAGTGTCGGGGCCCGGGTCATTTACAGGATTGAGAGTGGGTCTTGCGGCGATCAAGGGTCTTGCGGAAGTTTTGGAAAGGCCAATCGCAGCCGTTTCGCTGCTCGAAGTTGTAGCGGCCTCGGCGTCCGCCACAGGGAATGTCAGTGCGGTGCTGGATGCCGGGAGAGAAGAAATTTATGTCGGCGAGTACGACGTCTCGGAAAAAGACCCGATGATGATTTCCGAAAACCTCATGCGGCGAGAAGCATTTATGCAATCGGGATACTCGGACAGATCAGCAATCGTCACTCCCGATAAAATCGTCGCCGACGCGCTTCGGGCAAAAGGCCTAAGGTTTCGCGAAGTCGAAAACCCATCCATCGCTTCAGTCGCGAGAATAGGATGGAGAAAATTGCTGTCCGGCACGACCATCAGCCCCGAAGCGCTGGAAGCTAACTATATCGGTCGCTCTGATTCCCAGATTTTCTCCGGCGCGAAACCTTGAAGCCCCTTCCTTCTACCTCAGAGTCAGGATTGCCCCGTGTCAGGCTAGCCTCATCCGATGACATCTCGCCGATGATGGACATCGCACGCCAAACTCGGACCGCCGCCGAGTGGACCGAGACCCAATATCGGGCGGTTTTTAATTCGAACTCTCCTCGCCGGCTTGCGTGGCTTGTGATGGACGCGAAAGTTGTCGGGTTTTTGGTGGTACGGGTATTGGATCGGGAATGGGAAATCGAGAACATCGCAGTTTCAACTAAGTTGCAGCGAGGTGGTTACGGACGCCAACTGATCTCGGAAATGATTCACACCGCCCGCACTGAGAATGCAAAGCTAATTTTTTTGGAGGTTCGCGAATCGAACTTGAAGGCGCGCGCTTTCTACGAAAAGCACGGCTTCCGGGAAAGCGGACGGCGCAAAGGGTACTACAACGATCCGGTCGAAGAAGCGATACTTTACCAGCTTGTAGTGTAATAGATTGCACTAATCCTGATGCAACTTGCCGCTTTTTACGGAGAAATTCATCTGTGGAAATAGGGTTTGAACCTCCGCCTATCGTGTGATAGGTTGGAATTCTGAAATTCAGCTAGGAGGTTGTGCTGAATGCTAGCTTCTAAAGACCAGCTCATCGCAAGTCACGAGGAGTTCCGCAAGTTGGCCTACGAACACACCCAGTACGAACAACGTCTCGATTCACTCATTCAAAAGCGATTTCTAACCGACGACGAAAAGCTAGAAGAAGTACGTTTAAAAAAACTAAAGCTGCGGCTAAAAGACCAGATGCAAAGCATCGAGCGTCAATATAGCCAGGCGATCAGTCACGGTCAGGTCGCCTAAGTTTCTCGGTATCAGTTAAGGGTCATACCCCGAAGGGAACTCTGTATCTTGAGCACGGCGCGCACAAGCGCCTTTTTTTGTATGCGTTTAACCGTAAACGCCGCTTAGAAATCTTCACTCTGCTCTATAATCCACAGTATCGAATTTATGGTTCCTGACGGTTATTACTATGGGCTCGCTTTGTTGGCTGCCGCGGCAGTCGTGGCTTGGCTCGCGGCTCCATTGTGGGCCATACCGCTAGTCCTCCTTGCCATCTTCTTTTTGTGGTTTTTCCGGGACCCGGAGCGGGCTGTGCCCACTGAAGCTGGATATATCGTTTCGCCGGCGGATGGGAAAGTTACATCCCTTGGTCCCGAGGTTCGAGAGGGCCGTCCACACACGCATATAAGTATTTTTCTCAACGTCTTCGATGTTCATGTGAACAGGTCTCCAATAGGCGGGGTGATCACTGGCGCGCGATACCGCAAGGGAAAGTTTATGAATGCCATGAACCCAGCCTGCGCGGAGCACAATGAGCAAAACGAAGTCACCGTTGAAGGCGAGGGGCACACTGTAATCTTTAAACAGATTGCCGGGTTGCTTGCGCGCCGTATCGTCTTCACTCGCAGCCTCGGAGATCGGGTACAGCGTGGTGAGCGTATCGGCCTGATTAAATTCGGCTCTCGCGTGGACGTCATTCTGCCGGCCTCGGCTATTTTGCGGATTAAGGTCGGCGACCGGGTAAAGGGCGGATCGAGCGTACTTGCGCAGCTTGAAACGTCGGAAGATTTAGCAATGTCGGGTGCCGCACGAACTGAAACAGGAGCGCACTAAATGGATCCGGAAGATGAGATTGTTCCGCGGCGCCGCAAAGAGGACCAACCTTCGCGAAGACTCCGCAAAGGCATGTACATCCTGCCTTCGCTTTTCACCACTGCAAACCTCGCCGCCGGCTACTATGCCATTCTCCAGGTGACGCACGGCAGTTCGGGTGAACCGTGGCACTTTGACAATGCCGCAAAAGCTATCGGCTTCGCCGTGTTGTTCGATGGTCTCGACGGCAGAATTGCGCGCATGACGCATACCAGCAGCGAATTCGGCCGCGAACTTGATTCTCTGGCTGACGTCATAACCTTCGGAGTGGCCCCGGCCGTCCTGGCCTGGATGTGGGGATTTCGGCAACTGCCCGCTGGGATGTTGTCATCGGTGGAGATGACAGGAAAAATCGCGCAATTCGGCGCGATGGCCAGCTTCTTATTTTTGATCGCGGGCGCTAGCCGGTTGGCGCGGTTCAATATCTCAACTAATCCGCAACCGTCGAATCCTGGCCGTCCCGGCAAGAAGTATTTTGTTGGCATGCCGATTCCAGCGGCCGCCGGTGTGATCGCCGCGGTCGTGCATTTTTCACGTGGTGATCCGTTAGTGTGGTGGGGAAGTGCAATTACCTGGATGCTCATCGTAGTGGCTGCCGGCTACCTGATGGTGAGCACCTGGCGCTTTTATAGCTTTAAAGATATTGATTTCGGTTCGCGGCAGCGCTTTCAGCTCATTCTTATTTTCGCGATATTGCTTACCGGAGTTTGGTTTTTTTCGCAGTGGGTGCTGTTCCTGCTGGCGCTTACGTATATGTTCTCAGGCGTTTTCTGGCGTCTGCAATGGACCTTCCGGCGTAGAGGTACTCGGCCTCCGCCTAGCTACAAAGAGGCATCAGAGATCTCATGAGTTCGAATGTAAAAAGCCCAGTCGTGTCTTCCGAACTCCCGGGCGCGAATAATCTCTATCGCTTGGCGATTGTGGGGGCAAGTACGCTCAAAGGAAAAGAAGTTGCAGAAGTATTGAGTGACCGCAATTTCCCCACTGCCGACGTCAAGCTACTGGACGACGATGATTCATTGGGACGATTAGAGGCCATGAAGGACGAAGTCACTTTCATCCAGAGTGTACGTCCTGAACAGTTCAATAAAGTTGATTTCACTTTCTTTGCCTCCGATCAGGAGACTACTAATAAGAATTGGCGGCTGGCCCATAAAGCTGGGAGCGCCATCGTAGATCTCACTTATGCATTAGAAAACGATCCCGACGCCACGGTTCGCTCCCCGTGGATAGAACGCCAGCTGGAACAAGGCCTGCCGTTGGAACTTCAGCCCGGGCCCGTCGTCGTGGCCCATCCCGCCTCGGTGGTCCTGGCACTTTTGCTTCTGCGAACACAAAAGTTCGCTCGCGTGAAGCGCGCCGTGGTGACCATCTTTGAACCCGCATCAGAACGCGGCCAAAAGGGAATGGACGAGTTGCACGAGCAGACCGTAAACCTGCTCTCGTTTCAACCCTTGCCGAAAAACATCTTCGACACTCAAGTCGCCTTCAACATGATTTCGCGCTATGGAGAGCAATCCGCGCCTCCGCTCATCGCCGTTCAGGAGCGTGTGCTGAAACATTATCAGCGTATCGCTGGAAATAACGCTCCACAAATCTCCTTGCTCGTGGTGCAGGCCCCAATTTTTCACGGATACGCCTTTGCCGTTCACATTGAGATCAACGGCACTGCTGACATCAGCTTGCTATCGCAAGCACTGACCGGAGATCACGTAACTGTGAGTCTCCCCGCGGAGGATGCTCCCAGTAATGTAGGCGCCGCCGGGCAGGCGAGTATCTCTTTGTCTGTTCTGCCGGATGCAGGTAGCGCTAACAGCTTCTGGTTATGGGCTGCGTCCGACAATCTGCGCATCGCAGCGAGTACGGCCGTTGAGTGTGCCGAAAGTATGTCGGCTTCCCGTCCACGAGGGAAAATCCAGTGATGCGCCGGCCAGCCTCGCTGGTCTTTCCATATCTAGTTGTTATGGCGTTGATGGTATTGCTTCCTAGCGTCGGCTGCGGATACCATACTGCGGGGCACACGGCAGCACTTCCGCCGGCAGTGCGAACGATCGCGGTCCCCGCGTTCGTGAATGAGACCCAGAGTTATAAAGTCGAGCAGCGTCTCACAACGGCAGTGGTGCGGGAATTGACAACGAGAACTCACTACCACATCGTTAACCAGATCAGCGATGATGCGGACGCGACTCTGAGAGGCACCGTGGTTTCCACTTACACATCTCCGCTCACCTACGACTCCCGCACAGGGCGTGCCGCCAGCGTGCTCGTGGTGGTAAGCATGAAGGTTTCGTTGACCGACAAGGCGGGTAAGGCGCTATACGACAATCCGGCATACACATTTCGCGAGCAGTATCAGGTTTCAAGTGAGCTCCCAAGTTTCTTTGAAGAAGACTCTCCCGCCTTCGAGCGTCTTTCTCGTCAGTTTGCGCAAACTCTAGTCTCGAATATCTTGGAGGGCTTTTGATGCGTGCTTTCGCGCAAACCGACAGGTTTGTATCGGACGTGGAAGCGCACAAAATGCGCGCGGCCTACGTCTTTGTTGGGGACGAGGTTTTCTTTCGCAAACGCTGCCGCGAAGCCATCCTGCAACACCTTGTTCCCAGCGATCTACGCGATTTCAGCTTATTTGAATTCGATCTTGCCGAAACTGATCTCACGGAAGTTCTCGACCGCGCTCAGACTCCCTCGCTGATGGCCCCTTTTCAGGTGTTCTTCGTTCGTGGAGTGAAGAATCTTTTCGGTCGCGGCTCCAACGACGAAAAGCTCTCTTCCATCGAAAACTACTGTAAGAATCCTAATCCGGACGCGATGCTGGTCTTCATCGCCGACCATATCAGCATTCCCGCTGATGCGCGCCGCATGGACATGACCGATAAAGAGCGCTACGAGCGCATCCGCGAAACTCTTGGGCAATATTGCGCCATTGTCGAATTCGCGCGCGTCGAGGAAGGCGAAGCCGTGCGCTGGCTGACAGAATTTTGCGGGACACAAAAAGTGAAAATCGAGCCCGATGCAGCCCGTGAATTGGTGGATGCGCTCGGCGGCGACATGATGATGATTTCCAACGAACTGGAAAAGCTCATGCTCTACGTGGGAGAAAAAAAGCGCATCACGCTGGGAGACGTCGAGACCATGGTTCTGGCGGCGAAGCAGCGCTCGCTTTACGAACTGACGGACGCGATATCTTCCAAGGACAAAGTGCGCGCGCTGCTAACGCTCGACGCCATTCTCAGCACCGGCGAAGGCGATGATGCCGCCATCGGACACCTATACATGCTGGCTAAAACTTTCCGTCAAATGCTGGTGATTCTAGAGCGGAATGTTCGAGACCAGCGAATGTTATGGGCCGCGCTCTGGCAGGGGTTCAGAGTTCCACCCTTTGCGGCAGACGACATTATCCGCCAGGCCCGACGCTACAAATCGAAGCGCGAGTTGACGAGGGCCATACGCCTGATCGCGAAAACCGATCTTGCTCTGCGATCGAATCCGCCGAGTAAACGATTTGTTCTCGAAAAGCTAGTTTTGGATTTAACCGCCGAACCGAAGCCGGAGACGGAATGGATGCAGGAAGAACTGCCCGTATAAGGCTCTGCATCCCTCTCAAAAGATTTGCTCGAAAACTACTGAAGCGCGTTCAGGCGGGCGTTCAGGCGGGACTTGTAGCGCGAAGCTGTGTTCTTGTGGATGACGCCCTTCTGAATAGCTTTGTCGAGTGAAGAAACCGCTTTCCGGAAAGCCTGCTCCGCCGACTTCCTATCGCCCTTCGTAAGGCCCTCGCGAAGTTCGCGCAGGACACCCCGTAATTGAGAAGTATTGCTACGGTTGCGGACAGTGCGCTTTTCGGTCTGACGGGCGCGTTTAAGCGCCGAAAAATGATTTGCCATCTGCTGTAATTTACCTGCGTCTCTCTGAGGAATATTCGGTAAGTCCGAATAAAGTATTTTACTGGAGACAGTTAGGCGTGGTCAAACCTCTAGCGGGAGGGTGGTGAAACAACTCGCATTGACTCTCATCCCGCGTTAGAGTTACCCTAATTTCAATGGTAGTGGCTTGCAGTTGGCGAGCGAACATTGCGCTTCGTCGTACCTCCAGACAGATCCCGGTTGTCGTTCCGAAAAGCGCGTCCTTCCAAGCGTATCCAGCCCCCAGATATCCAAGTAATCGCCTCTTGAGCGTCAGGCGTACCGAGGAGTGCGCCCTCACTGAATGAAGAAGAGCATAGAACTCAGCCCTAATATCGAGGCCTTGTTTGGCATCCGCGATGAAAATCTGCATGTGCTGGAAGATGGCCTGAATGTCACGATCGCGCTTCGATCAAATTCCATCGAATTAGACGGAAATGCCGCTGGGGTAAGTCGAGCGGAGCAGATTTTTGCTGATTACAGCCATTTACAGCGCTCCGGATTCACTTTCCAGAACGGCGATTTGAATAGCATGTTGCGGATAGTGGTTGCTGATGCGAAGGTCTCGCTGCGCAGTCTGGCTGAGGCTGGAAAACAGCGCTCCACGGGAAGGCGTACCGTTCAGCCGAAAAGCGCCAATCAGCGTCTCTATCTCGAAGCCATTGAAAACCATGACATGGTCTTCGGGATCGGTCCCGCTGGAACCGGTAAGACCTATTTGGCAGTCGCCATGGCGATCTCCGCCCTGATGTCGAAGCGGGTAAACCGGATTATCCTTGCGCGTCCCGCCGTCGAGGCTGGGGAACGGCTCGGCTTTTTGCCGGGCACTTTGCAAGAGAAGATTGATCCGTACTTGCGGCCGTTGTACGACGCTCTTTACGACATGCTCGATCCTGAAAAAGTTGATCGCTATCTTGAAAAAAATGTCATTGAAATTGCTCCTATTGCATTCATGCGTGGACGCACTTTAAACGATTCATTCGTAATCCTGGACGAAGCGCAAAATACCACTTCGGAACAGATGAAGATGTTCGTTACCCGGCTGGGCTTCAATTCGAAAGCGGTGATTACCGGAGACGTTACGCAAATTGACCTTCCCAACGCCCGCCGCAGCGGTCTTATCGAAGCAGTGGATATCCTCAAGAACGTCGAAGGCCTGAAATTTTCCTATTTCGACGACGGAGACGTCGTGCGCCACCACCTGGTGCAGCGTATTATTCGTGCCTACGATGAGCACAAGAACCGCGCCTCCGAAGAGCAGTTGTCATTGCTCGAACCGGGACCAGCCACCAACGGCAAGGGGCAAAGCAAGTCCAGTCTTCCCCAGCTTGGAGCTCTTGACGATTCTCATCGCGAATTAGAGGCCCAGGAATAGAGCCGCATCGAGGGGTGCAGCCTCGGCCCTTGTCTGCTCTCCCGCTCAACCGAATGGTGATCTTTCGAAGACGAGTTGTAGGACTTACCGAAATTGGTCTCGCGAGGTTAGTGGCCCGCGTGGCGCGGATTCTGCAGCTCACTGGACAAGTAGACGTCCTCATTACGTCTAGTTCAGAAATGCAATCCCTCAACCGTCGCTTTCTGAAAAAAGACCATGCTACTGATGTGCTTTCCTTTCCATATGAGCCGGGTAGCAAAGGCAGTCTGGCGGGGGAACTGGCAATCTCCTCCGATCTTGCCCGCCAGAACGCGCGCTTGCTGGGGCACTCAATGGCCGAGGAAGTTAAGGTTCTGATTTTGCATGGCATGCTGCACTTGGCGGGGTATGATCACGACCATAAAGACGATGGCGGAAAGATGTCGCGCAAAGAGGACCGCCTAAGAATGTCGTTGCAGCTGCCGCGAGGATTAGTTTCTAGGAGCCAGGATGCGCGAACGAAGAAGTCAGAGTTAAAGC
>JALYIM010000081.1 GCA_030775785.1 Acidobacteriota bacterium
ATTAACATTTGTCCGGTGATGTAGGACGCTTCGTCCGATGCAAGAAATGCTATCGCCGCCGCTATTTCATCAGGGTAGCCGGCCCGTCCGATCGGAGTGTTTTTCCCGCCGACCAACTCCGCTGCTGTCGAGGACGCTGTTTCAATCCAGCCGGGAGCAACAGCATTCACTGTTATCCCGCGCCTGGCGACCTCGAGCGCAAGACTACGCGTCAGTCCCATCATCGCGGCCTTCGCCGCGCTATAAGCGGTTTCGCGCGGATTGCTTACTACCGGGCCGGTGGTTGACGATACATTTACGATTCGTCCGTAATTTTCCTTCAGCATCGCAGGGAGTGCGGCGTGGGTGATATTGAAACAAGTCTTCAAGTTAATCTGGATGTTGTAATCCCATTCCTTTTCGGACATTTCAGCGAGTGGATGGCCGGCTTCGGCTGGACTACCGGTCTGAATCATTCCCGCATTATTAACCAGAATGTCCAGTCGGCCGAACCGGGCGACAGCTTCCTTTATAAGTGCGTGGGATTGGGCGTGATCGCACAGATCCACAGGCATCGCAAATACCTCTGCCCCCGAGGCGGAGAGTTCGAAAGCGCGTTCGTGAATGCGCTCAGTGGTTGACGTGATGACAAGTCGCGCGCCCTTCATCGCAATTAGACGCGCGGACGCGAACCCGATGCCCACAGGGCTACCGGCGCCAGTAACTAGCGCAACTCGTCCGGAAAAACTCACCGCGCCCCTGCTAGTTCTGTTTTCGACTTCCGAAGTCTACCTGTTTGGCCACAGTAGCACCGCATTATGTCCAAGGCTTCAGTTGATTGACGGCAACTTGAGCGGACAGAATATTCTATGGAAGGCCTACGTTATGGGTATCTACGCGTAGACGCAAATCTGGCTGCACTCAACTTCTTAGTGCAGCCAGTTGCGACGCACCGCTTTACAGAGGGGGTCACGCGCCTGCTTGGTTCTTTTCTTCCTTCTTTTTCAGGGCCCGATTCAATGCATCCACGATTTCCATTAATTTCTGGGAGTCCTGTTCGTGTGAGGCTTCTTCGGCCAGAACTCGCCACTCTTGTTCGTCTGACATGACAGTCTCCTTTATAGCGGGAAGGCACCGCATTCTTCCCACCCAGAATGTGACGAAAACGTTATAACGACGGCGTTAATAAGCTGTCAAGTGGTTTTTGGGAGCGAGTTTTGAATCCCAGAAAGTGCGAAAACCAGGGCTAAATCAAAAAATAGGTTCGCGGCTCTAATCATGCGTCACAGAGGTTGCTGAATTATGGGTAATTAACGCGACGTAATTTCCAGGTTACTATGCTGTTTCATGTCTAAATAACCCTTCTCCGGAAATACAAGATCGGTTGATTAAGACGAAGCAGTATGGCCTATAGCGGCAGAGGAGAGCACCGCCAAGACACAGCTTTGTCATTCCAACAAGATTCATTCTTAATCGTAGAAAATCCAGAGCCCGTACTTCTAGTGATTAATGTCGTCCTTTGCTTTCAGGCGCTGTACGTAGTTTTCGAGAGATGGTTTATTGGACTCTGGAGCCGTCTTTAGCGAAAGGTTCAATTCTTTTATCGCGTTGTCGAAATCTTTTTGGGCGCTGTAAACGCGGGCCATGCCCAAATGCGAAGTCCAGTCGTCAGGAAACTTCTTTGCGTTAGACCGGTACATAGCCAGAGCCTGATCCTCTTTTTTCTCGCCTTGCAGTTGCCGGCCGTATACGTAAAGTTGCAACGCGTTTGCCATTCCCAATGCCTTGTCGCGGAAAGGCGTGGCTTCCTGTTGGCGGCCCAAAGCATCGAGGATTCTCGACTTGTTCAGCAAATTGTCAAAGCGCTCTTCATTTTGAACAGATTGATCCTCATATTTCAGGGCCTCGTCCAAATGAGTCTTATTCGCCAGAAGATAGCCGGCCGCGTCGTCTGGGCCCTCCCAGTAGTATTGGGCGTATCCGCGCATTTGCTTCGGAAGGCTAGCCAGCACAACGTCGTTGACGTTGACGGCAACTTTGAACGGCACAGCAATCTTCTCCCAACGCATCGTGACCACAGCCGAGTCCGGCTTCAGTTCGTCGAAATCGTAGGCCAGCGCGTCATGTAACTCGCTTGTCTGTGGTTTTACCTCGACGCGCAAGGCGTCCTCCTCAGGCTTGTAAGTAAAGCTTCCCCAAGAAGTGGCGTTTTTGGAGAAGACTACAGTCCATTGGCCTTGGCTCGGAATCATGTGTAGTCCATAGGTTCCCTTGTCGAGTGCCCTGCCCTGAATTGTGACCGGATCGCTGAATGTAATCGTGGTATTTTCGTTAGCTCCCGCTCTCCAGACCTTCCCGTAAGGAGCTATCTTGCCCCAAATCTGGCGGCCATTCGCCAGTGGCCGATGATAGTTGATGGTGATGTCGGTGATACCAATCCTCTGTGTCACGGAAGCATGCTGACTCTGTCGGGGCAAATCCAGCATGAGAGTTTCGGAGGTGGCGGTTTGGGCGTGGCAGGCGCTAACGACAAGGAAAAGGCTTGAAAGAAACGCACACAAACGAAGTCTGTGCATGGAGAACCCCCTTGGTGTCCGATCAGTCGCGCACGCTGAGGCAAGATTGCGCACTGATCGAATCGTTGCCTTAGACGCGGATGACTCTCTTAGGTAAGCAAACATCGGACTTCGAAGTCTGACGCCATAAGATCGCGACTGCATCCCCCGCAGCTCCTTCTGGGTCTTTTGACTTCCGAGGCAAGAAGGCGGAGGTGTACACCTCATCTATTCCCAGTTTCTACACTCTCGCGGCGGTCAAAAGTGAAAAGTCTTGCACTAGAAGCTGTCGCGCCATGATTTTTAACCATACTCTTGCTGGAGAAGAGCAATATTTGCGTTGGAGAGACGATTGCTGGCGTGGATAGGTGACCACAGCAATTTTCGTAGGCGATTTTTCTATGTTGGAAACCGCTGCCGCCTGGGTAGCCACGATCTTGTTCGTGGCGGGCATTACGTTGCTTGCAACGTTCTTAGCTGAACAGCGGCGGCGCAATACAGACCTGCACCGCCCTTTGGTGCCGCGAATTGTAATGTCTGCTCGCAGGTCCGACCTCGAGCGCGCCCTTAATGCCATCGCTGAAAGCGCTGTAACCTCCACGAAGGCAGGCGGCGCCGTCGTGGTTTTGAGGTCGGCGACGACCGGTGCAAACTCGGCTGAGGCACTAATATGCTCTGGGAGAGCGGGGGACGGTGCTCCAGATCTTGGGACTCGCCTCAAGGCAGGTTCAGGGTTCTCCGGTCAATGCCTGCTCAGCGGAAAGCTGCTTCACTGTGATGACTCCGAGATTGATGGACGAGTGGACCGCGAAATCTGCCGGGAACTCGGTATGCGGTCCATAATCGCCGTGCCAATTAGGAGTGCGGAATCTGTAATCGGAATCCTTGAGGTATTCTCGCCGCAGCCATTTTCATTCACTGGTGCTGATCACGCTACCCTTCGCGGTTTGGCACGCTCGGTAGCCACAATTCTTGACGAGCACAAACAAGACGGCACTCCCGTACTTATGAAAACCGGCCTATGGACCGGAACAAAGGCCTCGTAAACTCGCACAAGTTCATTCCCTCACTTGTAGAGGATGGGTTGGTTCGGTCTCTATTTGACTGTGAATGTACCCGACTTGGCGGCCCCGTTCGCCGTCGCCGAGACCTTCACTAACGTAGACGCGCTCACGGCCTTCGTCACAACCGAGAAGGCTGCATGCGTGGAACCCGCTGCCACCGTTACACCCGATGGAATCTTATTCACGGCGGTAGCACCGCTCAGTACCGCGAGCGAAACTGTCGTGTTCCCGCTAACTGGCGCGGGAAATGTAACGTTCCTGTAGTAGTTCCGCCCCCGCTGACCGTAGTCGGCGAAAATGTCAGAGCCGATGGTGTATTAGCGAGCACCGTAAAGGAGTAGTACTTGGTGGCAGCGTTGGCTGCGGCAGAAATTTTCACTTGTGTTGTAGACGTAATAGCTTTTGTTTGAATCGCGAACGTCGCGGTAGTAAATCCGGCCGGAACGACGACCGAAGCTGGCATTGAGGCGATTGCGGCGCCCCCCGAGACAACCGTGAGTGCTACGGACGTATTCACTGCCGCCGGCGCATTCAATGTAACTCTGCCGGTAGTAGCAAATCCCCCTCGCACTGTGATGGGTGACACAAAAACGCTCAATGGAGTCGGAGGCAATAAGGTAAGTCCACCAGTTGCCGAATAGGCTCCAACCTTCGTTGATAGTGTTGCGTTGATTGTGCTGGCGACGGAGTGGGTACCTTCGGAATAGCTCGCCGCGTTCGCCCCCGCAGGTATGAAGACCGCAGCCGGATCAACTGATGAGTTACCGCTGGATACTTGTACCGTGATGCCGCCCGCCGGCGACACGCCCAGCAAGTGCACTGTCCCTGTGCTGGAAAATGAACCGACTACTGTGGGGGGGTTAAAGATCAACGCGTAAGCTGCCGCCTGCGAGTTTACGTGGCTACAGTCCAGAACATAGAGACCGGTAGTGCGATCGCTGATTAACACTCGATCGGTGCCAAGAAATGGCCACACACCCCAATCGCCGTCGCCTCCTCCATGGCCCCCGTAGCTCGCTCCAGGCCAAGTGTCATAACTTCCAACCATTATCGGATGCGTGGGATCCGTGATGTCGAAAACCACCAGTCCCGCCTGATACCAGGCAACGAACAGCAAATTCCCCATGATTTTCGTCGTCGAGGGGCTGGTCGCCGCGATGCCCAGGTTCGGTTCAGTCAGAAGAGCCACTTGAACCACATTGGTGGGATTCGAAATGTTAAATATCCTGACGTCTCCGTTGAGCAACTCTCTGGGAGAGACCATATACTTTCCGTCATTCGTGACCGATACGTCTTGGGTGTGGTATCCAGATGTGAAAGACCCCAAAAGCACAGGCGTCTGAGTATCAATATTTGTGATGTCCCAGATGTCTTCGATGCCTCCCCATCCCGACATGAAAAGGCGGTTGTTTTTCACTGTCACGTCATGCACCGAACTTTTGTCGGTGCCCCTCAGCGTCATTTGCAGAAACGGAGCCGACGGCGTGGACACATTCCAAACTTGAACGTTGTCATTAAAGCGATAGTTGGGAACGAACATATGTCCGTTTCCATCCAGCGTCAGATCGTGGACGCTGTCGTAACCGCCTTGCGCGGAGGTGATCCGGGTAATCAGTTTCGGGGCACGGGGGTTCGACAAATTAACGATGTGAATGCCGCCGCCGGAATCATCTCCAAAGTATCCGATCCCATTCAGGACCTCCACAGCTTGCATATTTAACGACGTACCTGAAGGCGCATATCGAGCTACATACTGCGGGCTATCTGGATTTGAAACGTCAAAAATCCAAATACCGGCGGTGTTGTGCCACGAGGAAACGTACGCGTAATTGCCCTCTGCCACGACGTCCGAATATGAGTTGTAGACTGGGTTAGGATTCGCATTGCCGCGTTTGGTAATGTGGATCCCCTTTTCAATCACCCGTTGGAAAGCTGAAGCTTGTCGCGAATGTGACCGCCCTGGTCGCTGTTCTATGGGAAAACGATAGTCCCCGGCGTGTTCCACTCACCGGCCTCATGGAGGACAACAGTCATGTCATCCTCCTTGAAGCAGAGTGGCAACTCAAGGAATATTTCGCAGGCCAACGCACCTCATTTTCGATTCCGCTTGATATGCGTGGCACCTCGTTTCAGAAGGGATGGTCAGCAGAGCGCGCCACACATCCTTTTCCTTCGTCCGAAATTTTCCAGATTTTGCCTCGGCGAGAAGAAATTCTGGAGGGCTTGCTTGGAGCAGACCTGCTGGCATTTCAGACGCATGGATACCTGCAACAATTCCGCTCTGCACTGCTCCGAGTGCTCGGTATTGAAAGCAAAGTGGCCGAGGTTGGGGTTGGAGGGCGTCCAGTCCGTCTGGAAGCACTTCCAATTGGCATCGCGCCTGAAGAGTACTCCGCTCTTCTGAATGGAGACGAAACCTCATCCCGTCATCATTCCGACTGGGTTTTGCGCTATAGCGGGCAAAAAGTCCTGCTCGCGGTAGACCGCCTGGATTATACGAAGGGCATTCTCGAGCGGTTGCGTGCCTACGCACACTTGCTTAAATCGAACCCTGAGCTCAAGCAAAACGTTGTCCTCATCCAGATCGGTGTTCCCACTCGAGAGGGGATCGAAACCTATCAAGACCTCCGCACCGAGGTGAACAGTCTGGTCAGTGAGATTAACGGCAAACTTGGTACTCCAAATTGGACGCCTGTGGTTTATATCAATCAGTCAATTGCGCCAGCGGAACTGGTGGCTCTCTATAAGCTGGCGGATGTATGTTGGGTGGGCTCGCTGCGCGACGGCATGAACCTGGTAGCAAAAGAGTACGTTGCCTGCCAAGCCGAAGGCAAGGGAGTACTCGTTTTGAGTGAATTTACTGGCGCAGCAGCGGAAATGGGCGAGGCCCTTCTCATTAACCCATTCGACGAAGAACGTTCAGCGGCAACCGTCGAGCGCGCACTGACTCTTGAAGATCAAGAGCGGATGCAGCGAATGAAAAGCCTCAACTCCAGGATTCTGCGCAATGATGTTTTTCGCTGGGGCGAACGGTTCTTAGCCTCCCTGCAGGAAGCCGTCGTAGCACGTGGAGCTTACAGAAGTACGCAGCCGAAACGACTTCAGACGGCAGCAATTCGCGACGCATATCGCAGTGCCAGCCGCCGACTATTAATCCTTGATTATGACGGTACGCTAGTTCCGTTTGCCAAACGGCCATGGCTGGCTGCGCCGCCGTCCGATTTGTTGCGCCTCTTGACCACTCTGGCTGCGGAATCGCGCAACTGCGTAGCTCTGATCTCGGGCAGAACGGCGGAAGACCTGGACAGCTGGTTTGGAGCCATTCGAGGGTTATGGCTTATGGCGGAGCATGGCGCCGAGTTCAAGGTTCCAATTCAGTCTTCGTGGCAACCCTCGCGCCTTCAGCCTCCAACGGACTGGAAGTCTAACGTGTTGACCATTTTGGAACACTTCATGGATCGCACTCCTGGAAGTTTTGTCGAAGAGAAGAGGTACGCGCTCGTCTGGCATTACCGAATGGCGGAGCCAGAATTTGGCATCTGGCTAGCGAACGAACTGGTATCAATGCTGGACGCCATGCTGGCCGATACCGAACTTAGGGCGTTTCGGGGCGATAAGATCGTTGAGATACGGCCCGTGTGGGCGAACAAGGGCGAAGCATTGGAACGCCTTCTCACGCATTACTCGCATCCCGATTTCTTGTTTGCCGCGGGTGATGATCGGACCGACGAGGATCTCTTCGAGCGAATGCCAACTGACGGTTGGGGCGTATACGTAGGCCCAGGACCAACCCGCGCAGCCTTCGTCGTTCCGGAAGTTCAGGAATTGCGGAAAATATTGGAACTGTTCGCCGAATCGGAAATTGATGAGGAGGCACACGCAGCGACGCGCGGGGCATA
>JALYIM010000082.1 GCA_030775785.1 Acidobacteriota bacterium
ATCAAGAACTGGAGGGCATCTTTTGAGCCAGGATCATCGCAGAAGTTAATGAGGCGCTCGTAAACGATCTTGGCCCTGGCCTCCGCCGCGATGTTGCTTCTGAGATCCACGTCCAGCTCGCCGGTAATTTTCAAGTAGTCAGCCGTCCAGGCGTCGCCCATGGAGTTGCATAACGTAACTCCACCTCCGCCGGCTATCGCTACTAGCGGATCGGCTTCCGCCGCGTCACGGTCGTTTTTCATCGGCTGAAGATGCATGCGAGCCAGCGTTCCCACGATCTCCAAGTGGCTCAATTCCTCGGTGCCGATATCCATTAGCATGTCTTTGCGATCAGGATCGTCACAGTTCAGGCCTTGAATTGAATACTGCATCGCGGCCGCGAGTTCTCCGTTGGCACCGCCAAACTGCTCAAGCAGCATGTTGCCAAAGCGCGGGTCGGGTGTGCCGACGTTGACGGTGTACATCAGCTTCTTAATATGGTGATACATAGCACCTCTCTGTTTAAATGATGTGGGTCTTGGATGCAGAAAACTGCCGTCCGAGCGAGCGCGCAGCTCAATATTTCAAGCTTTGTGACCTGTTGGGAAAAGGGCGGGAGATGCCGTTTTGACAATGTGTGTTTCCCGGCATACAGTGTCGCGGACACAAAAATCCCTTTCAGGAGCATTACATGAGAATTTCGGTTTCAGCTTTAATTGTTAGTTGTCTCTGCGCGGCGTCTTGTTTAGCCCAGAGCAGTTCGAGTTCGGAACAGAATACGCAAGCGATCAACGCCCAGAATGCCAACAACGTGTGCCGGGTTTACTTTTCCACTCCCAAGCCGGGCGCCAGTCAACAGTATGAAGCGGGTCGAAAAAAGCATATGCAGTTCCATCGCGACCAGAAAGATACCTGGACGTGGAACACCTATGCGATTGAGACCGGAGACAATGCTGGCACATTTGTGACTTCTTCATGCGGACATGCATGGAAAGATCTAGACGAATGGGAAGCACGCATGGGCAAAGCCGATATCGTAGATGGCGCGAACAACCTCACGCCCTATATCCAAGGCGGGCGAAATGGTGTCTACGTTTATCGTTCTGACATGAGTCTGGCGCCCGCTAGCCAAACCCCATCCCCGATGACGGCAGTCACGATTTTCGTTCTCCATCCGGGTGCTGCCCCTGACTTTACTGAGGCAGTAAAGAAGATTAACGAGGCGTTGCGCAAACAAGCAGACTGGCCAAAAACCAGTGGGTGGCTACAGTTGGTGAACGGAGGAGAAGGTCCGACGTTTGTGCTTCTCAACTCGCGGAAAAATTGGGGGGACTTCGCACCCTTAACCAAGACTGTGGCGGACGTGCTCAACGAAGTCTACGGAAAAGAATCTGCAGACCAGATTCAGAAGACCATTCGCGATTCCACAGCCCACCAGTTCACAGAAGAAGCTGCATACCGGGCAGATCTAAGCTATCAACCGGGTAAATAGCAATGCTATTGAGCGGTAGCGACGCCGTTATGGACTGCAACGATATCGGCGCCGAGATCTTACCATCCAGTCCAGCACCTTGATATGGTGTGGCCACCCGATACTTCACCTAAGCCCCGTTGTAGTTCACAAACACTGTGTTCAGATTGCTTGGGACGTGAGCCCTGGCTGTGGAGCGAAGGTCACAGAGTTGGTGCGAGTGCGACCAGCGGCCAGCGGCCAGCGTTGCTGGAGTGTCGGGCAATTGCTGGTCTGCCCATAGTCCGCGGAGGCGGCAGTTATCGCGGCGATAGTTATCGCTGTAGTCTGCCCATTTTTAAAGACTACGTTCTTGACCGTACTGGAAATTCCGACCACGACGGATCCGAAAGAGAAGCCCACGGGGCCGACCGTTGCGGTCTGCGCAGAAATCCGGCTCGAAGCCATGAGGCCAAAGCAAGCACAGATGACCACGCCAGTGGCGTAGTTTCGAATCCACCCAGGTACCACAGAGACCCCTTGAAGATAAACATTTATCGTTAGCTCGAACTGAAGCTGGGCCCTTACTAACCTCACTGCAAATAATGTGATAGAGGCAGTCGGGGAAACAACTGAAAACACAACGAAAACACGAGTACGGGAATTCTATTCAACTCGAAGAAAGTCAAGGCTCAAAGGTGAAGAGCAGAGGCTATTCTTGGTAGATCACCGAAATTGCAAGCATGCGCAAAGGAGTTCAATCGGTTTAAGGCACCCACCAGAACGAAGAAGGCAATCCTCCCTCCGTCCCGCGTCTCGGTTTGGCAGCGAACATAAGCGTTGCTTCAGTTGGTATATACTTGCCGCCGACCTTCGGTTTTCGCGCAGCCCTGTCTGCATAGGTCTTCAGCGACTAATCGAGTGGATATTTTTGATATTTTTCTTTGGCGAATTTCCAGGTCCTCAACAATTCATTAATTAATCAGGAGTGATATGAAGAAAAAAATGTTCCTCTCCTTCCGGGCACTCGTCTGCGTTTCTTTAGGGACGCTCTCCGTGTGCGCTGTTGCTGAAAATTCATCTTTACCTTCCAGCCCTATTACGCATTCCACGGTGACGGATCGAAGGCCTGTCGCAGGTATTCCTTCCAAAGCGCAACTTTTAGCCAATTACGGGAATTTGCCGTTGCGTTTCGAACAGAATCACGGCCAGACGTCCGATGCGGTTAAATATATGTCTCGCGGTCGGGGATACAGTATGTTTCTCACCCAGAATGAAGTAGTCCTTTCCTTGCGTAATTCTGGAACGATGCCTATCCGCAGAACCGGACCTCTAGACGGCGGTCCTATGGTCCTACGCATGCGTTTCGCACCGGACGGAGCACTATCCCAACTAACTTCCCACGGTCTCCTACCTGGAACCAGCAACTACTTCCGAGGGAATGACCCCAAAGAATGGCGAACGGGCGTCCAGAGTTACTCGAAGGTGCGTTTCCAAAATGTTTCGCCGGGCATTGACTTCGTCTTCTATGGAACGCAACAGCAGATCGAATATGACATCGTAGTAGCTCCTGGTACAGATCCGGGCTCGATCAAGCTCGCGTACGATGGCCAACGGAATATGCGCGTTGACAATCGCGGGAACTTGATTCTCGAAGCGGAAGGCGGCGGCCAAGTCGTGCAGCAGAAGCCCTTTGTGTACCAGCTGGTGGACGGGACTAAGAAGTCAGTTGCTGGCCATTACGTGATGAAAGGGCAACGGGAAGTTGGCTTCACGGTAGGAAATTATGATCACCGTCGTGCCCTAATACTGGATCCGATTCTTAGCTATTCGACGTACCTTGGAGGAAGCGGAGATGATGCAGGCAATGCCATTGCGGTCGATTCTGCCGGAAACGCCTACGTCACCGGCTCTACGCAATCCCCTAACTTCCCAACGGCTTCTCCATTCCAATCTGCATATCATTTCAACACCGATGCCTTTGTTACCAAGTTGAACCCTGCCGGAACAGCGTTCATTTACTCGACCTACCTGGGCGGTAACGGGCTCGATACAGGTTTCGGAATCGCTGCAGATTCATCCGGTAACGCCTACGTCACCGGCGGAACAACATCGACCAACTTTCCCACCGTCAGCCCTATACAAACTCACGGCGGAATCTTTCTGACCAAGCTAAATCCTACCGGCACCGCTTTACTTTACTCGACCTATTATGGCGGCACCAACAGCGAGCAGGCGAACGCGATTGCCATTGATTCAGCTGGTGATGCTTACATTGCTGGACAAACGGCTTCCACTGATTTTCCAACAAAGAGTTCCTTCCAATCCGTTTCGGGAGGTAACTATGATGCGTTCGTAGCCGAATTCAATCCTACCGGTACAGCCACGATTTACTCGACATACCTGGGAGGTTCAGGTCGTGACACTGGACAGGGGGTCGCAGTGGATACGCTGGGCAATGCCTACGTGACCGGTCAAACATTCTCCACCAACTTCCCCACACATAGCCCCCTACAAGCAACGACATCTGGCGATTCCATCTTTGTTACCAAGCTCAGCCCGACGGGTAACACTTTGGTTTATTCCACTTATTTTGGCGGCAATGCCGGACAAATCGGAAATGCCATCGCGATTGACCCTTCGAATAACGCTTACGTCACAGGAACTACGAATTCTGGAAACTTTCCCCTAAAGAATGCGTTCCAAAAAACATTCGGCTTTGCTTACGTGTTTAAACTCAACGCTGCGGGTAATGCCTTGATTTATTCCACTTATCTTTCAGACGCCGGCACCGGTATCGCTGCCGATTCAGCCGGGAACGCATATGTGACCGGGTATACCACGTCGACCACTTTCCCCACCAAAAACCCCGTGCAACCCGCGTTGGGAGGTCTTAACGATGCGTTTTTAATCGTATTCAATCCGACCGGCACTTCTCTTCTGTATTCCTCGTATCTCGGAGGTTCTAACAATGACTACGGTGCAGGCATAGCTCTGGATACGAATGGGGCCGCGTACGTGACGGGGCGCACGTCGTCCACGAACTTCCCGACCAAGAACCCTAACCAAGCAGCATTTGGTGGAGGGCAATTCGATGGGTTCATCTCAAAGACTTTGATCTTCCCACCTGCTGATTTATCAATCACCAAGACAGCGTCGCCCAGTCCGGTAGTGCACGGAACCAAGCTTGCTTATACGATTCAGGTGAGCAACGCGGGACCTGGGACGGCAAACAGCGTGCTGATACAAGATACTATACCTACGGGGACGACATTTTCGAGTTACAGCACTACAACGGCAAAATGTACTGCGCCTGCAGTCGGAGGAACTGGTACGTTAAGCTGCACGAGCTCAAGTCTACTCATGGGTGGAAAAATAACGGTGAAGCTAGTGGTCACGGTAAATTCGCCCAAGGGTTCAACCGTAACTAATACTGCTACGGTGAGCGCGAGCACGAAAGATCCTAATCTGGCGAACAACACCGCGGTTGTGAAAACAAGTGTGAACTGAATGAAAG
>JALYIM010000083.1 GCA_030775785.1 Acidobacteriota bacterium
ACGAGGAGTCAAAAGACGTAAAAGACGAAGAGGAAGAAGAACTCAAGCACAAGTTGCCGCCGCTCGAGCCCGGGCAAAAACTCACGCTCAAGACGCTCAAGCCGGAGCAGCATTTCACCGAGCCTCCACCGCGCTACAACGAAGCATCGCTGGTGAAAGAGCTTGAAGAGCGGGGAATCGGACGTCCGTCTACTTACTCCGCCATCATCAGCACCATTCAGGAACGCCAGTATGTGCAGAAACTTGGCGGCAAATTTACTCCAACGGAAATTGGTCTCGTGGTGACCGACCTGCTGGTAGCAAACTTCCCCGAGATTTTCGATGTGGCGTACACCGCCAAGCTCGAAGAAGACCTTGACGAAATCGAAGACGGCACGGAGAAATGGACTGACACCCTCGCAGACTTTTACAAGAAATTTACCAAAGACCTCCGCTACGCCGAAAAACACATGGAAAACGTCAAGCGGATGGAAAAGCCGACTGACGAAAAGTGCGAGCGCTGCGGATCTCCGCTGATTATCAAGTGGGGCAAACATGGATCGTTTTACGCATGTAGCTCTTATGACAAGGAAAATCCCGAGAGCTGCACCTTTACCAAAGAAAACCCGATCAATCTCCCTGATCTTGATACCGCCGACGTCCAGGAAACAACGCAAGAAGAATATTGCGAAAACTGCGGACGCGTGATGGTGCTAAAGCGTGGACGCTTCGGTCAGTTCATGGCTTGCACTGGATATCCCGATTGCAAAACCACGCGGCGCCTCGATCAAGGCAAGAAAGTGCCAGACATTCCTCTGGACGAGCCGTGTCCAAAGTGCGGACGTAACTTGATGATTCGTCACGGACGCTTCGGCGAGTTCACGGCCTGCAGCGGATATCCCGAATGCAAATACGTCAAGCAAAACTTCATCGGAGTGAAATGTCCACTCTGCGAGGATGGAGAACTAGTCGAGAAAAAAGCTCGCAAGGGCAATACATTCTATGGCTGCAGCAATTATCCAAAGTGCAAATTCACGTCGGCCGGCAAGCCCCTTCCGGAGAAATGCCCCACGTGCGGCGGCGAATTCCTGGTGGAAAAGTTTTTGAAGTCTGGCCCCGTGATCGCCTGTCCTAAGAAAGACTGCGATTACGAGCGTCCAGTTGCGACCGAGGCCGAAGGCGTGAGCGTTAGTTAGCTGCTGATATTCGGCGCAGCCGATTTTTTACTGAAAGCCAATAATTCAATTTTGCCAGTAAACCTATTGGAGGTCTAAATGTCCGGTAAAGCCACAGCTACTGACGCCGAATTAATTCTCAAACTCTACGATCTCCGCCGCGAGCCCGAATTGCGCAAGGCGCGTAATTGGATGGTCGTCACTTTCTGGCCGCAGAGCGCCGATGAAATCCTGAAAATTTCCGCCAACTTCGGCAGCCAGGAAAATAACTGGTGGCGACAGGTTTCCGGCTATTGGAGCATGGCGGCATCGCTGGTAGAGCATGGGGCTCTCAATGCGGACCTCTTTCTCGAGCCGCCCTCGTCGGGTGAAATGTATCTCATTTTCGCCAAGGTGAAGCCTTTTCTTCCGGAGTTGCGCCAGAAGCTTAGTCCCACGATGTTCTTGACGATCGAGAACGTGATCAACAGCACCGAAAAAAGTCGCGCTCACCTGCAACGGACCGAAGGCAACGTCGCCAATCGGCTGAAGACCATGGCGGGAGCGGCGAAATAAAGGCCGCAGCAGGGAAGCGCGGGCCTTAGCAAGTACCGAAGCATGAGAGAGTGTGCTTCGCAGCTTGAAGGGAACTTCTTTGAGGGGGAGCAGCGTTTCAGCGCTACGCTCAACTGGCAGCTTTAGCCGCTGAGGTAATTTGCGCTAGGAGATGTACTCCCGAATATACTCATCCTTCGTCTGCGCCAGGGCCTGAACGTCTCCATCAAAAATAACTTTGCCGTCCCGCAAGATTAAAAAACTCAGTGGCACTTCCATGCGCGAATTGGGAGCAAGTGGCTCCATGCGATTTCTTGTGCGATCAAAATGATGGGTGGCCATAGTAAAAGCATCCTGCAAGCGATGGGTAACTAGCAATGAAGAAGTTTTGTACACGTCCCTCTGTTTCACAACTAATTCAATAATGGTTGTCGAGGTCACGGGATCGAGACCTCCAGTCGGCGAATCGTATAGCAATATCTCCGGCTGCGTAATGATGGCGCGCGCAATCGCCACTCTTCGCCGCATCCCGCCCGAAAGCTCCGACGGAAATTTATCCACCGTATGCTCGAGTTCGACGAAACTGAGCGCCTCGCGCACTCGCTTCTCGATTTCTTCCTCGGAAGCAGATGACTCCTCCAAGAGTCGGAAAGCAACATTTTCCCTGACAGTAAGCGAATCGAAGAGCGCGCTCTCCTGAAACACCATGCCGATTCTTCGCCGCAAATCGAAGAGCGCGTCTTCGGACATTTGCGTAACGTCCTCGCCGAGGACGTAAATATGGCCCGAGTCTGGCTTTATCAAGCCCAGCGAGAGCTTCAAAATAGTGCTTTTTCCAGAACCAGCAACCCCAAAAATCGCTCTTGTTTCCCCTTTTGGCAGGCGAAAAGAAATCCCATCGAGCACCTGCTTGTCTTCAAAAGCGATGGAGACACTCTCGAACACAATGACATCAGTAGGAGGGTTCTGCCAAGAAGGCAGTGGTTGCTCAAGCGCAATTGGAGGGGCAGCCATGTCTTAGCGATAAGAAAATACAGTCATCAGCAATTTGGTTACAACCAGATCCACCACCAGGATCAGCACTGACGCCGCGACAACCGCCTGTGTCGTCGCACGCCCGACACCCTGAGTTCCTCCGCGGGCTGTCATTCCGTAGTAGCAGCCAATCGTGGCGATGATGAAACCAAACAATACCGGCTTCACCAGACCCATAAAAACGTCTTGAAAAATTAGCGACTGATAGGCGCTGCTCCAATATTGATGCCAATCCAACCCAAACAGCAGCGTCGAAACTATCGAGCCGCCGAATAGGCCCAGCAGATCAGAGATGATCGTCAGAAAAAACAACATGAACACGGTGGAAACCACGCGCGGAGTCACCAGCTTCTTCATCGGATCGGTTCCCAGCGCCCGCATGGCATCAATTTGCTCGGTCACGACCATCGAGCCCAATTCACTCGCCATTCCGGAGGCGTTTCTGCCAGTCACCATCAATCCGGTGATGATCGGACCTAGCTCGCGCACCATGCCGACTGATACCAGTTGTCCAATAAGCGAAAGAGATCCGAATCGTTGCAGAGTGTTCGCGCTGTTGAGGGCCAATTCAGCGCCGATGGATAGCCCTGTCAGTATGACGATCGGCAGGGAGCCGACACCGATGAGGTCAGCCTGCTGCGCCATGTCTCCAAAGTAGCGGGGGTGCCGGAAGAGATTCGCAAGGGATTGCGCCGCGAGCAGGAAATAATCCTGCACTGCTTTAATTTTTTCCTTAGCGAATTCCGAGGGAGAGATGAATTCCATTTTTCACGGCCCCGGTGGAGTGGGGACAACCAGAATATAACAGAGCAGTGAGAGGGTAGAGTTGGAAGGGGCGTGATCCGCCGAGAGTGGACTATTCGCGGTTCTTTTTCTTAATCTCGATATTCAGCCGCTTGATCTTCTGGTTCAGAGTGGAGAGCGGTACGTGAAATCGTTCAGCTGCATCAGTCTGGTTCCAATTGCATTTCTCCAGCATGTCGAGAATGATCTGCCGCTCGCAATCTTCCATGATCTCGAACAGGGAAGCGTCGCCACGGTGTTCGAGCACTGGAAAAGCGGAGCCACGCCCGGCGATCAGGTCGGGCAGCAGGTCAATTCCGATTTCCGCGCCCGTGGAAAGGACCACCGCCCTCTCGATCACGTTTTCAAGTTCGCGCACATTTCCAGGCCAGGAATAAGTTAGCAAAGCTCGCAGAGCTTCCGGAGTAATACGTCGTGCCGCGCGGTCGTTCTCTCTGGAGAATTTTGTCAGGAAAAAGTTCACCAGTAAGGGGATATCTTCTTTGCGCAGCCTCAGGGGCGGAAGGTCTATGGTGATGACGTTGAGACGGTAGAACAGGTCTTCGCGGAATTTACCATCGCGTACGTGCTGTTTCAAATCCACGTTGGTTGCGGCGATGATGCGAACGTCCACTTGCAATTCGTGAACACCCCCAAGATGCATAAAACGGCGGTCCTGCAGCACTCGCAGAATCTTGCTCTGCGTGTCCATGCTCATGGTACCGATTTCATCCAGAAACAGAGTGCCGCGGTCCGCGATTTCAAACAGCCCCTTCTTAGAAGCGATAGCGCTGGTGAAGGCGCCCTTCACGTGTCCGAAAAGCGTTGATTCCAACAGGTCCGGAGGCATGGACCCGGTGTTGACCGGCACGAAAGGCCGATCACGCCGCGATGAGTGCAAGTGGATGGCTTTCGCAATGAGTTCTTTGCCGGTTCCGCTCTCCCCCTGCAAAAGTATCGTGGACCGGCTCGGCGCGACTTGCGCAACCAGGTCAAAGATCTTGAGCATGGGCTCGCTCTTGCCCACGATATTCTCAAAGTTGTAGCGCTGTTTGAGCGCGCGCTTGAGCTGGATATTTTCTTCTTCTGCTCGATGTCTGCCAACAGCAGCGCGAACATCTGCCAGTAGCTTCTCGTTGTCCCAGGGTTTTTGGACGAAGTTGACAGCGCCGGATTGCATTGCCTTTACGGCATTCTCAACCGTGCCGTAAGCGGTAATCATAATCACCGAAAGCTGAGGATTTTGTACCCGCAATTCAGCGAGAATATCCATGCCGTTGCGGTCAGGTAGAGCCAGGTCCAACAAAACCAAGTCGAAGGATCGGTTTTCAATACGAGAAATCCCAAGCTCCCCAGTCTCGGCCGTTTCCACAGCGTAGCCTTCCAATTCAAGCAGCGTCTGCAAAGATTCACGAATCGCCGCCTCATCATCAATGATCAGTATGGAACCGATGGCAGACGACTGAATTTCGGACTGGCTCTGGTGCGCGATGACTGCTGCCTCAGACATTGGCAGTCTTTCTGGTCAGGGGAAAATCAAGATAGAACGTGGTGCCTTCGCCCGGACTGCTCTCCACTCGAATTTGGCCTGCGTGCTCCTGAATGATTCCGTAGGTCACTGACAGTCCCAGGCCAGTGCCGCGTCCCTGGCCTTCCCGGGGCGTAGCCTTGGTCGTGAAGAAAGGATCGTAAATACGTTGAATATGTTCCTGCGGAATGCCGCTGCCGGTATCTGAAACGGCGACTGTCACTTTATCCCCGTTCGAGGTGGCGACGCGCAACGTGCCTCCATGCGGCATCGCATCTTTGGCATTCAGGAACAGGTTGAGGAATACCTGCTGCAAGCGTCCGGTGTTTCCATTAATGCGTGGAAGCTGATGATACAACTCATCCTGCACGCGAATGTTCGCTGTCTTGAACTGGTGCTCAAGCAGTGCCAGGGTTTCGGTGACGATCTGATTTACATCTACGTCGCTGAATTCTGTCCCGCTGGTGCGCGAGAAATTCAGAAGGTTGTTAACGATCTCTGACGCGCGGAAAGTCTGGCGCGTGATTTTTTCCATCAACGCACCCTTCTGCGGGTCAGACGAGAGTTGCTTCGACAACATCTGCGCGTAAGAAGAAATCACCGCCAGCGGAGTATTGACCTCGTGCGCAACTCCGGCGGCCAGCAATCCGATTGAAGAGAGTTTGTCCGCCTGCGAGAGTTGGGATTCCAGCTCAATGCGCTCGGTGATGTCGTCCATGATTATCAGGCGCCCAATCACATTGAAATTTCTTGTGACCAGGGGCGTGATCGCAATATTCACCACGCGGTTTTCTCCGGTGGGAGTCCCGAGGCGAAATTTGTACAAGTTGTGAATGCCCGAAGTCTGGCGTACCCGATAGAACTCTTCTACGAAGGCCGCCGGGAAAACTTCGCTCAATGGACGCGTCAGAGCCTGCCATCGCGGCAGGGCGTACATGACTTCCATTTGGGAATTCCACGACTCAATGCGGTCGGCCAAATCAACAGCCAGCACCCCGACGTTGATGGATTCGACGATATTCTCGTTAAAATCTTTCAGACGCTCGTATTCCGTCACCTTCTGCTCCAGCGACGCATATAACCGCGCGTTCTGGATGGCGATCCCGAGATAGCCGGCTAAGGTCTCGAGCAGTTCAACATCTTCACTCGATAAGAAATCGCCTTCGATGGTCTTCCCGAGGCCGAGCACTGCGATGGTGCTTTTCTGCGCGCGGCAGGGAATGTAATAGTTCAAATCAAGTTTCGCAATCGTATGTTGTGCGGCCGGAGTTTCACGCGGTACCTGATGGGTGTTATCGAAAAACAAATGTCCAACTTCTGTCTCCGGACGAGCTACGCCCAAAAACTCCAAATCAAGAGGGCCAAGTTGAGACATGCCAAATGATTTGGCTATCACAAATCGAGAAGTGGGTTCGCCCGAGGAAAGAAAAATCGCCATGCGATCAACCAGCAAAGTCCGCGAAAGCCTGTCCACAACCGACATCAGCATCTGGTCAAGATCAGTTTCGGCACTGAGCTCACGTCCGAATTCAATCAGCGTCTTGCGGTAATCGTAACGCGTTCGGTAGAAGAACTGATCAATGCGCTCCTGTATCCATTTTCGAATCGGATCAAACAACAGGGCCGTAACCACGATGGCCAGCACAAGTCCCACCGGCCCGGAGCTCGGAACTTGGGTATGCACCAGCTCCGCAACAACGGCCACCGCTGCAAAGTAAGTTCCGGCAATTAACGCTGCGGCCAGGGTGTAGACCATGCCGCGCTTGAAGATCAAGTCCACATCCATAAGCCGGTAGCGGAAAATGGCATAGCCGAAGGTAAGCGGTAGAATTCCCAGCGATAAGACCGATGCCTTCATCGCTGTGCTGGGAAGAGCTCCGCCGAGATACGGAAGGATGTAGAAAAGCGTGAAGGGCGCAATTGCCAGCACCGTACCACGCGTCAGCCATTTCAACTGCTGCCGGAGTATCGGCGTGCGTGCCGACCGATATGTGGACCAAAGCATCACGGCCGCCAGCACAAAGAATGCCCCCAGATAACCCATCTGAAGGCGGTCAAGGTTGTAGCGAAGATATTCGCTGGCCTTTAGGAAATTCACCGCCACCAAATGCGTTAGGAAAAGGAGAAGAGCAGGCGCATAGATTGCCGGAACGATCCAGCGATGTTTCCGAACGAAGTCGCGGCGCTCGGGGAAAGTGAG
Source organism: Acidobacteriota bacterium (assembly GCA_030775785.1). Lineage (GTDB taxonomy): Bacteria > Acidobacteriota > Terriglobia > Terriglobales > Acidobacteriaceae > JALYIM01. The sequence continues at coordinate 7,235 of JALYIM010000083.1, forward strand.
CACGAAGTGCAGAAACAACGCAGGCTGCAACAGCCAAGCCACGACGTTTCCCCAGTAAATTGTCCAATCGAATTGATTGAACTTACCGGTGTATTTGAAGGCGTAGAAAACGAAAGAGACCAGGCAAAAAACGTAGAAGTGCGTCGAACCCGGAGCCGTCCAGCGGCGCAATAAGACGTAGAGTCCAATCGCGAGATAAATTACCCCGATCAGTCGCAGCCAATTGTTCAGCGATCTCTCAGCCGGTATCGGAATAACAACGCTTTCGACCGCAATCGAATTCCGCACCAGCGAGTAGGCAGTCTTGGTCCAAGGACCACGGCGGTAAAGCTGTCGAGTCAAACCGGCAGTGTCTTTCACGTCCTGCTGATCAATCGCAGTTAGACGGTCACCAATCTTGATACCGGCCTTGTCTCCTGGGCCGTTGGCTTCCACGCGTTCAGCCGTTAGCTGGCTGCCTTTCTCAACCCACCAAATTCCATCTGATGGAGTCTGAAATTCCCGCTCTTTCTGGAAGTTGATCCACGCGAGGGTAGCCGCCGCTACGGTCACAAGGATAAGTAGTCCGGCGGCAAAACGAGTTTGAAAATCTCGATTCATGGAACACTGGAGGCGTGTCCGCAAGGCTCCGGTGAGCGCCTACGCAATTGCCAAGCACGTTCGCTGCCACTCAAAGCTAGTCTAAACACTCTAAGTCGCTAGAAATTAAAGGCTTTTTAAACTGCAGCCTCGTACTGACGACGATTATATGTCTTTTGGAATCTTTCTGTGATGTTTAGTAACCACGTTAAGCTCATCAAATTCGGTATTTTACCGACTATTTATATGCGATTTGCCTGGCAATTCGAATGGTAGGTCTCATTTACTATGAACCTGCTGGTTACAAATCCACCCTGACTGCTATTTTTCAAGGTTGTGAGGCCCACTGTCTTCGGAAGCCACATCGCCGTCGAGTAGACAAATAGAAAGTTGCACGGCCCTCGTGGATGGCTTCCGCGTCCGGTACATGCGAAGTGGTTCGGGCAGGCCTTTGGTACTGGTGCATGGTTTGCTTGGATATTCATTTTCCTGGCGTTGGATTGTTCCGGTGTTAGCTCGACATGCCGCTGTTTTCGCTCCGGACATGTTGGGCTCGGGTTTTTCAGATCATCCTTCAGACATTGATTACGCCGTCGTAGCGAGCGGCGAGCGACTGCTTCGTTTCCTAGACGTGGTTGGAGTAGAGTCTTGCGACCTTTTAGGCACATCTTTTGGCGGCGCGATAGCGATGGCTGCGGCTTCTATGGCTCCCCGACGCTTTCGCAGCCTGGTCTTGGCCGCTCCGGTCAACCCTTGGTCTAGTAATGGAAGGTACAGGGCAGCACTGCTTGGCAGGTGGCCCATAGCTCCCTCACTGAAACGCCTTGGCCCCAAGTTCCACTTTCTCGATGCTTTCATTTTGTCGCGACTCTATGGGGACAAGAAACGCATTCGCCCGGGAACATTGGAAGGGTATTCGGCTGCCTTCAGGACATGCAGTTCTTTCGAAAGCCCGCTCTACATTCTTCGAGCATGGAATCAAGACTTGAAAGCATTGCGAACTATGATTCCGCAGATTGCGAACATTCCCACATTGCTTATCTGGGGCGACAAGGATGCCGCAGTTGATCCCCATTCCGCCGGGCCGCTGCAGAGACAGTTTCAAAATTGCCAGATCGTGATCCTGAACGGAGTGGGACATGTCGCTTACGAGGAAGTCCCGGAGGAATTCAGTAGTGTTGTCGGCCGGTATCTAGCGAGCCGGGAGTCTGACGCGAGAACGATATCAAGTGACTACCGACTGTAGTGACTATCGATTGTCCGGGACGGCCAGCGCGGATTGCTGGTCCGGCAGGCGGATGCTACCCTCAAAGCCGAGTCCCTTCAAACTTCTCGTGACATCTCAATCCCAGCTCCGCACTCCGGTTCTGCAGCGAGTGGTTCGAGTGTTGCATCTCGAAATCGCTGAAATTTGGGTGCGTTTCTTATTGGCGCTGGCGGGGTTGGTTCTGGCATTTGGATCTGCCCTGTTTTCGACGGCTTCGCGGGAATCAGGAAATCTGTGGGCAACCGTGTTTTTTGCCTCCGTCGCACTGATTTTGGCAATGGTGGTGGGCTTGACGACTGTGCCCTATCTTGCCAAAAGGGTAGCCACCTCGCAGATTCGTGAAGCTTTGGATTACGAAGTCACGCGGGTAGGAATTGTCTACGTTGGTGTCCTGCTGCTTATCGGGATCGCCGCCCTCAATACGGGTAACAACCTACTTTACATAGTGGTAGCAGCCATGTTGGCTGCGATTCTAGCTTCGGGCTTCGCTTCCGCTCTGGTATTGCGCGGCATAGAACTCGACGTGCGCCTCCCAGAACATGTTTTTGCGGGACAGCCGATGCTGGCTAGAATTGCAGTCAAAAATCCACGCAGATCGCCGTCATTCTCTCTAAACGTGGTTGCGTTCAAAGAGAAGTCCGCCAAACAGTGGCGCTGGCTGCCCAGCACATTTTCTTTCCCTCCCTGGCGTTCCGCCGGGCAACAATGGCTTCAACTTCCCGACCGCCGCCTGCAAAGAATAGCCAAGCAGCACAGCCCGCCGGTAATTTTTCAGGGAGTCGCTTATTTTCCCTATCTTCCTGCAAAAAGTGAGCTCATCGCCGATTTGGAACTCAATTTCGAACGCCGAGGACGCTATCAGCAAGACGGTTTCGGGCTGGCGACGCGCTTTCCTTTCGCGTTTCTTACCAAGACGCGACGCATTCCGCTGGCGCGCGAGGTTGTCGTCTATCCGCGAGTGACCGCGACCAGTGAGTTGTTTGAAATTCTGCCCATGATTCGCGGAGAGTTTGAGACCTTCAGCCGCGGCCGCGGCTCTGACCTTTATCGCATCCGCGACTACATGCCGGAAGACTCTGCCCGCCATGTGGATTGGAAGGCGACAGCTAAGTCGGGAGGCCTGAAGGTTCGGGAATTCAGCCGCGAAGATGAGCGCAAGCTCCGGATAGTATTCGACAATTCTGCTCCCGGGGAACTTTCTCCTGAAGATTACGAAAAAGGAATCGCCGTAGCGGCCTCGCTTGCCTGGCACTTTTCCGATGACCATACTCGGCTGTCGTTTTATTCCCAGCAATATCTCGGAAGTGCGGACATCTACAACTACTTGAATCATTTAGCGCTTGCGCAACCCCAAAGAATGCCATCGGCCATCGAGCAGCTCGAACCTACTGACGACTTCAACATCATTGTCACGGCCCGCAAGCCGGGTAATATTCCCGCGCAACTGTGGGAATGCTCATATCTGGTTTTCATCGGACATCAGAGCTAACTTGTCGTCATCAGCCTTCGGTCTGCCGCCCCACGTGGTAATCGGTTACTTTGGTTACTTTCGTCCATTGACGATTGGTCTGAAACTGTTAAGGTTCTCTAACGCAAGTACTCATAGCGATGTACGCTATCCGCGTCTGGCAGGGAGAAGGCAGCTAAATACCGATGAATCCCCAACTTCAGCTGGTTTTGTGGGTTTCCCAGCCACTCTTGCAGCTTTTAGTGATGGGAACCATGATTCAGCGGAAGTTACACGGCAAGTTCCCAGTATTTTTCGCGTATATCATTTCCCAGATTGCAGCGTTTGCGATTACCTTTCCGCTGCACAAGTGGGGCGGCTACCAGCTTTATTTCTACGGTTACTGGATATGCGAGACAATCAGCCTCGTCATTTGTTTCATGGTCATCCATGAGATTTTCGTTGACGTTTTTCGCGTCTATCACACCCTGAGAGATCTGGGATCTGTCTTGTTTAAGTGGGCGGCGCTGGTCATGCTTCTCGTGGCAGCGGTAGTAATGGCGGCAAGCCCAGTATCCAAAGATCCTTTGCTTCCGTCCATTATGACCCTCCAGCGTTGCATACAAGTGATCCAGTGCGGGTTGATCCTGTTCCTGCTCGTGTTCTGCAGATATTTAGGGGTTTCGTGGAGGCAGCACAGCTTCGGCATTTCGCTGGGGTTTGGCGGGGCGGCCGGGCTGGAATTGATGATGGTTGCTCTGTTTGCCAGCGGTCAGGTCAAATTGTCCGCCATGAATACAGCCAATATGTTCGCATGCAACGTAAGCATTGTGGTGTGGCTGGGATACATGCTGGCAAAAAGTAAAGCCTACCAGGCTGTCGGTGTGGAATTAGTCACCCAGCGTTGGGAACAGAGTCTAGCGGACCTTCAACATCCTCGGGGAGATGACTCTTTAATTCCCATGTTTGAAGGAATGGTGGACCGCGCATTTTCTAAGACACCGAGCGATTGGGCTCCTGGACATGACGACCAGGTCGCAAAGCAGCCGGTACTTCGCCCCTACGTCCGTAAAGTTGAGAGCCGCGATCTGACCGGAATTGCATGATTTAGCAGTGACGAGGGATCGAATAATCGATTGCCTTTCCTGTTATCCGAACAGAACGGCTGCACCCGGTAACTCTGAAGTTCACGGCAAGTCTCTCCGCTCAATCCTTCCAACTCGTTAAAAGTAAACGCAATCTCGCAATCGCGGGCGGAGCCGTGTTCGCAAGTGCTTAGTGATTCAGGATTGCGAAGTTATCCGTTGATTTCGAAACAATGATCTGTATAATGCCTCCCCACACGGGTTTTCCGCTCCCAGGTGACCCGAATGTCAAGGAGAACAAACGATGAAACTCTCTATCAGGGTCTTGATCCTGGTGGTAGGTATGGCTTGTACTTATGCGATGGCAGCAGTGCCGAGCACATCGCTTTGGCACGGGCCGATGCCAGGCTGCACGCCTGGTTATTGTGTCAAGTAATGGTCTCTGTGAATAGCGACCCTTTCATCTGAAACTACCCTAAACTGTTTCAGGCTCTGTGGGCTGACTTTGCAAAATGCAAATGTCAGCCCTCTTTTTTGCACCGTTCGCAACCTTCAACATCGAAATTAAACTTACAAGTGAGATTTTTTCCCGGGGCCGGCCTTTAGAAGACGGGAGAGTTCGTCCGGATCCGAAATCGGCGGCAGGCAGGTGAAATTCGAGCAGACCACAGCAATCGCCTCCCCATCCTTCAATCCCGCTCTAATTGCGGGAATTTCCGGAAGAGTCTTTGCCAGCGCTGTCGGAAGGTTTTGTGGGATGACTTTGTCCGCATTGAACCTCAGAACGGACTTGCCGAAGGCGAAGTTATGCATCGCTGCAGCATAGAGTTTTGCGGCGGGCTCGCCATTTCCTATAACGATCACCTGCGTGTGAATATCTGAGAACAGGACGCCAGCGATGCCGTAGGTGGCGGCGAAGATTCCATACTGCCCCGCGGATTTCGCAAGCACCTCCATGGTTTGTTCTGCTTTATCGCGCAAATTCTCATCGTTGGTGTAGGCGTGCAAGCGCAATAGAGCAATTGCCGCCACCGAATTTCCCGCAGGAGTTGGAGAATCCTGAAAAGGCTTGCGCCTGGCGCCTAGAACTCCCAGTATTTTTTCGCCGTCAGCAGATGAGGGGTTGGTGTCGAAAAATCCTCCTGCAACTGGATCGAAGAACCGGTTTATCATCGCTTCCACTACGCGACTACCAAAGTTGAAGTAAGTGAGGTCCGCGGTCGCCTCATAAGCGTCAAGACAGGCGACGGCAGTGAAAGCATAGTCGTCCAGCAGTCCGGCGACCGCAGTCTTTGCGCGCGGGTGATCGGAATTTTCTTGTCCCTGCGCCTGCGCCTCGGAATAAGCGATCACATGCTTCAGTCCTTGATCGTCATCCCATGCTTCGGACAGGATGCGATCCAAAGAACGCAGCGCGAAGTGTTTTGCCTCCTGCATAGCCAGGACCTTGCCAGCTTCGAAATATGCTGAGCTGCAAAGAGCGTTCCATCCGACATAAACAGTCTTGTCTACGTAGGGAGTCGGCCGCATCAATCTCGCCGCATACATTTTCTCTTTGGCCTGGTGAAGAAGAGTTTCGACTTCGTCAAGTGAGAGATTGAGCCGGCGCGAGATCTCTTCCACGGAAGCCTTTATGTACAACACATTCTTCGCCGGGTTATGGTGCATCTCGCCAATTTCATTTATGTCGTAATGCAGGGATGCGACCCTCGCCTCTTCTTCGGTCAACACGGATTGTGCTTCCTGTAACGTCCAGGTGAAGTAGTCGCCGTCATCGTCCATCGAATAGTCGGCGTCTTGTGAGCCGTAGAAGCCCCCCTTTTCGCGGTCGCTCAACCACTCATCCATCCAACGGATGATGTCGCGCGCGACCGTCGCGAAAAATTCTGATCCGGTTGCTTGATAAGCATGCAAATAGTTCTTCAGCAATTCGGAGTTGTCGTAGCACATCTTCTCGAAGTGAGGGACGATCCAGTGCTCGTCAACTGAGTAGCGATGGAACCCGCCTGCGAGCTGGTCGTAAACGCCGCCGAGAGCCATCTTCTCCAGCGTCGTGACAAAAACGTTTTTAATCTGTTCGTCGCCCGTACGTAAGTATTGGTCAATCAGAAGATCGAGCACTGCGGGATGGGGAAACTTGGGCGCGTGGCTGAAGCCGCCATTTGTCGCGTCAAACGACGCCATCGCCGACTTGACGATGGATGTAACAACCGACGGCGTGAATGTCCCGCTGCGTCCGGCTAGAGACTCGGCCTGGGCGATCGAGCTTTCCACGAGTTTCGCCTGATCAGTTACGTCACCGGTTTTTTCACGATAGGCATCTGAGATCGCAATCAATACCCGCTTGAAGCTGGGACGTCCGTAATGATCGTCTGGGGGAAAATACGTTCCCCCGAAGTATGGTTTCCCTTCTGGAGTTAGAAAAGCGGTGAGCGGCCAGCCGCCCTGTCCACTGATGGCGCTCACCGCCACCTGGTATCGGCTGTCAATATCGGGACGTTCATCGCGATCCACTTTCACGGCGACAAAACGTTCATTCACGATCTTGGCGACTTCGGGATCGTCGTAGGATTCACGGTCCATCACGTGACACCAGTGGCACCAAACCGCTCCGATGTCGAGCAGGATAGGTTTGTTATGACGCAGTGCGGCAGCAAACGCCTCTTCTCCCCACTCATGCCATTGGATGGGCTGGCGCATGGCGGAACGGAGATATGCGGACGACGCTTTGCTCAGGGAATTCAGGGTTTCGGAAGACATATATCCAGTCTAAATGCCGGCTGCTGTGAGCTGTCTCGCGACCCGGCAATAAATATCCACGGCATCCACGAGCTGCTTCTTTTCCACGTACTCGCCTTCAGTGTGAGCCACGTGAATAGATCCTGGACCGAGCAGCAGAGGCTCTCCCCAATTGCTGAGCGCTGGAATATCTGTAGTGAAGGCGGCGATCATAGTCGGCAAGGAATCGAGCGTTCGCAGGCGGACGAAGGGAATCTCCAAAGTGAATTCGACTCTTGCCAGACCTGATACGGCTTGTTGAATGTCTTCGCGCAGTCGCTCTGCTGGTCCGACGAGACGGTAAAGAAGTTTGGCCTTCGCGTGATCTGGGATCACGTTCGGGGCCCGGCCGCCTTCGAGGACCCCTATGTTCATCGTGCACGGTCCAATTTCTTCTTCGACCGGTAGTCGCATCGCGCGCAGAAGCCGCAATGCCTCGAGCAATTTATCAATTGCAGACTCGCCCAGCTCCGGATAGGCCGAGTGGGCCATGCGTCCTTCAGCGATGACTTCAACACGCAGACTGCCTTTGGATGCGATTGCGATGTGGTTTTCGGTTGGCTCTCCATTGACCAGGAACTTGCATTTGTTTGCCTGGCGGTTGGCAACTTTGGCGCCCAGGCTGTCTCGCTCTTCACCGACGAGAAATAGTAGTCCAGGGAAAATTCCTTCCTTACGCAACCTTTCCGATGCGGCGACCTGGGCAGCGATGATTCCCTTTGCATCGCATGATCCTCGTCCATAAATGCGCGTGTCATCCTCAGAGGATGGAATGAAGGGAGGGACTGTGTCCAGATGCGTAGAAAAGACAATGGCAGGATCTGGCTGCTGTGGAGATGTCGCAAAAATGTTGTAGCGATCGCTCTCGACTGGCATTTTTTGCGACTGATAGCCGAGCCGCTCCAGCTCTTTGTTCAGAAAATCTCCGACTGAACCCTCGTTGCCGGTGATGGACTCGAGGTCCACCAGAGCGCGAGTGAAAGCGACGATGTCCATGAGATGAGAATACCGCACTGCCCGGTGTAACCTGATAACGATGCCTGCAGAAACGCGCATTCGTTCATTCTTTATTGATGGCCCGGTGGGGCATCTGGAAGCTTTGCTGAACGCAGGCTCTGAGAGTGCAAAGTACGCGGCCGTGGTGTGCCATCCTCATCCGCTGTTTGGCGGAACGCTTCACAACAAAGTTGTTTTCCATGCCATGAAATCTCTGAACAGCTTTGGTTTTCCGGTGCTGCGCTTCAATTTCCGCGGAACAGGTCTTAGCCACGGAGAGCACGACGCCGGACGTGGCGAAGTCGAAGATGTGCGCGCCGCGATGGATTGGATAGACCAGAAATTTCATTTGCCATTACTTTTTGCCGGATTTTCATTCGGCGCGGCCGTTGGACTTGGAGTCGCTTGCGTTGACCAGCGAGTGCGGGCGGCCATTGGGCTGGGAGTCCCCGCCGCCATTGTCGAGGGACGAAGTTACAACTTCGAATTTCTGAAAACTTGCGTGAAGCCGAAATTGTTCGTCAGCGGATCTGCTGATAAGTTCGGTCCGAAAGCTGATTTAGAAAAGCTCTTCGATTCTTTGCCGCCGCCGAAAAAGCTAGTATTCATCGAGGGCGCAGACCATTTCTTTGAAGGTCATTTACCAGAAATGCGCGAAGCAGTCGAAACCTGGACGCGCGAAGTACTGTTGGTCTAACAAGACCTGTCCTGTGACGCTTGTTTTTCTCCTCGTATAATCGATCGCGTGCCGAATTCCTTTCCACAGGGTGACGAAGCTTGTGCTGAGATGCGCGCCGCGGCGCGACATATCTTCGATTTTGCGCTCGCAGAATCCAGCATAGAGACCGCATTCCAGCGGCACGTGACTTGTGAAAAGGGAGTATTGCGAGTTTGTGAAGACCTCTACAACCTTAATTCTTATAGTCGGATACTCGTAGTCTCCATCGGGAAAGCCGCGCATGGCATGGCCACGGCGCTTATCGGACAGGCCGGCGATCGCTTCGAAGGAATAGTCGTTACCGCTACTGAACCGACTTCGCAGCTTAAAGGATTCCGCTATTTCCGCGGAGGCCATCCGCTGCCGAACACCGAATCCATTCGCGCAGCCGATGCCGCTCTCAAATCTCTAGTCGCGCAAACGGCCTCGTCGCTGGTTATTTATCTCATCAGCGGAGGCGGTTCCTCCATGCTGGAAAAGCCTACCGATGAAAGCATTTCGCTCGAAGACCTCATCCAGACTTATCGCGTGCTGGTACTTTCGGGAGCTGCCATCGGGGAGATCAACGCCATCCGCAAACATCTCTCGGCTGTTAAAGGAGGAAGACTGGCGCAGGCGGCGCAGTCCGCGCAGCAAGTATCACTGCTGGTCTCCGACGTGCCCGACAATACTCCCGATGCGCTGGCATCGGGCCCGGCCATGCCCGACTCGACATCAGTAGAAGACTGCTATCGCATCGCGGACCAGTACAGCTTGCTCCAAGAGTTTCCGGAATCAGTAAGAGAGTTATTCCACTTGCGCGCACTGGACGAAACTCCAAAATCCGATGACTTCGCGTTCCATCGGTGCCGATGGTGCACCGTACTTTCGAATTCGATCCTGCTGGACGCAGCCAAGCGGCATGCGGAAGAATTGGGTTTCGCGGTGACAATTGATAATTCTTGTGACGACTGGGAGTACGATCGGGCGGCCAGCTATCTTCTCAGCCGCCTGCGCAAGTTGCGGAAGCAATCCGATCGCGTCTGCCTGCTTTCCGGAGGGGAAGTGACAGTTAAAGTGACAAATGGCGGAACAGGCGGTCGCAATCAGCAATTCGCACTGGCGTGCGCAATCCAAATCGTTGGGGAAAAAATCACAGTGTTAAGTGCCGGGACGGACGGCGTTGACGGCAACAGTCCTGCCGCAGGTGCCATGGTGGATGGCAGGACAATGCGGCGTGCGCAGGCCGAACGACTGAATCCGCACGCCCATCTCGCAGCCTTCAACGCTTATGGGTTCTTCGAGCCACTCGCTGATGCAATCCTCACGGGCCCGACCGGCAATAATCTCCGCGATCTGCGTATTCTTCTCGCTTACTAGTCGCTACGCTGATTTCGGCATTTCCTGCGACATGGCCTCTGATGCTTGCTGCATTTCTTCTGGAGACACATCACGAACATGAGTGGCAAGCGACCACGTGTGTCCAAAAGGATCGCTGACGGTTCCGTAGCGGTCGCCCCAGAACATATCCATAAGGGGCATCTTCACGGTGGCGCCAGCCGAAACTGCTTGCTTGAATGCAGTGTCCACATCCTCGATTTGTATGTGCAGGGTCACGCCGCTTCCGGCGGTGGAAACAGGCGAGAGTGTCTGCCATTCTGGAAACTCATCGTTGAGCATGCAGAGCGAGTCTCCAATTTTGATGGTGGCGTGCATAATTTTGCCATCAGGCATTTTGTGCACATGCAGAATTTGAGCTCCAAAAGCTTTCTGGTAGAAATCAAGCGCGCGGGCCGCATCGCGGACCGTCAAATGAGGCGTGAGGGTGTGATATCCATCTGGAATTGGTTTTACTTTGTCTGTCATGGCGATCTCCTGCGCGGAAGTGTAGTACAGAAGCGCGGAGGTTAAAAGAACTTCGTAACACCTTCTTTGAGGATGCATACCCGGTCGCCGATGCCTGCCGCCTTCGCCTCCTGCTCGAGCAGTTTCGGAGGTTCGTCCATGGGTTCGTGTGACAGGCGGAAAGTGCCGTAGTGCATGGGGACCATCCAGCGCGCCTTTAGATCGAGAAATGCGCGAATTGCGTCGGCAGGATTGGCATGCACGTTGCGGAACGAGGGCGGGTTGTAGGCTCCGATCGGCAGCAGCGCCAGTTCCGGTGCGAGACGCTGGCCAATTTCACGGAAGCCTGAAAAGTATGCAGTGTCGCCTGCGTGATAAACGGAATGCTTGCCATCGCGAAGAACGTAGCCGCCGTATCCTCGATGCGAGTCGCGGATGACGCGAGCTCCCCAATGGCGCGCGGGGACATGGGTAAGGGTCAGGCCGCGATTGCGATAGCTGCCCCACCAGTCGAGCTCTAGAGCGTCGGTAAATCCCAGGTCGGAGATGAGATCTGATACATGGCTGGGAACCACGATCACGGGGGGCTTAGCGCCGTGCCGAAGATTCTGCCGTATGATTGCCCGCAAGGAAGGCCGATGCAGATGATCGAAATGCGCGTGGGTGATCAACACCAAATCAATGGGAGGAAGATCGCTGATCTTTATGCCGGGTTGGCGCAATCGTTTTAAAACGAACAACCAGCCGGCAAAATTCGGATCAATGAGAACATTCCTACCGCCGATTTGGACGAAGAAAGATGCGTGCCCGATGAATGTGATTCCCAGTTGTCCGGCAGTGGCCAGCTTTGGCTTATGGGTTTCACCGGTACGTGGGGTCACGACAGAGTGCTGCACCAGTCGGCCAAATTGTCCCGCACGCTTGCGAAGAGCTTTATTTCTCGCTGAACCCTTTAACATGAAAGTAGAAGTACGCCCCGATTTATAACTAGTAATTGATTTGGATGACTTTGTCGCGGTTGCTGGTGATAAATATTCGCTGCGAAACGCCTTGACCGCTTTGGTACCGTCATTTCTAATCCCTCTCTAGATTACTAGACACTCTTTCAAGGAGCTGACGAATGCGCGTTGCTTTTTTAGGCCTGGGAATAATGGGATTGCCGATGGCTTCGAATCTGGTCAAGGCGGGCCATGAGGTAACGGTTTGGAACCGGACTCCGGGCAAAGAAGTCGAGGGCGCGCGCACTGCGGCCTCTCCGGCTGAGGCTGCGCGAGGCGCCGAAGTAGTCTGGATGTGCGTTTCGGGTACCAAGGCAGTAGAGAGCGTGTTATTCGGGCCAGAGGGCATCGAACAATCGCTCGCCGAAAACATGACTATCGTTGACTCCAGTACTATCGCTCCCTCGGCGACCAGAAAATTTGCGGAGCGCGTTCGATCCAAAGGCGTTGAATATGTTGACGCTCCTGTGACCGGATCGAAAGCGGGGGCCGAGAGTGGAACCCTGATCTTCATCGTGGGCGGAACCGAAACTGGAATCGGACGGCTTGGTCCGTTGTTCGCAGCCATGGGGAAGAAAATTTTCCGCATGGGAGAAAATGGGAAAGGTCATGCTGCAAAGCTGGTCATGAATCTACAGATTGCGCTCATCTATGAAGGTTTCGCTGAGGCCCTAACGCTTGGAGCGAAGATGGGAGTTGACCCAGAGGCTTTGCTGCCGCTGATTAATGCGTCCATGGTGAAGTCGGGCGTCGTCGAATATAAGGCGCCGTTTGTCCTGAAGCGTGACTTCTCTCCAAATTTCCCTTTGCGGCTGATGTACAAGGACATTTTGCTGGCTCTGGAATCCGCGAAAGAAGCCCGCGTCAAATTGCCAGCCCTCGAAACTGTGAAAGAGATCTACGAAGTGGCATCTGAGGATGGCATTGGAGATCTGGATTATGCGGCTACTTTGACTTTGTTGGAGAAGTGGGCTGGGGTAGAAGTTAAATCCACTGCAGCATAGCAAGCATCAGTCGTGAGGATTCCACGTGAACCAAGGCCCAATTCAACTGCCCAATCTGCAGTTATGGAATAGGTCCCGCTCCATGGGGCTGAAGCTCCTCGTTGTCAGTGGGCTCGCCTTGCTTATGACGATTCCCGCCCTCTTCGTGAACAGCATTGTTGAGGAGCGCACAAAGCGGGCCAAAGATGTTGTCCAGGAGATCAGCGCGCGGGTTGGCGGACAACAGACTTTCCTTGGACCCACCATATCAATTCCTTACGCTATTCCGCCGCTATTTAACGGCGCTTCTCCAGAACGTGGTATTTATGTCGTATTTCCGGTACAAGGCGATGCCTCGGCAAAACTTCGCACGCAAGAACGCCGCCGTTCACTGTTCAAGGTTCCGGTGTTCCAGGCAGACTTGAACTTCGATGCGGCTTTCGATTTGACGGGCGTACCTTCTTCGGCACCCACCGGCGCAGTGCTTGACTGGGATCATGCGGCGATTGTTGTTGGTGTTTCCGATGCACGGGGCGCATTGGCGGATGGAACTCTGACCATCAATGCCAAGACAGTCACGTTCGTGCCCGCAGAAGTCGTCAGCAGCAATAACGAAGCCGGCTTGCCGTTGACCTATTTTGGTGTAAGAGAAATTGACGTAGTTAAGGCAAATGCAAAATTCCGCGTAGCCGCAACTCTGCGCTTTTCGGGAGCACAGCGGATTTCGATACTCGCCTATGGAAAAACCACGCACTTGAACGTGGAAGGCGACTGGCCAAGTCCAAGTTTTGACGGCGGCTTTCTACCGTCAAAACGTACTATCGCGCCACAAGGTTTTAATGCAGAGTGGACTGTACCTTTCATTGCCCGTGGCATTCGCGCCGAAGGCACGAGCACTGCGGTCAGCACTCTTGACCATACGGCCTTGGGAGTTTCGTTTATTGAGGTTGCGGACCCTTATCAATCTGTTAATCGTTCGCTCAAGTACGTGCTCTTGTTTCTCGGATTGTTGTTTCTTTCGTACTTCGTCTTCGAGGTTACAACTCGAAAGCGGGTGCACCCTGCCCAGTATGTTCTTGTCGGGGTGGCCCAGATGATTTTCTATCTTTTATTGCTTTCACTCTCTGAACGGATCGGTTTTGACTGGGGATTCCTGATTGCGGGCGGCGCTACAGTCCTTCTTCTCTCTGCAAATGCGAGTTGGATTTTCGAAAGCAAGGTGCAGGGCGTTCGCGCTTTGGTTGTTTTCGGATTGCTTTACTCCCTGATTTATCTGATGCTGCGACTTGAGGACAACGCCCTTCTTGTGGGTGCTGTTGCCAGCTTCCTCGCAGTTGCCGCAGTGATGTATTTCACCCGCAACATTGACTGGTATCGGTCAATCTCGCCCAGCAGTTCGCAGCCTCCTTCCGTTTAGCAAGGGAGATCCAACGATTAGTTTGGCTGCTCCGAGCTAAGCCGAAATGGGATTGATTACCGCCGTAACTCTCGCCAGCCGCGCTATTACAGAACTATTACACGCGAAAATCCTGACCCCTGATAGCGTAATGACAGCAACCTCAGGGGACAATCACAATGGAACTTGAAGCTCTCGAACGCAAAGCTGCGAATGAAAATGAAGTGAACTGGGTGACTGCCGGTTTCATGGCGGCATTTCATGTGGGCGCGATTGCCGCACTGTTTTTCTTTACTTGGAAGGCGCTCTTTCTGGCAATGTTTTTGTGGTGGGTGTCCGGTAGCCTAGGTATCGGCATGGGCTATCACCGTTTGCTTACTCATCGCGGATACAAGACCCCCAAATGGGTGGAGTATGTTCTGACTACATGCGCGACGCTGGCGCTTGAGGGCGGCCCGATTTTCTGGGTGGCTACGCATCGAATTCATCATCAATTTTCCGATCAGGATGGCGACCCGCATTCTCCGCGCGATGGAAAATGGTGGGCGCATATGGGCTGGATCCTCACCGGGAAGTCCATGCACCACGACACTACGACGCTGGCTCGCTATGTCCCCGACCTGGCGAAAGACAAGTATCACGTCTGGCTGACCAAGTATCACTTTGTGCCGATGATCGTGCTCGGCGTGATCCTGCTGGCTATCGGCGGATTGCCTTTCATGTTGTGGGGAATTTTCCTTCGTACAGTGGTTGGGCTTCACGCCACATGGCTGGTAAATTCCGCGACCCATACCTGGGGCACGCGGCGTTTTATCACGCGCGATGATTCCACCAACAACTGGTGGGTGGCACTGCTCACCTTCGGAGAAGGCTGGCACAACAATCATCACGCGCATCCAGTGTCTTCCCGTCACGGTTTGCGCTGGTATGAAATTGATTTCAACTGGTACGGAATCTGGGCGTTAAATAAGTTAGGACTGGCGCGGCAGGTCTATCGCGTGAAATTGGATGAACTTCGTCGCCGCGAAGAACAAAAGGTCGGGGAAACGGTTCCCGAAGGAGAATTGGCGTCGGTCTAGTCTAGTTTTTTTTATTCAAGGCACGCCTCTCGGGGCGTGCTTTTTTGTGCTCATTTCATCCATCGAAGGAACCTTATCTTCATTTTTCCGCCCTCCGCGCTAGAATCTCTCCATGCGCATTACCAGCCGCCGCAAAGCCATCATTACATTTCTATCACTAGGCGCGTTGTTGGCAGGCCTGGCCGTGGCTGTAGGGTTTGGTTGGATTATTCTCAACTGGCGTGAAGGTATTCGCGTTGTCCTCGGAATAATCTTTTTCGGCGCCATCACAGCAGGGCTGATTCTGAATACCAGCTTTCTGATCCGCGAAATTCGCCGCAACGAGCAGCACGACAGTTTTATCAATGCGGTCACACACGAGTTGAAGACGCCGATTGCGTCCATCCGTTTGTACTTGCAAACTTTGCAGCGTCGGGACGTGGACGAAGCTCAACGCCGCGAGTTCTACGGCCTTATGCTCGATGACACCGACCGTTTGCTGGGAACTGTGGAGCAGGTGTTAAAGGCGGGACAGACCACAGCCAGGAAGTTTCATTTGGAGCCCGTGAACTTCAACCAACTTGTGGAAGAATGCGTCCAATTGGCTCGATCGAGCCATCATCTCGGACCAGAATCACTGAGTTACGAATCACCAGCAGACATGCACGATGGCGCGGGACTTATAGTCAACGGGGATTCCGAGGAACTACGTACTGCGGTTTCCAATGTGTTGGATAATGCCGTGAAATATTCGGGCGAGAAAGTGGATGTAGTGGTGCGACTGGAATCGCCCGACCCCGACCGCGTGCAGCTAACCGTGCGGGACCACGGCGTGGGAATTTCGGCGCCGGAATTAAAACGCATTTTTAAGCGCTTTTATCGCGTGAGAAATCGCTCGCTGTCCCATGTCAAGGGCACGGGCCTGGGATTGTTTATTGTGCGTTCCATCATTTCTAAACATGGCGGGAAGGTCTTCGCTGAAAGCAGCGGGGACGGTCTCGGAACCACGGTCGTACTCCGGCTGCCGCGGAGTTATACATGAGCCGGGTTCTAATCGTGGAAGACGAAGCCCATTTGGCGAATGGCCTGCGGTTCAATCTTGAGGCTGAGGGGCACAAGGTCGAAGTAGTTGGCGATGGTGAGAGCGCATTGGAGTTACTGCTTCAGCCTGGCGAACGGAATAACGGCGAAGGTTTCGATGCTATGGTTCTGGACGTCATGTTACCTGGAAAGGATGGCTTCGAAGTCGCTTCGGAGCTGCGAACAGCCAAAAATTTTATTCCTGTGCTAATGCTGACCGCCCGCGGACGTCCAGAGGACGTTCTCAAGGGATTCGCCTCCGGCGCCGACGATTATTTGCCCAAACCCTTTGAACTGCCCATCTTGCTTGCCCGATTGCAGGGTTTGCTGCGCCGTCGTGAATGGCTGCGAAGCGGTATGCCAGCCGTGTCTTCCCAAACTAGTGTGAGGAAAGAAGACGTCACGAAAACTGACACTCCCGGTGAAGTTGCCGAGTATGACGTCTTTTCGTTTGAAGGTCGCACCATTGATTTTGGAAAGCAGGAACTGCGCGCCAACGGCAGCACCATTCAGCTCACGCTCATGGAATCGGAATTATTGCGTCACCTCATACGAAATAGTGGGCGTGTCGTTTCTCGCAAATCCATCCTGGAAGAAGTTTGGGGACTGCATGAAGATACCGACACGCGCGCGATTGATAATTTTGTCGTTCGCTTGCGGCGCTACATCGAAGATAATCCCTCACAGCCTCGGCACTTACTCACCGTGCGCGGGGTAGGGTATCGCTTTTTGCCAAAGCTGGAGGAGACCTGACGACACTCAGGTTTTCGCAAGCTCGAAAATCATCCCGTCCTCATGTCTCATCGCAAGTTTGTCAATCCGATTCAGCACAAGCCTATATCCCGCGAATGATAAGGTGGCGAGAGCTAAAAACATCGGCGTCGCAAACCAAAGATTCCCCAAATGCCGCGCGAGAAACAAGACCGCGACGCCAGCGCCGACTGTAAAAATCTGCACTGCGAAGCTGGTAAGAATCGCGAGACGTGATGCGCGCTGCCTTCCGAATGTTCCCCAGTCCAGTTTCTTCGGTGAAAAAACAGAAATCAGGTTGCCTAATGCAAGGTTTATGGGGACAGCGAAGAGAATCCACGCGACAGTGCCTGCGACAATGCTGAAACGAGGGACTGAAAACAATAAGACGGCAGCAGTTCCGGCAATGGCGAGGTTAGCCATCAGCAGCGCGAGATGAGAAAGATTTTTGGCGGCAACGATTTGGCGGAAGGAAGCAGGCGAAGTATAGAAAAGCAGAATGCCCGAGCCATCAGCTCCAAACAGGTTGTAGATGAGATTGGCCAACAACAGCAGCGAATATGCCGCAACAACGGAAAAAGCGAATTCCGGAGAGGCGCTCAAGAAAACACCGCCTTTAGCAGAGCCGCGCAATACCAGAAGCATGAATACGGGGGTAACAAAAGTCAGCAGCACCGGACCGCTGCGCAACAAATAGCGCAACTCCTTTTCTAGAACGGCTGCTGTTACGCCGGAGATTCCGCGCACGTTCCATCCGGTATAGAGTGTGCGAGTGTCTGTTTCAAATATCGGCGATGACGTTTCAGCCAAATATTCTCCGCGGTATTGGGCACGCGAGCGCACGTCGAGCAACCAAAGAAATGTTGCCGCGTAGCAAGCCAGCAATAAAAGTGCCCCCGTGCCGGCGGTAGGATTTCCGTTTGATCGTCCTGCGATACTTTCAGCGACTAGTCCCGGTGGCGAAAATCGTTGCAGAGAGGCGAGTATCCGGGACGTCCGTGTCGCACTTGGCTGAGATTCGGAGCTGAGGCGACTGGATACCGCATCGGACAACAGCGGCCCGATTAGTTGCACCGAAATCACCATCAGAAACAGTAAGACTGCCATCAGCTCTCGGGTCCTGCGCCGGGCGAGCCAGTGCTCCAGCCAAGCGAAAATTGCGCGTGCCAGCAGAATATTAAGCGTTGCGAAGAGAAGCAATGATAGAGCAGACCAGAGCAATAGGTTTTTGTCGGCAAATCCGATGCCGATTGCGATTCCGATCAGCCAAATCACTCCAAGCGCATTCGCAGTATCAAGCGACCCTGAGACGATGCGTACGAACAAATAAGATTTGTATGTGATGGGAAATCGAAGCAGGTTTGAGGATTCCAGGTTCTCAGAAAACGCGCTGGTCAGCAGCGGGAACAATTGCCAGAAAATATAGGTAGGCCACAGCAAAATCGAAAGCAATTCGGCCCGGCCCTGCGAGATGAAGTCGGCTGCTTGCTCTGCCAGACCAAAGGCTCCGCCAATTCCCGCGCCTGCGAAGCCTATCCACATCATGATCCGGGCGAATAAATCCACACGTCCGCGAACACTTCGTAGCGAGTTAGCCAGGATTTGCCAACGAACTACAACGATTGCGGCAAGGGGACTGCTGATTTGTGACATCTCTAACCCAACCACGACAATCCTCGTTCACGATTTGAAGCCTCGCCGACGGTGAGAAGAAAGATTTCTTCAAGAGTCAGCTTCGCCGCGGAAGACGCACTCGTTTCCCTGAATCCTCCGTTCGCGGCAGCTATCTTGGCTTCCACCCCGGATCGTAATTCCGCCAGCGAGCCTTGCGCGACCAATTTTCCGTGATGAATGATCGCCACGTGACTGCAAAGCCGTTCCACAATTTCGAGAACATGGGTAGTGAGAAAAATCGTCGCCCCGCGAGAAATCATGCGCTGCAGCATGCTCTTCAAGGTTCCGGCGGCGATTGCGTCTACTCCTTCAAAGGGTTCGTCGAGAAAAAGTACTTTTGGCCCGTGGATGACGGCGGCTGCCATCGCAAGCTTTTTCTGCATTCCATGGGAATAGTCGGTGATCAGTGTCTTTTGCTGGTCGGCCAATTGCATGAAATCCAGCAACTCGGCGCTGCGCTTCGCGGCTACATCGCGATCCAGGCCGTACATTCGGCCGACGAAATTCAGATATTCGGGTCCTGTAAGCCGTCCGAGAAGCGCCATGTTTTCCGGCACCACTCCGATCTGACGCTTCACTTCGGTCAGATGAGTCGCGA
This sequence comes from Acidobacteriota bacterium, assembly GCA_030775785.1. Taxonomy (GTDB): domain Bacteria; phylum Acidobacteriota; class Terriglobia; order Terriglobales; family Acidobacteriaceae; genus JALYIM01. The sequence goes on from JALYIM010000083.1 coordinate 26,466, forward strand.
GATTGAGACCAAGAATTTCAATTTTGCCCGCGGTGGGGGCCAGCAGTCCCGTAAGCATTTTTATAGTGGTGGATTTTCCAGCGCCGTTCGGCCCCAGAAAGCCGAAGAATTGACCAGCGGCAACTCGGAGATTGACGCTCTCCACCGCCACCAGCTCACCGAACTTGCGGGTCAACATTTCGGTCGCAATGGCGGGCGAGTCCATCAAGTTGCGACTCTAGCACATGGTGAAACCGGAGAAATTGTGCCTGCGGAGGCTGTGACCTTGACTAAGATGGAAATGTACAACGGTATTACTGGCGAGAGGTCGAAGCACCAGCGGCTAAGTCTCGGAGCACACCGAGAAACCCGACAGCGGCCTGTTCATCGGAGAGAGCATCCAGCGGAAGTGTGGCAGCAATATGCGGTGAATCGGGACGAAATCGTACCGTGAGCAGACTATGACCGCGGGACGTCATGAGCGTATTCACTACTGGAGTCAGTTCGTGGGTCCATTCCGTGCGGGTCGTGAGAATAACCGGACCGGGACGGGAGATGGTCCAATCGCGCGACTTGCTCGCAGCATTGCTTTTTTGCGTCAGCCAGCGATGCCGAAAAACTTCGAGGTGAAAGCTGGGCGCGTCATCCAGGTCTGCTTCAAAGGTGATGGTTTCCTTTTCCTTGCGAAACATAGAAAGCAGCCATTGGATCGGTAAGGGACGGGGAAGTAGACGAACGGTGACTTTGGCATTTCCAAACCAGTGAGCTGCGAAATTCACGTGGGCCTGAAGGCGGCAGGCACCGAACCACTGGGCTTCCACGACCCGCCCGCGCTTGGAACAGGCAGCATCAAGCCAACGCAGGGCGGCAGCTCCTCTATGGCGGTTATAGCGGGCGAAACAGAGGTACCACAGTCCCACCAGGCAGGCCGCACCGACAACGTCAATCAACAGGAGCCGTCCCACGCAACCCTCTGATGCGAATGTTACGACTTGGGGTGCAAACTGAGCAATAGGTCCAGCCGAAAAATTTTCAGATGGACTCATTTAGGACTTGGTCGAAGCAATTGACCAAGCCGGACGGCTACAATGACTAGGTGGAATTCGTTCTCCGAGACTTCAGGCCGGAAGATTTTACGACCCTCTGGGCTCTTGATCGGGAGTGTTTTCCCCCAGCTATCTCCTACACGCGCATGGAATTGTCGGCTTACATGGCGCGGCGGGGGACCTTCACGATTGTGGCTGAGTCGAGGTCCGCAGGATCAAATGCCGAAGGACAAGCACCTGCATCCATCGCGGGATTCATCATTGCTGAGGCCAGCCGCCGTGACATCGGACACATCATCACCATTGATGTCCATTCCGAGGTTCGCAGATTTGGGGTAGGTTCGAAACTCCTGGCGGCGGCAGAGGAGCGGCTTTTTGCGGCCAAAAGCAGAGTGGTGCGCCTTGAAGCTGCCATAGACAACGCAGGGGCACTCCTGTTCTACAAGCGCCACAAGTACGAAATCGTCAAAACCAGTCTCGGATACTACTCAAACGGCCTCGATGCGTTTGTGCTGGAGAAAAATTTGCTTTCCCATGCCCGTACGTCTAAGTTGCTGGTATGAAAGTGGCTATCCAAGGAGAAGCAGGGTCTTTCAGCCACGAAGCCGCGAAGCACATGGTTCCAGGCAGCACGATTGTCCCTTGTACGCGCTCCGCCGAGGTCTTTGACCGAATTGAGAGCGGATCGGTGGCTGCGGCCGTCATTCCAATAGAAAATTCCCTTGCAGGCTCCGTCAGCGAACATTTCGATCTTCTTCTAGCCCGCAAAGTCTTCATTCAGCGAGAGTTCAGCCTCCGGATCATTCATAACCTGATTGCGGCTCCTGGGGTAGAGTTAAAGCAGGTCAAGCGGGCATTTTCGCATCCTGTGGCACTCGACCAATGCCGAGATTTTTTCGCGCGCAATCCGAAGATCCAGCCTACCCCGTTCTACGACACGGCAGGCAGCGTGAAGCACGTCGTGGAAGATGGACTCACGGATGCTGCTGGAATTGCCAGCAAAGATTCAGCTCCGGTTTATGGCGGTGACATTCTGGCGGAGGGAATCGAGGACGATAAGCGCAACTTCACGCGGTTTTTTTTGCTGAAAAGAGCAAAAAAAATATTGCCACGAGCGAACAAAACGTCCATCGCATTCGGCCTTAAAAATCTGCCTGGAGCATTGCATCGAGCCCTGAATATATTCGCCGAGCTCGATATTAATCTCACTAAAATCGAGTCCCGACCGATGCGCGGAAGGCCTTGGGAATACGTCTTCTACGTGGATTTTTTCCGGGGCGATGACCGCACGGCGCGAAAAGCGTTGACGCAGCTGGCTAGTGTATCCGAATTAGTCAAAGTTCTGGGGGTTTATCCCGCTGCCTAGCTCTGTGACAAACACTGCCACGTTCTTAGGGCATGTACCTTTGGTCAGCACAAAACTTCCGGCAAGGAATAGACTTTGTGAGCCACAACAATGTGTCTCCATCGAAGGGTCAACCGGCCCCGAGGCTGCATCTTTTTGACATTCCCGCTCATCAAAACTTGAGCAGACTACACTCAAGGTGAAAAATGGCACAGCAAGTTCGCGAACGCAGTAACGATGAAATCATTAAAGATAGAGAGCAAGACCAGGCTTTGCCGATCCTCCCAGTGCGGGACACCGTATTGTTTCCTCATGCGGTTTTACCCCTGACAGTAGGACGCGAAAGCTCGGTTCAGCTGATCAATTCGCTCGGGGAAGACAAGACAATTGTGGTGGTGGCCCAGCGTGAAGCGCGGGTGGACGCACCGCAGCCAGGCGACCTGTACACCGTTGGGACCCTGGCGGTGGTCCACAAGGTCGTAAAGATGCCGAACCAGAGCCTCTTCGTCTTCGCGGAAGGTTTGGAACGGGTTAGGCTGTCGGAATTTACCCAGCTGACCCCCTTCATGCGAGGGAGGGTCGAGTCGGTGCCGGAAGCAATTCCACCGAAAAGTTCCGAGGTCGAGGCCTTGCAACGCAATGTGCTGACTCTTTTCCAGCAGATCGTGTCGGGGTCTCCAAATCTGTCGGACGAGCTTTCCACGGTTGCAATGAACATTGAAGAGCCGGGACGGCTGGTGGACTTCATCGCCTCCTCGCTGCCTTCGTTGTCAACTTCAGACAAGCAGGACACGCTTGAGACCACCGACGTGCGCGTGCGGTTGGAGAAAATCAATCAGCACCTCGCGAAGGAACTCGAAGTCCAGCAATTGCGTAACAAAATCCAGTCCGAAGTTCAGGACCGTGTGCAGCAGACTCAGCGCGAGTACTACCTGCGCGAGCAGATGAAGGCCATCCAAAAAGAATTGGGTGAGCAAGATGAGGGTGCCCGCGATACGGAGGATTTCCGGCAAAAGATTGAATCGGCCGGAATGCCGGACGAAGTAAAGAAGGAAGCGCTGAAAGAGTTAGGACGTCTTTCGCGCATGTCTCCGATGGCCGCTGATTATTCAGTCACACGCAATTACATCGAGTGGCTGGCGGTTCTGCCATGGGCAAAGACGTCGGGTGGGGAAGTGGACATAGTCAAGGCGAAAGAGATCCTAGACGCTGATCACTACGACCTGAAGCGGGTAAAAGACCGAATTCTGGATTACTTATCCGTCCGCCGCTTGAAACCCGGAATGAAAGGCCCGATTCTTTGCTTCGTTGGACCTCCAGGCGTGGGTAAGACTTCGCTGGGAAAATCAATTGCGCGTGCTTTGGGAAGAAAGTTTGTACGTATTTCGTTGGGCGGCGTGCATGACGAAGCGGAAATTCGCGGCCATCGCCGCACTTACATTGGCGCATTACCCGGACAGATCATTCAAGGAATTCGTCGCGCCGAAACCAAAGATCCAGTGTTCATGCTGGACGAGATAGACAAAGTGGGGCGCGACTTCCGCGGCGACCCTAGCTCCGCGCTTCTGGAAGCGTTGGATCCCGAACAGAACTCCGCGTTTCGCGATAACTATCTCGACGTGACATTTGATTTGTCGAAAGTGTTGTTTATTACCACGGCAAACATGCTCGATCCGATTGCCGAGCCTCTGCGAGATCGAATGGAAATTATTGAACTCCAGGGTTATACGGAAGAAGAGAAAGTCCACATTGCATTTCAATATCTGCTACCGAGACAGATTGAGGAGAATGGAATCACGGCAGAGCAGATCGAGTTTCCTCCGGATGCGATGAGCTATTTGATACGGCACTACACTCGCGAAGCGGGGGTCCGCAACCTGGAGCGGAACATCGGCACCATCTGCCGTAAACAGGCGCGCAGAATGGCCGAAGGCAAGGCAGAGAAACTCGTAGTGAGCACTGAAATCATCCAGGAATTTTTGGGTGGAATCAAGGTTCGCAGCGAAGGAGAAATTGCGGAACGCACCAAACGCAGTGGTGTGGTCGTGGGACTGGCCTGGACTCCTTCTGGCGGCGATGTGCTCTTCATCGAAGCCAACACCATGAAGGGCAAGGGCGGCTTCACGATGACTGGGCAAATCGGCCAGGTTATGCAGGAGTCCATGCAGGCGGCGCTAACCTGGGTGCGATCGAATGCGGTGCAACTCGGCATTCAGGAGAATTTCTTCGCCGAGCACGACATTCACATTCACGTGCCAGCAGGGGCGATTCCGAAAGATGGCCCTTCTGCTGGCGTCACCATGGCTACCGCTCTGGTCTCACTGTTGTCAGACCGTCCAGTGCGCCCTCTGACTGCGATGACGGGCGAGATTACGTTAAGTGGCAACGTCCTGCCGATTGGTGGAGTAAAAGAGAAAGTGTTAGCCGCCAAGCGCGCCGGCGTTCGTGACGTTATTCTTCCCGCGGAAAATAAAATGAACGTGGAAGAAGACCTTACGCCCGAGCAGTTGGAGAACGTCAACGTCCATTACGTTAAGACGATTGCGGAGGTGCTCGAGCTGGCATTGCCGCACACTACTACGGAAGAACAGCAGGATGCAGAAGAGCGCGAGAAAGTTCTGGCTGAGCAGCCCGTAGCATAAGGTCTGTGTGGCGCGGCGTCCTTTAACTGCAGGCACCACCAAAAATTAAATGCCAGTCCGGTACGAGGGGACTGGCATTATTTCTGATAGGAAAAAGCCTCTTACGGCCAGCGCTTGGCTGAGTCTTCCCAGCCTGCGGCGCGGGCGGCTGGTTGGGGCGCGGTATTCGCGGCTGGCTGGGGAATCCGGATGGGTTGTTGGGCGGACGGACTGCTGGCGAGCGTCGGCTTATTACTATTGCCCGCTTCGCTGGCTTCCTTTTCATCCGACAACAGCGGCGCGGCTACGCGCAGCGCCTCGACTTCTTTCTCCAGTCGGGAGAGTTCAAGCTCTTTTTGTCGTAAGACTTCGTAAACATTCTTCATGACTTGGGCACCTTAGTCCGGAATTCGGTTTGGAGAAGCAATTGTCCGAACTTTATGCAGGGGAACCGCGTTTGTCAAGGGAGATGTCGCTGTAGTCAGCGGCGCGGCGAGCCAAAACCCCGCCCTTTGCTGGGACTCAGCGGCCTCATTTTAAACGTTTTGCGAGTCCAAACGTCCAACCTGCAAGCCAAAATCTCACCTTAACCGTCGCCATGAGCACTGAGATAAGGCGGAACAAATACTCGATGCGGCTCGTAGCTATGGGTACTCGGAACTCTGGAGTTTTAGACATGCATACTCTCGCAAACGTAAGTTCCACCGCGATTCGCGACACCGATTACGATAAAGACTCGCATGTTCGGGAAGTGCTGAAAGCCGCCCAATCTGAGCTTCGCGATCTTATGCGTCAGCGTGCGAACATAATGAAACGCATTGGCACAGTGAAGCAAACGATCGTGGGACTCGGTGCGATGTTCGGAGATGCCGCCTTAAATACCGACCTGTTGGAACTGGTCCAGCATAAAGCCAGCCGACGGCATTCCGGTTTTACTAACGCATGCCGGATGACGCTAATGGAGGCTAGTCGGCCACTGAGCGCGAGGGAAGCGTGCGAGCGTATTCAGCAGAATTCACCGGCGCTGCTAGACCGCCACAAAGATCCGCTTGCGTCCGTCACCACGGTCCTCAACCGGCTGGTTGAGTATGGAGAGGCTAGCTCAGAAGTTGGTCCGCAGGGCAGGCGTTTGTGGCATTGGGTCTGTGAATTATCCGACAAGCCTCTGTGATGTCGCGCACCCCACTCGCAATTTTGTTACACCGGAAGCAGCATTCCTTTTTCCAGATGCCTGGTTACGTGCGCATACGAAGCGGCATGAGGGTCGTGCGTTACCATGACGACGGTCTTATGGAAGTCCTCGTTCAGCCTTTTCAAAATCTCTAAAATTTCTGTTGCCGAGTGGCTGTCGAGATCGCCGGTAGGTTCATCCGCCAACAAAAGAGTGGGGTCGCTGACGATCGCTCGGGCGATGGCTACGCGCTGCTCCTGTCCGCCAGAGAGCTGTTTCGGAAGATGATGGATGCGCTCGCCCAATCCCACCAAATTCAGGGCGGTCATAACATGGTCGCGACGCTGCTGCGTGTTCAACTTCGTGAGCAGTAAAGGAAGCTCAACATTTTCGAAAGCGGTCAGCACGGGAATCAGATTGAAAGTTTGGAACACGTAGCCAACATGCTCATTTCGCCACTGGGCGGACTGGGCGTCGCTCAGACGAAAAATGTTTTGCCCTAACACCAGCAACTCGCCCGCCGTTGGACGGTCAATGGCCGCAATCATATTCAGCAATGTGGTCTTGCCGGAACCCGATGGGCCCATCAGCGCGAGAAATTCGCCCGAGGCGATGTCAATGGAGACGTCCTCCAGTGCCTTCACTTCAAAGGCATCGCGTTTGAAAATCTTGCTGACGTTGCTTGCCCTGACGACCTGCGTTTGAGTTGCGACATTGTTCGTAATAGCTGCACTCATGACTGTCCCTTAATTTTGATTTTGTCGCCGTCTTTGAGATTCGGCAGTGGCGATGTGATTACGCTTTCTCCCCCAACCAGCCCGCGTACCAGAAAGCCTCCACTGCGCTGCGAAATTACCTGGATGTCGCGCGTAAGTACTTTGTCGTTGAAAACCAGCAATACGACTTTTCCCCCATTATGATCGCGGACAGCCGAGCTGGGAACGAAAACGCCGCTGGAAGTTTCAGAGCGCGAGCTCTGGTCCTCGTTCGCCAGAAATTTTACCGTGGCGTTCATCTCGGGCCGCAAAAACTCATCCGGATTCGTGATCTGCACCTTTACCTGTACGGTGGCTTTCTGCCGATTCGCCTCAGGAGAAATTTGCGCAATCGCACCGTTGTACTTGCGGTCCGGAAACGCGTCCACTGCAACGGTGGCTTTCTGTTGTGGCCCGAGTTTCGCAAAGTCGTCCTGCGATATGTCGAGCTCGACCTGGATATCATTGAGGTCAGCCAAAGCGACGACTTCACCTTGCGGGCCACCTTCTGCCGCGCTCACGAACTGCGCGCTGATGAGCTCTCCTTTTTCCGCAGTACGCTCGAGAATCGTTCCACTGACCGGAGCTCGGATCAGCGTGGCATCGAGCAACGACTTTGCGTAGGCCTCCTGCCCCAATGCTTGGTCGAGATTGCCCCGTGCGCGGGCTACTTCCTCGGCACGTGGTCCAATCTTCACCAATCGAAATGATTTTTCAAGCGAGTTAACCCGCTGCTGATCAGCTTCGAATTTTGCGGTGGCGTCATCCAATGCCTGCTTTGAGAGCACGCCTTGTCCTGCTAGATCGCGCGTGCGATCCAGGGTTAGTTTGTCATTTGCGAGGGTTGCGCGGGCTTCGTCCAGATTATGCTGGGCCTGGTCTACTTCTTCCGCCCGCGACCCGTTCTGCAATTCCTGCATGTAGGCGCGAGCGCTCTCCGCAGCGCCCTTTGCTTGATTGTATTGAGCTCGGAATTCCACGTCTTCCAGCCGAACAAGAACTTGTCCTTCTTTTACCTTGTCGCCCTTTTCCACTCCGATCCATGCCACTCGTCCGGTAACTTTTGAGTTTACGTTTATTTTGTGGTGGGGGACAATGTAGCCGGTGGCGGACAAAACAATTCCTCCGGACCCGCCGCTCTCAGCGGATGCGCGCACGACTTCAACTTCGGGCGTCGTGCCCGAAAGAAAACGGTAGGCAATTGCGATGATTCCCAGCAAAACGACGATGCTGATTCCGACGATGATGTAGGTGCGTGCCCAAGCGGGCGTAGCGGACAGATCCCGACTGGCCGAGCGGTCAATTCGCAAGCCTTCGAGATCTTTATGCTTTGTATCTTGTCTTGTTTCTGTCGCCATGTCGTTTTAGCTGACCTAATCCCGCAATGCACTTACAATTTCACGACGCGCGGCGCCCCACGCGGGAGCGATGCCGCCAACCAATCCCATGATCACCGCAAACAAAACCGCATAGGCGAGCACCTGCAAGGTGAGCCGTAAACTAAACACCACTTCGCTGAATGTCACGGCGTTCGAAGTGCCGGTGCTCATGCCATTAAAGGGAAGCATGAGAATGATTCCGATCGCAGCACCTAACAGGGCCAGCAGCACCGATTCGATTACGAACGAGATTACGATGCTGCCCCGCCGAAATCCAATAATGCGCAGCGTCGCGATCTCCCGCGAACGATAAGCCACCGCTGCATACATTGTATTG
>JALYIM010000084.1 GCA_030775785.1 Acidobacteriota bacterium
CAAGGTAGCGCTCTAACCAACTGAGCTACGCGCCTACAACAACTTACGAGTTTATCAGGGAACGTTTGGGAACGGAAGGCTCCAGCAACGCAGCAATAACGCCCGATTGCGCAATGCGCCGCTCTGCTGGAATTGATTGTGCGTACAGGTCCATCGTCAATCTACTACTGGCGTGACGAAGCATGTCTTGAGTGGATTTGACAGAAGCACCCGAGGCTTGAAGAAGCGTAGCCAGCGTGCGCCGGAAAGAATGCCAACCGATATGCGCCGTGATCTTGGCACGCATCGCGGCAGGGCGGATCACTTTCCTTAGCAAGCTGTCAGGCCAGTACGGTTGACGTCCATTCTTCTGAGGACTGCCGAAGATGTAATCGGAGCCCTGGTTGAACGGACAACGTCCGCGCCACTCAAGCAGCGAGTCAGCTAATGCCGCATCCATCGGTACGGCCTTGCCGCTGGCTTCTGTCTTCAGTTCCCCTATCACCTGATCTACGATGGCTCGAACTGGCTTAATCTCCCCGACATCGAAGTGGATGTCCGACCACTTTAATGCCATCAGCTCCGACACTCGCAATCCAGTGCAAGACGCCAGCAGTACCGCCGTTCGACATGGTTCCGGTAGTTCCGCCAGCAATGCTTTGATTTCCTCAGCGGTGAGCACATCTGGCAACCGTTGCCGCTTTGCACTCTGCCGTACGAGTGCAATCGGATTTCGATCTAGCCATTCATACCGCATCGCGTGAGTGAAAATCACAGACATTATGTTGCGCACTTTAGACTTGCTTCCATTCGCTAATGGCAGAGTGCGAAGCCAGCGTGGGTTTCAGTGGCAAGGGCCACGGAAGAGGCTTCCATCTTTGCACTAGCGGCACACACCATAGACCGCCAGCTGTTGCCGCCAAGAAAATCAAAGTTGCAGACATGGAATGAGTGTCTTGTGTCTTGCGTTTGAAGACTAAGGCATAACCGGAACTACTCACAACCGCGCCAAGTATCTTGACAACCCCCATGGCTTGCTCGTGAGAGACGCGCAGACGATCCCAGAAAATGATGGCAATGCCTGAAAAGGACACCACGGCCCCGAGAATGTGTGCGAACGAGATGGCTTCCGTTCGCGTGGCAACTGCCACGATAGCAGTTACCAGAGGAAGGGAGGCGAAGAGAACTGCGGCGACACTGCCAGAAACACTTTCCTCCCCTGCGAAGACGAGGGCGTAACCTACGGCGTTAAAAAGGCCAGCAGCTGCGAGCCACCAAACGTGGTTTTTCGTCTGCTGCCTCAGGCTGACCACGCCGAATACTCCCAGGACGGCTATGAGTATGACCGCGAGAGAGAAACGAATTGAGGCGGCCTCATATGCCGGATAGCCACCAGGATCGATGCACACGCGGATAGCAAACCACGTTGTGCCCCACGTCGCTGTACAAATCAAATATGCAACAGCCACTTTGAGAGGGGGCTTTTGAATGTCCATGGGAATACATTTAACGATTATTTTTCGCGACTGCTGCGGAAATGTTCGCAGGAATACTGATAGCATCACCCAAGCATGCGTCATCTGACACCAACGGAATTGTGGGAAATAAGTTATAAAACTACCTCGGTACTCGCCGAAGGTGCTGATCCGACGTCGGCCATCCGCGAACTGCTTGCCCTGCTTGGTAGGACTCTAGATTTTGATGCTGGGAGCTTTTGGGTAGTGCACGAGTTAAGAGCCGTGCTGAGGTGTACTAGTTTTGGGACGGCCGAAAATGCCCAATTTCCGAATTTCGAATTGGTGACACGGGTTCGGGACCTTTCCTTTGGGCAGGATTTGCCTGGTATTGCGTGGGAGACTCGGCAGGTTGTCTGCTTTCAGGATGTTTTAGTCGAATTTAAAGTCGTGCGATCTAGTGTGGCAAAAATGGATGGAATACGAATGGGCATCGCATTTCCCGCCTACCGCCTCCGCCGAGTATTGGGAGTGTTCGAGTTTTTTAGTCGTGACGTTGAGTCCTGTCATGAGGAGACAACAAGATTTTTGGCCGCACTCGGAGTACAAATCGGAGTATTCCTGGAGCACTACCGAATTAACGAAGCTGTGATCGAAGACGATACCAGCGTGCGTCTTGCGGCGGAAAAATCGCTCGGTGCGGTAATAACCATCGATGAGACGAGTACCGTTATCTCTGCCAACTCTGCTGTTTTTTCGGTTTTTGGGTGGAACCCGAAAGAACTGATGGGTGGCAGCCTTACACGAATTATGCCCGATTACCTACGACGGGTGCATGAGCACGGGATTCAGCGCTACGTCACCACCGGAGAACGACATCTCGATTGGAGTGCCATTGAGCTGCCGGGATTACATAAGGATGGTCACGAGATACCGTTGACACTAGCATTTGGCGAATTTTGGCGTGCTGGCAAACGAATCTTCACCGGTTTTGTTCATATGCGCCAACAACCATAGCGCTTCACATCTGGAACTTGCAGGTTGCTTACCCCTTCTCGCCGCCTACCCTCAGCTTCCCTTCTCAAGTCGCTCTTGTTCGGCTTTACGTACCGCTTGACATACTGCGCCGGCATCAGCCGCACCTCGTGACGCTGCTCTCGCAAAGCCCGCCCTAGAAAGTGGGCCCCTCCGCAGGCTTCCATGCCAATCAATTCGACCTGCAGGTTGGCCGTGAAATGCAGCAGTTGCTTCCGCGAAAACTTCTTGCGCATTACAACCTCGTCGCGTAAGTTGAGCCCAACCAGATTAAAGATAGTTTGCCGAGATCAATACCGCGCATGTGTAGTTCCATCGGATGCGTCTTCCGTGCGCCTCTTATACCCACCTGTGGAGAGGCGGCGGACCATCCCATTAGCAATCGTCTACTCAGTCATTGCTGAGCAAGTAAGAATACAGGCATAATGCCGGCCCACTAATTCTCCATACGTAAAACATGCGGCGCCATCGCCACACCGGTTCATACAGGAGTACTTATTGGCTCAAACAAGGCTAATTATGGATGAAACGAACGGGTATAGGAGCTCCTGATGCAACAACAGGATTAGTAGGTGCGGCTCCGCCGCAGCTGATTACGTTGAAGACCGTCGCGTTCATATCGCCCGTTTTCCGATCTACGTCCTTGATGAAAGGTAAGACTTGGGTTAGTAAACACCAAGGATGGATTACAGAGAGCTGGGTGCGGGTGCTGTTGGCAGCGAAAACTGGAGCGCCTTGTCCGAAATAGAGCGGATTGAGACTCTATGAGACGGCGCGCAGACCACAAATAGCGGCGGCCTATTTCGCAGCGATAGTGAAGTCGACCGTTGAAATTTGTTGTGCTTGAACAGCTACTCTCTTCGTCCAGATTTTGGGCTCAGAAAAAAGTGGCCGT
>JALYIM010000085.1 GCA_030775785.1 Acidobacteriota bacterium
GTGCTGGAATGCGAAAATGCGTTCTGCCGTAATTTCAGACAACCTGATATTGGAACCAAAATACTTATGCAAATTATGAATACTGGATTCGTAACGGGCTCGGGTATTGTCATGCTGAATGGAATCCAGAAATTCCTTTGCAAATTCCGAGAACTTGGGAGCCTGAGATTTTGGCAGGCTCCAGCGATCCTCGAACAACTGAGTCTGTCTCATCGCGAGAAGTTTTTCGGCTGCGCGCTTATTCGTGGATCCGGAACTCTCCCGATATTGCTTTCCGCTCATGTAGTAGCTAATCCACCACACGCGAACCTTGCTTCTCGGCTCTTTTCTTCGATATAGCCCCATCAGCGTCCTGCCGCGTTTTGTCGAGTTGGAGAGAAATTAAGCTTCTGGAGTCGGGAAAAGGGGTTCGAAAAGTGCCTATGGAACGCCCCTACGTACGGTTTTAAGGGGTCAGGAACGCGATCCAGCGGTTTCAGTGGAGGGTTGGAAGGGTGGAATCTGGCCATCAGCTTCCAGCAATATATGGCAATTCTAGTATAACTATAAGATATACAAGGAGTTGCGGGCACTTTGTCGAATTTTCTCGAATTTTTGACTTTCCTGGAGGCCACTCGGAAACTTGAGCGCCAACTGCAACGCAGGGATGTTCAATGTTCGACCATCGCATTTCTGAGAAATGACGTCTATGAGCTTCTTGTAAATGAAACCCCGGATCGGGGAAAGGAGGGGCGGGTTGCTCTCGATTGGTCGGATCCAGATTTGCTCCGAGAGATCATTCGGCGCCGACTTCTTTATAGCGATATGCCCGATAAATCTTTTGATGAAATGTGGCGAAGGATATGCGTAAGCCACATTGATGGAGAAGAGTCGTCCCAATTCTTGATCGACCGGTCTCTTATGAGGCCTCGGGCCCTCATTGACTTTGCTAATCACTGCCGGGGATTTGCCGTTAACCTTGGACATTCCAAAATTGAAGTAGAAGATATCAAGAAAGGGTTGTCTGCATTTTCAAGTGATTTAGTCGTTGAGATCGGTTACGAAATTCGCGATGTATTCCCTGAGGCCGAGAACGTCCTATACGCGTTTATTGACGAGCCGCAAACGCTTCCGGCAAGCACCGTCGTTTCGTTGCTCCAGACCGGTGGCATTCATCCCGACTTAATAGCAAAGATCGTAAATATTCTTCTTTGGTATGGTGTTCTGGGCGTTAAACGCGTAGACGGGACAGTAACTTACATTTATACCGTGAATTATGAGATGTCGATTCTTGCAGGAATCATTTGCAAGCTCGAGGGAGAAGGGTTGGTCTATATTGTAAATCCTGCATTTGTTCCGGGGCTGCAGATCCGAGAAAGCCGTACCTGATAGAAGTGAGTACGGTGAATTGGACATTTCTGAAGTCTGGTAGGTGCATAGGCGGGCCATTTATCCATGTTCTCCAAAAAACCCTGAAAACTGATATGCGCTTTACCCGCATAAACATTGGGTCGTACTTTTACGTTTCTCGCTATCCAAGAAAGGAATGTTTTTCGGAGCCGAGTAACACGCGCATATGAAAACCATTTGGCTGGTTTTCTACAAAAGTCAGAATCGTTCGAACAAGACGTGGTAGGTCGTGTTGCAAAGCCACAAAATGCCAAAACTGAACGCAGTTACCTCCGATTAAGGAGACTCTAGTTCCTTTGAAGACGATGCAATGCTAAATTACTTCATACGTTTCGCTGCCACCCTTTGCTCAACAGGAGTTTTGATTGAAAGCTTTTGTCCTCGGATTCATTTTAGGCGTGATCGTTGTCCCTCTCGCGGTGTACGCCTATTTTGTGACTGGCAGCGCTCCGGTAGCAACCTCCGCCGAGGCCATGCCGTTCGAAAAACGGCTGGCACACCAGGCATTGGACGCGCGCGTGAAAAAGGAAATGCCGAAAACCGTTCCGGTCTCGCCTGACTACCTGATTGGCGCCCAGATTTACCGCGAAAATTGCGCCGTCTGCCACGGGCTGACGGATGGAAATAAGACTGCCATCGCAAATGGTATGTTTCCCAAGCCGCCGCTACTTCTTCACGGCAAGGGAGTCACGGACGACGAGCCCGGGGAAACATATTGGAAAGTGGCGAATGGTATCCGTTTGACGGGAATGCCGGGCTTCAATCAATCTTTGTCAGATACGCAGATATGGCAGGTGAGTTTGCTTGTCGCGAATGCGGATAAGCTTCCAGTTCCGGTGCAACAATCGCTGGCCACGGAAACTCCCGCATCAGGCAGCCAACTTCCAGTCCCGCACTAATTAAAGCGTCGACCACAACCTGCAGCTGTCATGTCAGCGAAAGGATTGCTCAGACTAAGTTAAGATCCATGCGCCAATTATTGCCGCGATAAGGCGATGGATCGTTGTCTACTTATCTGCCGTCAAGTTGCAGAGCAAAAGTCGGGAGGTGGACTGAATGATGCGATATCTTTTGCTCTGAAGATTCTGGGATTATGTAGCGAGTGGAGCTTCCACCGCTTTTCAATCTTGAGTTAAGAGATCCTTAAGAACGCCCTACCTAATGGCTTCGGCTGTAGCCAACACAATGGCAGATCGACGGGCCGAGGCTTCGTAATATCGCACCATGCGTTGCGGCTCTTCTGCCTTGTAAGGCGCGAGATTATGCGCCCATCGAAACCCGATCGGCTGAAACCAAAGCTCTGCTTCCACCTTGAACGGTCCCGTTGCGTTCCCGGTCGAGACCACATAGCGCACTAAGCTTCCCGTGTCGGTGAAGCCTGGGTCGTCGGCCGCGTCGCCTGTCACTGCGATGTCTTTGTCTGCCGTCGCCTTATCGAAGCCGTGCGGCAGCAGCCGATTGTCCTTCAGGTATCCCACCGCATGCAGAAGGCCAGTAGTGACTTTGCCCTCCGAATCTTTCAGGATGGGCTCGTAGATCTCCACTTGCTGCGAATTCGTGATTTCCCGGTAATGCGGTTCGAACTTCAGAGGGTCTTGGTCGTTATCGTTACCTACGATCGAGCCATCGGGATTGAGTGCGCCCGACTCAAAAACCAGGCGGCCATTGCTGTCCCTCACCGAAACATGTAGCCAAGCCCGGCGTGAAGGATAAGCGGTAGGCAGCTTATGACCGCCTAGATTCTCGACGTGTACATCCACCGCAAGCCCGTTCGAAGTCGAAACGATTTGGGAGATCGTCACCTTTGCCGCTTGCGTCTTCATGAACTCCGACGTTCGCTTCATCGCCGCGTCCAACTCCTCGGGCAGCGCCACCGTTGCCAATTCATCACGATGATCCTGAAGCATGCCTTCCATAACGAAATTCGATCCAACAAATACGTGTCGATGCATGCCCTCGCGCGCCTGCCCGTAGAGCGATGTCACAGCTACCGGCTCTTTCACTACCGGCATATGGCAGTCCTGGCAGGTTTGCCGGGTCGCATAGTCGCTATGCTGCCACTCTTGGAACGGCACTTGCTCTGGGAACCTTGCCACCTTTCCACCTTTCGGACCAAGCGCGTCGGTGTAGAGTGTATGGCAGCTTCCGCAAAGACCGGCACTGCGAATGTGGTCGCCCCTAACCGGGAAGTAGGTGGCCGTCGAGGAATGCATCACGGTCTGGTGCCCTTTATCGATGTCAAAGGGTCCATACTCCGGACGCTGGTCATTCTGGATAGGGTTCGCGAATGCTACCTTCCCGACGAAGGTTTCCGGTGTCCCGAGTCCTGCCTTCTCAATCTGGTGGCAAACCGAGCAGGTAACCCCATCTTCTGCAGCGCGGTCCCCGTTCGGGAACTTCGCCAATGGAAGGCGCGAAAATACTTGCGTGTGCTTTCCGGCATCGCGATCCGCCATCCGGACCGCGGGCATATGACAGACTGAACACTCGTCCTCGATCGCCTGCTTCGACTCGGGATGATCGATCGATTCGCGACGCACACTTGCCTGCCAATATGGATCGCGGGATGCGTTGGCCATGATGCTGGCGCGCCATTGCGTGCCAATCGAAACGTCCTCACCCGAACTCGTCCTCAGCCCGTTATGACACGCCACGCATCGATCGGACGTCCGGAAGAAAGTTCCCCGAGGTGTCTTGTCGCCCTTCGCGTTCTCAGTTGGCGACTGGCCATGCAGAACTGCCGAAAGCCCGACCAGCGTGAGACTAATGACAATCGCACCACGGAGTCTCATCGCCAACCGTTCCATAGCTTCCCGTCGGCCCGGTCCCAAAGTAGATAAAATAAAACCTGCGGCGTTCGGTCCCTCGTATTGGTGAACGGTTCTCTCACGCCGAAGCCTATTCGCACGTGTTGCCGCCGGCTCAAGGTGATCTGCATCTCCGGCAGAACATCCCAGTTGGTGCTAGCCCCGGGACTAAAATCCCTCACCGCCAATAACTCAACCATCGGAGAAAACAACCGTCCCAGCATGTGGTCCTGGGCCATCGCCTGCCCTAGCGCCACGCGCCAGAACATGCTGCGCGGAGCCACGCTGGTATCTACGGGCAGGTCCGCTCCCAACTGCGTCTGCATAAAAGTATTTTCCTTGAACAGCTGATCGAATGCCGCGAAGGGCTCAAATTGCGTCGTGCCCGTACCGAAGCCTCGCTTGCTGTTGCCGGTCGGAAGCAGAATGCCCCCCTGCAAGCTCAGAATGGACCCAGTCCGCAGGCTTGAAAACATTTCCCGCTTCACCGCCAGTGTGATGTCGCCAACACCTGCGGTCCAATTGTGCGACTGGTCTGCATAGTTCACCGGGATGTCGGTTTCCAGCTGCGTCCGGGCATCGAAGATCGTCCGTTCGTCAATGACGTCCGTCGTCCACGCGGGCGCCCCGGACGCACTGGCAGCCGTCGAAACCACAATCTCGTTCTCCGGAAACGCCTTCTCCGTAATCAACGCACGCGGCAGATTCAATTCGCCAGGCGGATCGTGGTGAGTGTTCTTACAAAAACCTCGCATGTATGCCATCACATCATTAATCTGCGCGTCGGTCAGCAAATCCCCAAACGCCGGCATGATTTGCGAAAGACCACGCGATGGGCCGCCATGAACGATTGCCGCCTTCCAGTTGCCGTTCGGCTCGGGTGTCGTCCCAGCGCAGTCCGTAAAATCCGGAAACGTATCAGGCCGCTTGAACACCGTACTCGCCATTGGTGCGCCCTTGCCCTCGTTCCCATGACAAGCAACGCAACCACCCTTGTACACCTTCTCCCCATTACTAACATCGGGGGGTTGCGCATAGTAGAGCGTCTGTGCGGAGAGACGCAATGGGTGACCAGAGAGGGCGACGAGGCACAACATCAGCAGGAGCGGCGATCCGCCAAAAGGACCGGCGTGGGATACGAGCAGTCGCGATTCGCCGCGGGCATGCAACCGCCAGACCGACTTCGCTGCGGCGACTCCGCGGCAAACGATGGCTATCATCTCTTTCATTTACTCTCCGCCTTTTGGCATTCCCACGATCAGGAAAGACACTGCACTATTCA
Source organism: Acidobacteriota bacterium (assembly GCA_030775785.1). Taxonomy (GTDB): domain Bacteria; phylum Acidobacteriota; class Terriglobia; order Terriglobales; family Acidobacteriaceae; genus JALYIM01. Next base: position 5,479 of record JALYIM010000085.1, read on the forward strand.
GTAGCTGTTGCTCGTCGGGACGGGGCATGCGCTGCATGCCCTAACACTGCCTTCCCCCATAATACCCATACAAGCTCGCGTTCAGTGTTCCCGAGTGCTCATGTCTTCTACGCCATTCGGGCCCGGAAAAAATGCAACTCGGCGAAGCGAACATTAAAGAACATTCTTTGAGGTGGGGTCTTGTTTTGTAGTTGTACATGAGGCAAATTTTCTGGAGTCGTACATGAATCCCATGCCCCAAGGACTTCATAGGAGCAGTTGGGTCGATCTCTGGTCGCTAGCAATCATTCAGGATGCGCCGACACTCGGCTCGCACTACACAGACGGGTCGCTGGAACTAACGTCTATACGCCAGGAATAGCGAAAATGTGGAGACCTATCATTTCCCAACAACCAGGAGGACTACCGACCCGGGCTTAGCCTTCGGTTTCTTTTCATTCTGCGCCACAGGGAGAAACTCCCCAGTCACGAGATAGATCACGTGCGTCTTTGGATCAAGAGCAATTGTCCTCGCGCCACGCTTCGTTACAACAGTGTCTACGACGCGAAATTGATCCGGTGAATCTTCGTGAATGACGCTGAGAGTTCCTACACCGTTCGAACTAAACACCATCTGGGAACTAGGATCGAATGCCATCC
>JALYIM010000086.1 GCA_030775785.1 Acidobacteriota bacterium
CGCACTTGCCGTCACCTACAATCCTCCGTGGGGTTCCTATCAGCAGCTGACATTAACCTTCGACAGCAATCCCAATCTGATTCATGATTTAGTTCTGAGCCAGGGATTAATTAACTGGGTCACGCAGGGATTGTTCCTGGGGGAGCACCACACTTACTTCACTCCCCAAGTGGACGATTACTTCATTGATGATGCAGAGTGGCTGCCCACTACCGCATGTGGGACAAATCCTGACGCCACCGGAGCGCAATATCGTATCAATGGTGCCGACCTAACCTCTCTCATTAATTGGCAGACGACGACGCAAAACCAACCCTTGACCTCGAACTTCGTCCTGCACATGGCTTTCAACGGTTTCGGTGCTCAGCCGGGGTCTTACGTAAACGATGACTTGACACCTGCAACGCAAGCCAATCAGGCGTCATTCAAGTGGATTAGTCACACCTTCGATCACACCAATCTCGATGCCATCACCTATGCAAACGCGAGCAGCGAAATCACACAAAATAATACTGCCGCCACAACTCTCGGTCTCACGTCTTTTGACGTGCGCAATATGGTCACTCCGGATATTTCCGGACTGACCAATCCCGCCTTTCTTCAAGCAGCGGTTGACAATGGCATCCGGTATCTTGTGACGGACACTTCGCGGCCGGGATACAACAATCCGACTCCGAACACGGGTATCCCGAATCCACTCCAGCCTTCCATCCTAATGATCCCGCGCCATCCGAATAATCTGTTCTTTAATGTTTCTACTCCGAATGAATGGGCCGCAGAATACGGCTGTATCTATCCGCAACTGGCTTACGCCTACCCGCAGATACTGGATAACATCAGCGACACTTTTCTTGTAAACATGCTGAGGGGAGACATTGATCCTGAGATGTTCCACCAGCCAAATCTACGCGCCTATGACGGGACGCACAGCCTTCTCGGTGACCTCATTGATCTCACTTTTAGCAAGTATGGAAACCTAGTGACGTTCCCCGTGCTGTCTCCAACCCAGGACACCATTGGTGCGAAGATGTCGAGCCGTGCACTGTATGACACAGCTGGCGTGACGGGCAGTTTCATCGCCCACCAGAGGGTCATGATCACAGCGACGCAGGCTGCAACAGTGCCGGTGACAGGTCTTCCTAGCCCGAGCGCAGAGAATTACGGAGGGCAAACCATCTCGCACGTGAGTGTGGCTGCTGGTCAGACGGTGACCATGCCCCTGCCTTGATCGCTGGAATTAGAAGGACTGTGCTTGAGATTGCCGCCCGCAGACAACCGTTCGTCGTCGGATTTGTTGAGGATTGCGCGCGAGTTCGGGAAGTGTAGTTGGCTTTCCCCGGCTGCAGCGAATTTTTTTCGGTAGATGTCTTCACATCATCTTCCAGGTATTGGGAGCTCACACTCGGGCGTTTTGGCGACGGGAAAGGCGAAGGCGTCAAGGAGACATTGACTCTAGGCCAACGTCCCCCGTTTTGATTTAAGGCGTTGTCACAAATTGCACGATGAAACGTCCCCCACTGAGACGCCATTAAAAAGGTCAGAGTTTTTAGGCTCTGACCATTTTCCAGCATCATCCGGTAAGGCGCGCCAACGTCTACCCGGCGATGGCTGGAAACTGATGGAAGTTCAGTATGAAAGCTTGTTTTCCCTTCCCCCCAATGCGAGACATTCACAACCAAACTCACCATCCGTATACGATGAGACTGAATCCTCGCGCGTTTATCTAAAGCGGGAGACGGTTCCGGCGCAAAACTCTCACCAAGCGGTGAAAGTTAACTGGTCTACCCAAGCGTAATAAGCGTGTCCTGCGAGGTCACCATTCATTTCAAAATGTATGCCAAAACTGGACGAGGTAGATTTCTTGCTCGGATTGAACGATTGATTGATGGGATATTGCACACCATTCAGGGTGAGCGAAAGAAAAACAGCTTTCCCGCCGCTGATGGCGGTATTGATGGTGAGGTGATCCCAACTGTTCAGAGCCGGCACCTTGCAGGGAATTTTTGTAGGTGACCAGCGTCCCCCTGCCGTATCCCACACGCTAAAGATCCCTTGGTTGTACGAACATTGCACCGAAAACTTATACCAAGCTGTTCCAATGTGGTGGTTGGAAGAGAACTCAATTCCCTGAGAATATGCGGGATTGCTAATTTGGTAATGTGCGTCCAGCTGAAAATGAGTGACCGTGGGGCTCGATCCCAACAAGATCGGCCACAGGCAATTGTTGTACTGGCCGGTAGGGCCAAGATAAAACTTACCAGAAATTCCATCAATAGAAGGTTTCGCTGTTAGGGATGGGGTGGTGCTACAGACCGGGTGTCCCATGTCGGGATACGTATACCAACCGGGCATTTCTTCGATGTTTGGAAATACTAGAGTGCTTGAGGTTGAGGAGGGGGTTGCGGTTGCTGTTGGTGCCGCGACTTTAACCCAGCGTGACGACACTAGGGCCCTACCATCGGATTGCACCGCGCTAACGGTCAATAAATGGTCTCCTTCGGGCATGGCAACGCGCATATCCAGCGGGGTGACGAAGCCGACATGAAGCTCGACGTTATCGACGGAAACGGTAATGGTTTTGACCCCTGCCGTCCCTGGGAATTCGGCGACCACGCGCACCGGCGAACTCACCGCGCGATCCGTTGCCGGGGAGACAATGGTTATATCTTGCCCGAAAGCAAAAGATGAGGCGAGGAAGAACGTCAATAAAGCGCATAAACAGAGCAAAGTTCGAGAAAACAATCAAGGCCTCCAGAAGGGCGGGTGTTTACAAAAGTTAAACTTCTGGATTTGGAGACGGCAAGGTCTCACAAGTACATGCCGCACGGCCTTCAGATCGGCGGATTTGGGTGACCTTTAGGGGCGGGATAGGAATGATGTGGTGGATACGTTTCGCTCAGGACGCGTGTAAGCGAAGCGCGCATCGTCTAGCGGGGTATACCAGGGAAAGGTGAGGAAAGGGCCGATCGACGCACGAATAGATTATCGAGCCGCTGGAAGCTAGAGCTAGTTAGAGGGCAGCCAAAAGCATTTTAGCTTTTACTTCTTAGCCCGGCCAGAGGTAGCCAAGCTCATAAAATTGTACTGCCCGCTCTTCTGCCCCTGCACCACGCAACTTTCGTCAAGCCAATCTTAAATATCTCTAAGGTGTTTACATTAGCACTTGTGATTACTCAACTTGAGTTTTTCTGATTGACGTACAGTGCATCCTGTATGACAAGATAGGGTGGTCGTTCGCCAAGTGAAATGGCCCGTAACGCTATCCGAATTTATGTTTTAGGTGGAACGACTTTCAAGGTTTTGACCATTCAACGGCAACCCACATCTGCTGCTGCCACTAACTGGAGTTGCTTTTAGAGGAAACCATTTTTATGCAGGAGGCTAACATTGCGTCGGTTACGATCACGATTCCCTCTTAGGCTGGCAGGTACCTTCCTATTTCTAGGAGCACTCGCAAACGCGGGGGTGGTGGTCTCTGCTCCCTCAAATGGCGCAAACGTCAGCACGACCATCCAGTATGTAGCTACCGCTAATGCTGCCTGCGGCGTCTCGGCCATGGGGGTTTACACAGGACCGGGCCAATTGGCCGCGACTTCTAGCGGAGCCAAACTCAATAGATTAATCACTCTTCCCCCCGGCACCTATCACACGGTCGTTCAAGAGTGGGACAACTGCGGTGGGTCTTCTAAGACTCCCATTGACATTACAGTCGGCGGAGGTGGAGGGGGCGGCGGTACACCACCCCCCCAAGGTAAAACCTTCTACGAGCTTCAGCGCAACGGTGGGCAATGGCAAGGCTTCGGGATGCTTAAGCCTAACTACATGCCATGCCGAAATTGCTGGGGTCCAGTCACCTGGTGGATGGGAACAGGACAGAGCATTCCCTCGCGAAGTGGAAGTTCTACTAAGACCAGCATTGCTGGCAATCAGCCCTACAACGATGCCTTCTGGAACAACCACCTGATTGGTGATTACTCTACTCAGGGATTGCCCGACACCAATCACACGCTGGCTCCGAGCCTGCACGATTTCACCTATGACGTATGGTTCTTTGCGCCGAACGTGGGAGCCGCACAGGCGCTAGAGTTCGACATCAACCAATTCGTCAACGGACAAGCTTTCATTTGGGGACATGAATGTCGCGTAGCGGGTGGGCATCAGTGGGATATCTGGGATAACGTCCATCAGCACTGGACGCCGACCGGTATTCCCTGCAATCCGACTCCGAATGCATGGAACCACCTCGTCATACATTCTCAGCGGACCTCCGATAATCACCTTCTGTTCAAGACCATCACGCTGAACGGCCAAACAAGTACCCTCAACCGCTACGATAGTCCTATCAAGACTAGCTGGTATGGGATCACCATCAATTACCAGATTGACGGTAACTCATGGCAGCAACCGTATGATGTCTGGCTAGACGACCTCAACTTTACGTACTTCTGATGAGGGGGGCGCAAGCCCCTCTTTTATTCCGATCCGAAGCCAACCGCGACCAGCGCTAGCCGCTTATACCTTAAATACGAGTGTGATCATACGGCTGGGGACACATGGTGTGCCTCCCCAAGACTCAGAAATAAGGGAAATTCGGGTATCAGGAAAACGTTGTACGGGTGTTGTGCGTAGTTTCCATCAATCAGGTAATTGGTAGTTACCCCATACCACCTGGTTGGAGTCGGACTGTCGTAGCGATTCAAGACCGATGCCCGGGGAAGTCGCCTGCATTGGAGCTTATTGACGACTCACTCACGCCTGTAGCGCTAGCTGATTTTTAGGGGGTCCGACGTCGCGGCTGATCATGCTTCTCGGTTTTCAGCAACGATAACGCTACACCCGGCCTTGGTGTTGCGTTTCCCAGGACTGTAGGTGACAGATGAGAATTTGTGGAGGAGGCAAAGCGGCAGCTCTGGAATATTCCGCGCGAAATTGTAAACTATGTAAAAATTGCGTAGTTCAGATGTACTGGACCAGTCCGGTTCAGAGAGATTGCACCCTCTTCCATCCGGCTTCGGTGAAGCGCCGCAGAGTCACCAGTCGGGCTCTGAGAACCCGCGCTCCCTTGGCAGTAATGCGATATTGCCGGCTACGTTCCTTTTGAGGAAGTGGCTTGACCAAGCCCTGCTCCTCGAGACGGTAAATGGCTCCGTATAAAGTACCCAGACGGAGGCGGGCACCGCAGAGAAGGGCGACGTCTTCTGCCATCGCGTGTGCGTCTTTTGGTCCACTAGCAAGACTCGCGAGAATCAGCATCGGAGGGTCTGAAAAATGGCCAAGTTCTAGATCGTCGGTAGTGGGCATAAGGTAGTAAATTTTATCCTGGCCAAAAACAAAAGGCCATGGTGTCTCAAGCCCGTGAGTCGCAATATCGCCCGGCTAAGAGATTCCAGGTTTCGAAGGGGGCTGTGGTGACAGCTAAAAGTCTGGCACACCGCTAAATCTTGTATGCCGGTATCGTGCTGGGCTGTCACTCCGGACGTTCCATATGGGAAGAAAGAAGCACCGAATTAAAGTCGCACATTGTAAAATTCCGGCGGGGCCATGAAACATCACTACCTATGCGCACCACTCGAAACCTGATAGAAAACCGTTTTTCGGATCCGACGATGCTGATTCTCGCAAGTCTCGCTGGCGGACCAAAGCACGGACACGCAATGATCAAAGATATCCTACTTCTATGCGGTAGCCGCCTGGGAATAGGTACTCTATATGATGCGATCGGCCGTCTCAAAGCGCTGGGTTGGATTGAGCCACTCCCTCAGGACGATCGCCGCCATCCATATCGCATTACTGCCAAGGGAGTGCGGGTTCTGAGAGCCCGATTGACTAGTCTGCGTCACTTCACCCGAATAAGTTGGGAAAGACTTGAAGCTCATTCGGGGCTCGGTTAAACGGGTAACCCGCATCAATACCGCTGATCGCTGACCGCTGGGAAGTGCCGAGTTTCCCAGAGCAGCCCGCACCACGACAAGATACAGGTTGCTTTTTTTGACCTATAGCGAAGAGGGACTAAACTTCAGTCAGGTGGATGACAACAGACATTTCAGAAGTCTGCTGTGGCAGCATGCCACGGGGCTAGACACTGCGAGCAGCGATAGTGTAGGTCGGGTTCACCTTTAATATCAGGCGGCAGGCGGAACTCCTTTTTAATTTTTGCGACCAGATTTTTTTCTTTCAAAATGCATCGGTCGGCCAACAATATGCAAGTACCTGCCTTCATGTTGCAACACACGCGCCCGCGCGGCAATCTGTCGTACTCGAGGTCTAAGGGGACCGTGCCCCGCTGCTGAAATTCCTCCCACTTTGAGGAATGACTTCGTCCGTACACTTTGAAGTCACCGTACCGTTCCCCGTCACGGATGGGTATTCGGTCGCTTATCAACCTCCCGTCAAGCAGCCAAAAAATACCAACGTACGATCCTTCGGCCGCGGGTTCAATGTGCAACGTCATGATTAAAAATGGGACACAGTGGTTCTTCTTTATTTATACGGCGCAGGGATTGAAATCAGCTAAAGGGCTTAGTTCGAACATCACTTCGGGATAGTAACGTTCAGTGCATCCTTGACCGGATCACAGACCCATGCGGTTTCACCATCGGGTAGCCGAATCACGCTCATTTCGTACTCGGGGTAAAATTTGTGACAGGTCTCGCAACAGTTCACGCCCAGATGCGCGAAGTCGGAGCAAGTCTTTAAGTCCGTGTCTGGCAATCTCGAGTCAAGTTCCGCGATGATCACTTCGTCCTCGTCAATACCATCGTCGTAGGGGAGTTCGTACGTCGCCATCCGTGGAGCAGCCTCTCGTAGAGTTTTTTCGATCACATCGTTCTTTGTCAATCGTAGCCCTGCTCACCGGCGGGATGAGTTACACCTTTTTATCTCCGCTTACTAATAATACGGATTCGAACAGTGCATTGGCTAAAACGAGAATGTGTTGCGTCCGGCTACTTTAGTTGAGAAGAAACTGGCAGAAAAAGACCAATCAAGTGACTGAGAATGCCAGAAAATTATAGGTGTGACGCCTAATGTTGATGTCGGGAAGTTCGCCCGAAGCACTCCACAATTTTCCCGAACAAAGCCAAGGTGCGGTCAACCGGTGGCACATCGTGCAAGATCGCGCATGATGCCGATTCATAAACGGCAGATCAGCAGCTCGCGCTCATACACCATTTCCGGCGGCAAACGATCGTGCAGCAGGATGAATAGCTCCTCATGGCCAATGACCTCGGCGCGCCAGGCATCATGGTCAATTTCCTGTAGCTGCTCAAAAGTCTCCTTTGGAAGATCGAGATCATTCCAATTCAGGTCCTCATAGTATGGAGTCCAGCCAATGGAGGTTTCCTTGGCTTGGGCACGGCCATGAACGCGATCTACAATCCATTTCAAAACACGCATATTCTCTCGGAAACCGGGCCAGATGAAATTTCCGCCTGCATCTTTTCGAAACCAGTTCACATGAAAAATTCGCGGAGTTAGAGTCAGCGAACGCTGCATCCGCAGCCAGTGGCGGAAATAATCTCCCATGTGGTAGCCACAAAATGGAAGCATGGCCATGGGATCGCGACGGACCTTGCCAATGTTTCCGGCGGCGGCTGCGGTCATCTCGGATGACATCGTGGCGCCCACATAAACTCCAGCGCTCCAGTTGAAAGCCTGATAGACAAGCGGGATAGTGGATGCGCGGCGTCCGCCGAAAATCATAGCGCTGATAGGGACGCCCTCCGGATCTTCCCAAGATTCATCGATGGTCGGGCATTGCGACGCAGGCGCGGTGAAACGAGAATTCGGATGCGCCGCTTTTGCGCCCGTTGTCTTTGCCAGCTCAGGCGTCCACTCATTGCCTTGCCAGTCGAGACACTTCTCCGGCGGGATGTCCGTCAATCCTTCCCACCATACGCCGCCCTCAGGCGTCAAAGCCACGTTTGTAAAAATTGTGTTTTTGGCTAACGTCGCGATCGCATTGGGATTTGTTTTGGGTGAAGTGCCGGGGGCGACTCCGAAAAATCCAGCTTCAGGGTTGATCGCCCGCAGCCTGCCGTCTTTGTCCGGACGAATCCAAGCGATATCGTCGCCCACTGTCCAAACTTTCCAGCCCTTCATCCCTTTGGGCGGGACCATCATTGCAAAATTTGTTTTCCCGCAGGCACTGGGGAACGCTGCCGCCACATACGTTTTCTCGCCTTGCGGATCTTCTACTCCCACGATGAGCATGTGCTCAGCCATCCAACCTTCATCGCGCGCGATGTTGCACGCAATACGTAACGCCAGACATTTCTTTCCAAGCAATGCATTGCCGCCGTAACCCGATCCGTAGGACCATATTTCGCGGCTCTCAGGAAAATGCACGATGTACTTCTCGTCATTGCACGGCCAGGGCACGTCTTGCTGTCCAGGTTCCAGCGGTGCTCCCACGCTGTGCAAACACGGGACCACACGCTTTTCATCTTTATCTATTTCTTTGAAGACAGCCATTCCGATTCGCGCCATGATGCGCATGCTCACAACGACATAGGGAGAATCGGTGAGTTGCACTCCAATCTGTGACATCGGCGATCCCACAGGGCCCATGCTGAAAGGCAGAACGTACATGGTGCGACCGCGCATGCAGCCTTTGAAAAGACTCTTCAGCTTGCGACGCATGACGAAGGGATTTTCCCAGTTGTTGGTGGGACCGGCACTGTCTTTTGACAGCGAGCAGATGAAGGTGCGCGATTCTACGCGAGCCACGTCGCTGGCATTCGAGCGCGCGTAATAGCAGCCCGGCCACAACTCCTCGTTCAATTTTGTAAAGGTGCCGTTCTCCACCATCTCGCGGCAAAGTTGGTCGTATTCGGCCTGTGAGCCATCTACCCAGTGGATGGCGGCGGGTTCAGTAAGCTGTGCGGTCTTTTCCACCCATCTGAGCAGGTGTGTATTTTCGCTGGGCGGAGTTTGCTTTGACTTCTTCGGTCTGGCTTTCATAGGGTGTCGTGCCGTTTTCAATAAAAGTCCTCCTTCACAGAATACACATGTCGGATGGAAGCCCTCAAATCCGATAGATTGTTTCGTTTTACGATCGGGATGATGAATTCTACTTTTGTTTAACCCGAGGAGATCGAAATCTAACTTGGGGACGTTGCGTGATTGCCTATACAATTCGCTGCTGGCTAAACCGACATGAAGATTTCCGGCATAGCATTTGTGGTGGGATTAATGGTGACCGCGAGTGGGTTGGTCTCTCCCCCCACAGCTCTTGCTCTCGGCCTCGCGTACGCTTTTTTGTTCCGATCGCCCAGTAGCACGATAGCGAAGAAGCTCACTCCGCTCCTGCTACAGGCTTCGGTAGTAGGTTTGGGATTTGGGATGGACCTGCAGCAACTGGTGCGCGTGGGACGTTCCGGGTTTGTCTATACGGCGATCAGCATTACAGGAGTGATCGTCTTAGGTTTGCTGCTCGGATGGTTTCTGCACGTTGGGCGGTCTCTCTCCGCTCTGATAACCGTGGGCACCGCGATATGTGGAGGCAGTGCGATCGCTGCGATCGGCCCTCTGTTGAGCGCGACCGAAGGCGAAATGGCAGTTTCGTTGGGAACAGTTTTCATTCTCAATTCGGTGGCTTTGCTGCTGTTTCCCTGGATTGGCTGGCTTTTCCATCTCAACGAAACTCAGTTCGGTTTATGGGCGGCCCTGGCCATTCATGACACGAGTTCCGTGGTGGGAGCCTCCGCAAAATATGGCGTCACCGCGGTTGCAGTTGGTACCACAGTAAAGCTTGCGCGCGCTCTTTGGATTGTCCCGCTATCAATTGCGACCGCCATTCGCGAAAAAAGTAATAGTCGGATTGCGTGGCCCTGGTTCATTCTGCTTTTTTGTCTGGCGGCGGTGGCGAACACTTATGTGCCAGTCCTGCATCCGCTGTATGTATTTTTGAACCGGCTGGGCAAAGTTGGACTCACGCTAACCTTGTACCTGATCGGCGCCAGCATGTCGGTCCCCATGTTGCGACGCGTCGGAATACGTCCTCTGATGCAAGGGCTGATCCTCTGGGTAATCGTAGCAATAGGAACTCTGGCCCTGATTCAAGCCGGCTGGATTCAACTCTAAAGCGCCATGCGCAGTAGCTCAAAAATTGAAGCGCGGAAAAGCGCCACAATCGCTTGCGAACTCGGCGAAGTTCTGCCGCTTGGAGAGAGTTGGTGTTCTCCCGCTCTTTCGTCTTCCGCTACAATGGATGTTCCATTCACCCGACTGAAAGGTCCCGCACTACATGATTCATCCCTGGCACGACGTCACTCCCGGCGATAAGCTGCCGCAAGAGTTTCACACCGTCATTGAAATTCCCTTTGGCTCGAGCGTGAAGTACGAACTTGACAAGACTAGCGGCTTGATAAAATTGGATCGCGTGCTTTATTCCGCAGTTTATTATCCGGCTAATTATGGATTCATCCCGCAGACTCTAGCGGAAGATGACGATCCGCTCGACGTGCTCGTCTTATGTCAGGAGACAGTCGTACCGCTTACGATTATTCACGCTCGCACCATCGGAGTGATGACCATGATTGACAGTGGGAAGAAAGATCACAAAATTATTGCGGTTGCCACGGAAGATCCGGAGTTTAATGCCTATCGGGAGGCGGCACAAATGCCTCCCCACCGTTCGCTGATGTTGCGGCGTTTCTTTCAGGACTACAAACAACTGGAAGGGAAAGCGGTGGAAGTGGATGAAATACGTCCGGCGGCGGAAGCCTATCCCATTGTGAGCGATGCCCTGCACCGTTACAGCGAGCAACGCCGCAAAGGATTTTTAAGACCTCACTGATCGAGCCGCCACAGGCGAGTTTACTAAATAACACAATTAGAAATGCTCGTCCATTGTCTGCACGGTCTCGGGTTTACGTCCTAATCCAGCAAGACCTCTCGCTTGGATAATACGGTCCCAAGGACCTCCCTGCCAGTTGTCACGTTTCTTCTCCGGATGAATCCAAGGGGGTAATGCAATGTATAAATTGCCCGCAATAGCGTGCGCATAAGACTCATAAAGGGAGCGCAATGAAATGAGCTTCTTGTCGAAGCCATCGCCCGTTCGCAGTTGTAGGCCGTTTTCCTGAAGTTTTTGTCGAAGGCGAGCCATCTCTTCTACTGGAAGCCGATCAGGCGCGAGTGGGTCATAGCGCGCATTCACCACCTGCGCTAAATCCACTACCGCGTGCCGGGCCGCCGCGAACGTCAGCTTTGCTTGTTGCGGATTTACACCGTCTATGCCGGCAATGATCAGAGAACTGGCATCCAAGATCGCCGTCAAGGCGCCCAGCCAGGACTGATTGTTGTGCTGCGAACGAAAAAAACTGAGCACCGGATAAGAAAGGTGACTCTCCAAAACCTCAGCGGCCCATCGCTCCCAGTCAATAAGTATCTGATCAAGTACAAGCTGCTGCGGCGAACTTCCGAACCTGGCCAGCAGTTCCGCAGCCGTAGGTGGCGACCCAGCGCGGGCATCAAGCAAAGAAATTTGCACTTCACGCTTGGAAAATGCCGAATATATCGTCGGCAAATAACCGATTACTACCGCCAAAAATCCAAATCCCAGACCGGCTTCTAGTACAGCGAGAGTGCGCGCCAACGCTGAAACCGGAAGAATATCCCCATACCCCAGAGTGAAGAAAGTTTCTCCGCTGTGATACATCAGCCGGCCAAAAGTGATGGGCTCGCGGCTTATCTGAATGTGCTCTCCGGCGCCGTATTGCAATAATGCGAAACTCAATATGAGTCCAAATGCCCAGAGTATGAGAAGCGCAATCAGCGACAGTGGACCGAAATATCCAAGAAAGTTCTCTCTTCGCGAAGGCGACTTGATATGACTGGTCGCCCTCGCCCACGGCCTCCAGGTATTGCGGTAGAACCAGGAAGTCAGCCGAAACTGCCTTTTTATGCGGCGTGGCAAAATCACCGTTTCAAAGGCGTCCAGCAGCACTAAAGCAATAATGCCGATCCCGAGAATGAGGCCGAATATGCGCATGCGAACTTCAGTAAACTTGAATAATAAGATGATTACGCGCGGGGAATAGTAGCAGAATTATGACTGCACGAAACCTCACACTACAGAGGTGCGAAATTCATGAGCGCCGGATTTGTTATGGACTGGAGCGCGCTGCTGTAACCGCCAACTGTACCGCCTGCAATTCCCTTAACAACTCGCGTAGCTTTGTGCTGGGGAGCGCGTTGGCGCCATCCGACAACGCTTGCTTTGGATTGTCGTGCACTTCCATGAAGACGCCATCAATGCCCGCAGCCACCGCCGCTCGCGCGAGCAAAGGGATGAATCCCGGCTCTCCACCGCTGGCAGCCGGCTTTTCGCCGTTGCCATCGAAGCTTGAGGGCAGCTGCACGGAATGGGTGGCATCAAAAACCACAGGCGCGAACTTTCGCATGATTGCCAGAGAACGCATGTCCACAACAAGATTGTTGTAGCCGAAACTCGCGCCTCTTTCAGTAAGAAAAACCTTTGTGTTTCCCGCCGTGCGGCATTTCTCGACGACGTGCTTCATGTCCCAGGGGGACATGAACTGTCCTTTCTTGATGTTCACAGCGCGCTCACTCATCGCAGCGGCAACGACAAGATCAGTTTGGCGACACAAAAACGCGGGGATTTGCAACACGTCCGCCACTTCAGCCACCTTCGCAACGTCTACCGCTTGATGCACATCGGTCAGGATGGGCACGCCAACCTGCTCTTTCACTTTTCTCAGGATGCGAAGGCCTTCGGCTAAACCTGGGCCGCGAAAACTGCGTATGGAAGTGCGATTCGCTTTATCGTAGGAAGCCTTAAAGACGAATGGAATGTCCAGCGAACGTGTGACGCCCTTGATGATTTCTGCCATGCGAACGACATGCTCTTCGCTTTCGATTACGCACGGCCCTGCGATGAGGAAGAGCTTGCCGGAACCGATTTTGACGTCGCCGACCTGAAAGGATTCTGTCATCTCCGAAGTAACACTCAGTCCTATCGTCTAGCCACTTTCTGCGGCCGATGAAACATTTCTACTCTTGCCGATTCCCTGTCCGCCCGACGATTGACGCCGTTCTCGTGGGCGGCTCCCACAAAAGCTTTGAAGAGAGGATGCGGCTCCAGCGGTTTTGATTTGAATTCGGGGTGAAACTGGCATCCGATGAAATGAGGATGGTCCGGCAATTCAATCATCTCCACATAAGTGCCGTCCGGCGTCGAACCTGAGATTCGAAGTCCCCCGGCGGTCAGCGTTTCTTCGTACTCGCGATTGAACTCGTAACGATGACGATGGCGCTCGCTGATTTCGGTTTGCCCGTAAATTCTGTGGGCGAGAGTGCCGAGCTCGATCTTGCAAGGCCATGCTCCCAACCTCATGGTGCCGCCGAGTTCTTCTATACCGTGCAGCTCGCGCAATTTATAGATCACCCGATGCGGAGTAGAGGGATCAAATTCGCTGGAGTTGGCATCGGTAAGTCCACAAACGTTTCGCGCAAACTCAATGCACGCTGTTTGCATTCCCAGGCAGATACCAAAATACGGAACTTTCTTTTCTCGAGCATAGCGAATCGCGTTCAGCATGCCTTCGATCCCACGTTTGCCGAAACCTCCGGGGACGAGCAAGCCGTCGTAATCCCGAAGCTGGTCTTCGTAGGCCGTACCTTCTGTTTCCAGTCCTTCGGCCTCGATCCAATTCACTTGCAGCTTTAAATTGTGTGCCAGCGCGCCGTGGACCAGCGCCTCCTTCAGGGATTTATAGGAGTCTTCGTACTCGACATATTTTCCGACGATGCCTATCGTCACTTCAGCCTTAGGGTTGTAAACCCGATGTACGAGCTCTTCCCAATTTTTCAAGTCGCGGTTTTTGGCATCAACGTGGAGGTATCGAAGCGCCAATGTGTCCACCCCTTCGTGGGCAAAAACGACCGGCACTTCATAAATGGATGCCACATCTTTCGCGGTGATCACCGCTTCTTCTTCGACGTTGCAGAAAAGCGCGATCTTCGATTTGATGTCTTTCGCTAAAAAACGATCAGTGCGGCACAAAAGAATGTCAGGTTGTATTCCTATGCTGAGCAGCTCTTTCACCGAGTGCTGTGTTGGCTTGGTCTTAAGCTCTTGCGCCGCAGATATAAACGGAACCAGCGTTACGTGCATGAACAGTGTGTTTTCGCGTCCCAGCTCCTGGCGCATTTGCCGGATGGCTTCCATGAACGGCAATGACTCGATATCGCCGACGGTGCCGCCGATCTCAACGATCGCCACATCAACATCTTGTGCAACCTTTTTCATTGCGGACTTAATCTCGTTGGTCACGTGCGGAATGACCTGCACGGTTTTCCCTAAATAATCCCCGCGCCGCTCCTTGGCGATAATCTGCTCGTAAATCCTGCCGGTAGTCCAATTATTGTCGCGGGAAAGTTTCGCGTGCGTAAAGCGCTCGTAGTGGCCGAGGTCAAGGTCGGTTTCCGCTCCGTCATCGGTGACGAAGACTTCACCATGCTGAAAGGGGGACATAGTGCCCGGATCCACATTCAGATAGGGATCGAACTTCATTAGGTTTACTTTGAGTCCGCGACTTTCGAGTAG
>JALYIM010000087.1 GCA_030775785.1 Acidobacteriota bacterium
CCCCACAGAATGCCGTTTACCTGGACAGCGGGTGGGCAAAGATCGATAACTTCATCGCGCTTTGCAAAAAGCACAACATCAAAGTCATTCTCTGCATGCACGCCGCGCCTGGTGGACAAAATCCGGAGCTGATGTCGGACACCGTGGACGGCCAGCCCCACCTGTGGACCGAGCCCACCATATATCAGCCTTGGACCATCAACCTGTGGCAAGCCATTGCGGAGCGCTACGCGAATGAGCCAGCGGTAGCTGGCTACGATCTTCTGGACGAGCCACTTTTCAGCGAATCAAATCCCACCAGTGGCGGTTCAGCCTTGAGAACCCTTTACGTGCAGATCACCGCTGCGATTCGCGCCGTAGATAAGAATCACATCATTTTCGCCTGTGGCACCGACTGGTGCGGCTCTAAGGCCGGCATGAAAGCGATCCTGCCTACCTGGGACAACAACATGGTCTTGGTTTTTCACAAATATTGGGACAAAAATAATACCGCGTCGATTCAAGGCTACTTGGATATCCGCAAACAAAATAACGTCCCCATCTGGAATGGGGAAACCGGAGAGAACAGCAATTCGTGGGCGCAGGGAATGTCAACGCTGCTGAATGCAAACAATATCGGCTGGAGTTGGTGGACAATGAAGAAAGTCAATGGCACGGCAGGTAACGCAGGAAATAATACACAGCCGTACGAGATTCCCGAACCTGCCAATTACATCGACGTTCTCAACTACGTGAAGAACTTCGGCACAGGCACACCACCTTCGCAAGCTGATGCCACCAATATTTTTCTGGGTCTAGCGGCCAACGCCGCCACAGCCAAATGCAAATTCAACGCGGCGCTTATCACGGCTTTATTTCACCACTGAAACAGTTTTGACTCGTAACTGACACGCCGTCTGGCGGAGGATAAAGTGGAACACCCACATCCTTCACGAAATTCCTCCGAAAGTTTCGTCCATGCAATCCTGCATTGTTCCCGTCGAAGATCAAGACCGCAACGCATTCCGTCCGCATCGAGGCCGACACTCCCATAACCGGAGCCGCTAGCGGGCTGAAAATTTCTATCGGGCCTAGACGACGAGAATATTTGACCTGCCATAATCGAGCGCATCGACAACTTGGGCACCAGAAGCTTAGCATCGGTGTCTATATCAATGACGGAGAGCACCTGAACGTTCATGCGCCGAATCAAGACAATCGGCTTAGTCACGGCTGCTTTTCTCTGCCTGCCTGTTATCGTAATACATATTTATGCACGAGTTTTTCGCTTCCAAGCGGAGCATCTCCTCACTGTCCTGAAAACGTTTCAGGTCGAAGAGACTCCGGCCGCATCTATCTTGAGGCTCCGGAGCGATTACCATTCGCACGTAACTGACCGCGGTCCCTGCTCAGAGGGACATTGCGAATTTTCAATTCTTTTAACTCAGTGGGAGTCATTGCTCCAGTTAAGCGCGAATCACCCCTGGGCCGAGCGGCCGGTATACTTTCTCGCTCGAGGATTTCGGTTCGTCGGGTTGCGAATCAATTATTTTATGGCAACCCTGGTCATTCAAGATGGCAAGCTGCGCGGTCTGAGCGTAGGCCTCCGGCCGATGTCATATATCGAGTATGGCTCTTTTGGGGAGCACGGCTTCCTCTCGAACATTAGTATTGGCGCTAGTACGGTCGGCAACTTCCGTCGCTGGCTCGACCCTCCACAGCTATATGTTCATCCCAATTTATACGTACGGAAGCCTGGCGCATGTACCGGATGCAGCGGAGCAATCAATGCCGATTTTACTTGGCAAGCGAGCCGAGATGAATATGAACGAGCGCTGGGTTTTGACTTGTCGTGTATCACACGGTTTCGGGATTGCCGAACCCCAGGAGAATACTTGCCCAGAGCGGCCGAGGTTTTGAACGATGACCACGGCAGGAATCTTGCGGAGATGTGGGGCAAGATGCCTTGCGACGCGAGGAGAGCCCGACTCCTTGGCCGAGACAGTGACTTTGCTTACGTAGTACGAATCAGGGGCGTGCGAAGTATTGATGACGATTTCGTTTCGGTAGATTACGGCTTGGTGAAAGCCCTCAAAGGAAATTGGGCAGCATTGGACGATGTTTCCTATCGCAAGGCCGATGTTTTTACCAGACCGAATTCAGAATCTTCGGAGAGCCTTCTAAAAATTGGGGCTCAGCGAATCATCTTCCTTAGCGAAATTCTTGGGCAACCTACGGACATTTCCCCTTGCTCTGTCATGATCCCTTCGACGGAAATCATGAGCGCGACGTTGGACGGAATAGCAGCAGACCGGTCGAGCATTCTAGGAAGAGATTAGCCGCGTAGGGCACAAGTCCTGGTAAGTCGCATTACCGGACAACTGGAGGCTAGTACCCCCGTTCCCAGAGCCAGGCGCAGCAGCGATCCATTAGCGGGTTGACTCGCTCGCGGTAGCGAGATCGAAGCTGAATCGGACTGCCAGTCAGACTCGCCACTGTCCCGCACAGGCCTCCCAGCCGCTAAGATGACCACGGAATCCCATAG
>JALYIM010000088.1 GCA_030775785.1 Acidobacteriota bacterium
CTACTAATCATCTCGACCTCGCGGGCATCGAGTGGCTGGAAGGTATTCTCCGCAACGCCTCTTTCGCTTGCGTAATAGTGAGTCACGACCGTTATTTCCTCGAGAACGTCGCGACCGAAGTCGCGGAGTTAAACCGCACCTATCCCGAAGGAATACTTCGGGTAGTGGGAAACTACAGCGCGTTTCTGGAGAAAAAAGAAGCGTTCCTGGAGAGCCAGGCGAAGCGGCAGGATTCCTTGGAAAATCGTGTCAAGCGTGAGATCGAGTGGCTGCGGCGGGGTCCGAAAGCTCGGACGACAAAATCAAAAGCCAGAATCAGCAAGAGTAATGACCTGATCGGCGAATTAGCGGAGCTCAATAGCCGCACTCGCACCGCCAGGGCGAATATAGATTTCAATGCCACCGACCGCCAGACCAAACGTCTCATTGCGATCGAAGGACTACATTACGAAATCGAGGGGCGTCCACTTTTTACGAATCTCGATTTTGTCATTACGGCAGGGATGAGAGTTGGCCTCGTCGGGCCCAACGGAAGCGGTAAAACGACGCTTCTCCGTCTGCTGCGAGGAGAGACCGAACCGTCCGCGGGCACGATCCAGCACGCTCCAACTTTGCGCATTGTTTATTTCGACCAGAACCGCCAGCTCGACGAGGGGGTCACTCTCCGCCGAGCACTGGCTCCTGACAGCGACTCGGTCATCTATCAGGATCGGGTGATCCATGTGGCATCCTGGGCAGCGAGATTCCTATTTACCAGCGAACAGCTTAATCAGCCGGTCGAGCGATTGTCCGGAGGAGAAAAAGCCCGCGTGCTGATTGCGCTGCTGATGCTGCAGCCTGCCGATGTTCTTTTGCTCGATGAGCCTACGAATGACTTGGATATTCCGACGCTTGAAATTCTGGAAGAAAGTCTGCTCGAATATCCCGGAGCGCTGGTGCTGGTGACTCATGACCGCTATTTATTGGACCGCGTTTCCACCGTTGTGCTCGGGCTCGATAGCACTGGTGAAGCAGAAAGCTTTGCGGATTACCCACAATGGGAGAATTGGCAGGCGGAACGGGAACGGGGAGGAAAGCCTGCGAGTAAATCGAAGCAAGGTTCCTCAAAGAATGGGTCATCGAATGGTGGAAAATCATTGCCTGGCAAATCTTCCAGGAAGCTTTCGTATCTGGAGGTGCGCGAACTTTCAACGATTGAAGAAAAGGTTGCGGCCGCAGAGGCAGTACTCCAATCCAAAACCGCCGCGTTGCACGATCCCGGGATCGTCAGCGACGCGCACGCACTGCTGAAGGCAAATACAGAACTGGAGGCAGCAGGGCAAACAGTAGATGAGCTATACAAACGCTGGGCCGAACTGGAGCAAAAACAAACTTAAATCTGGGGGTGGTCCACCCTTCGCTTTGTGAAGGGTGGGGAGATCAAAACGTCGAAATTGCCTCGCGAGTTATAAGACACTCCACCCTTTCCATAACGGAGGCGTTGCCGCCCCCTCATCCCGGCCACGCATGGTATCCTTAATATTCCAGCTGCGTACCGTTTTGCGCGGAATTTCCCCGCAGTTTCACACTGTATAAATCATGCTTTCAGTCAGTAATGTTTCCATGCGCTACGGCGCTAAAGTTCTGTTTGATGAAGTATCCACGGCATTCACGCCGGGTAAGCGCTACGGTCTGACAGGACCAAATGGCGCCGGTAAATCCACGTTCATGAATCTTCTTTCGGGAGAACTGGAGCCGCAGAAAGGCACGGTCGTACGTCCGCGAAAACTGGGCGTCCTCAGCCAAAACCAATATGCCTTCGATCAGTATTCGGTACTCGACACCGTAATTATGGGGAACAAGCGGCTGTGGGGGGCCATCCAGGAGCGCGACAACATCTACGCCAAGCCCGAAATCACCGATGAAGATGGTATGAAGCTCGGTGAGTTGGAAGGCATTGTCGGTGAAGAAGATGGATACACCGCCGAGACCGATGCTGCCCTCCTGCTACAAGGCTTGGATATTCCTGACAATTTGCACACGCGCCTGATGAGCGAGTTGCAGGGTGGACAGAAAGTTCGAGTACTGCTAGCACAGGCTTTGTTTGGACATCCGCAGGCTCTGCTGCTCGACGAGCCCACGAACTATTTGGATTTGGACTCCATCCACTGGCTACAGGATTTTCTCAATAAATACGATGGAATCGTAATCACCATCTCTCACGATCGCCATTTCCTGAATAGCATCTGCACGCACATCGCCGACATTGACTACGAGACGATCATCACTTATACCGGCACCTACGATGACATGGTGATGGCGAAAACACAGGTGCGCTCGCAGATCGAATCGCAAAACGCCCAACGGGAAAAGAAGATTTCGCAGTTGAATGAATTCATCGCCCGCTTCGCCGCCGGAACCCGGTCAAGTCAGGTGCAATCGCGGCGCAAAGAAGTAGAGCGGCTCCAAGTCACCGAGCTGGCAAGATCAAATATTCAGCGTCCGTATATAAAGTTCGAACGGAAGCGGCCGTCCGGAAAACATATTCTTGACCTTCATGGCCTGGAAAAATCGTACGGAGATCACGAGGTCATTCACGGCTTCACTTCCAGCGTGATACGGGGCGAAAAGATTGCTCTGATGGGACGAAACGGCGCCGGAAAAACAACGCTTGTCAATGCGCTTCTCGCAAGTTCTCCGACGATTCCGGAAGCGGAGTTGCGCAAGACCAGCGGATACGATGGCCCATTCCTGGATGGCGGAAAGGTAGTCTGGGGACACGAGGCCAGCGTGGGATATTTCGCACAGGACCACAGATCACTGATTGAAAAGAATTCTACCGCGCTGGAATGGCTGCATCAGTGGGACTCCTCAGCTTCCAACGAGGAGATTCGGGGCCTGCTCGGACAGATGTTGTTTGCCAAGGACGAGGCTGCCAAATCCACCAACGTACTATCCGGTGGCGAAGCGGCTAGGCTACTTTTCTGCAAGCTCATGCTGCAGAAGCCCAACGTTCTGATCTTGGACGAGCCTACAAACCATTTGGATTTGGAATCAATTAACGCCCTGAACATCGCGCTGCAGCGCTACACCGGAACAGTATTGCTGGTTACGCACGATCACGATCTCATTGACGAGGTCGCCACCCGCATATGGCATTTTGAGCCAAATCAGGAGATCACCGACTTCAAGGGTGCTTACGAGGAATATCAGACCGTTAACGCATAAGCGAGTGAATTGAGGTTTCGCTATGGCACAACAGCACTCCAAAGGCTTTCTACAAATTGTCAACGATGCCAAGCAGCGTGTCCGCGAAGTCAGCGTGGACGAGGTAAAAACAAAACTCGATCGGCACGAGAAATTCGTGATCGTAGATGTGCGTGAAGAAAGCGAATACGCCAAAGACCATCTTCCGGGCGCCGTTCACCTCGGCAAGGGAGTAATCGAAAGAGATATCGAGCAGCGCATTCCTGATCGCGACACTGCCCTCGTCCTTTACTGTGGTGGCGGCTTCCGCTCTGCATTGGCGGCCGACAACATTCAGAAGATGGGTTATCGCAACGTTCTTTCCATGTACGGCGGCGTGAAGGGATGGCGTGAAAAAGGCTACCCCTTTGAGTCGTAGTGCAGTTGGTACTCCGCAGCAGGCTTGTCAAATAAGAGCTTACGTCCACTTCGCACTTCGGTAACTTGCCCGATTACCTTTCCAGACCTGACCATAAACAAGCGGCATTCCCCGCTGAGCCGTCGTGAATTTTTTTCACGGTGGCATTTCGGTAAAAGCATGTCCAGAGCCGACAGACATTCCGCAGCCAGAAACACCGCGACCGCAACCGCGAAAGCTTATGATCGCGTGGAGCTTGAACACATGTTGTCGCAGGCAGAAACGCCGGAAGTATTTTGTGCGGAATTGTCGAAACTGTTCCAAGTTCGCCGCACCGAAGTTGCCATGATGCGCCTGGAAAAAGGGCAGCTCATGTTTTTATTCCCAACGGAATTGAAGACTGCAGGCTCAATCCCTGTTTCGAGTTCTTCTTCGGTTGCAGCGCACACGGCAGCGACCAAAAAAACAGAGCTATTCAACAATTTTGTGAAAGTCAGGCACATTAGTCTCTTTGAAACCGTGCGGCTCGGTACGCCTGAAACCGTAGATCGTTCTGAACAGGCATCCATCCAAAAACTGATGTCCGCCCCGGTGATGCATCAGAATAAGGTGCTGGGCGTCATTCAGGTATGCCGCAAGGGTTTCGATCTGCCTTCGGTCGGCCCGGATTTTTCTCTGGATGATCTGCAACAGCTCGAAGCAGTGACCAAAATCGCAGCGAGCATGACGCTATTCAAAAGCAGTTCCACCGAATAGCAGCTCTCCTCCAACTTCTGTCAGTCTTTGCCAAATCTGCTCTTCCGGACGGCCGCGTCCATCTTTGCCTTTTCGACTTCGGTAAGAGACCGCACAGCGCCTTTAGGAAGGTCCCCGAGATGCAGGGGACCAATCGCTACCCGAACGAGGCGGAGCACTTCGATTTGAAGGAGTTGCAACAACCGGCGAATCTGGCGATTCTTTCCCTCGTCCAAAACAATCTCGAGCCAGGCATTTCGACTCCCCTGGCGAAGAACGCCGACCCGCTTTACGCGCAAAACCTCGTCGGCATCTTTCACTCCTCGCACCAAAGCTGGCATTAAGTTGGGGCGTGGTAGACCACGGATCTGCACGTGGTAGGTCTTCTCCAAATGCGTTGCCGGATTGATAACTCGCGCTGCCCACTCGGAGTCATTTGTCAGTAGCAACAATCCTTCGCTGGCTTTGTCCAGGCGGCCGACAGGGCCGACCCAAGGCATGGTCGCTTCCAGCAAGTTATACACAGTTTGTCTTCCCTTCTCATCGGACGCCGTCGTCACCAAACCTCGTGGCTTATTCATAAGAAGATAAACCTTCGCGGCGACCAAAATTGGCTTGCTATCAACTTCGACGCGGTCATCTTTTGTTTCTTGAGACAAAATGCGCGCGGGAAATTCTGGGTCACGCCGGACCATGCCGTTGAGTGAAACTCGTCCCTGTCGAATCAGATCGCACGCCTGCGCCCGCGAGCAATATCCCATTTTGGATAATGCCCGTGCTAATCCCATTCGGCGAAGATGAATTCTGGCTGGCACGACCTTGATTTAGCCGCTATCGTAAAACATAGATTGCGTTTTCCTCCGCAAGAAATGTGATACCCTCCGGTGTTCCATGCGACAGCCCAAGCCAGAGCGCCGTTCCGGAGTGAGAATGCCGGTGAAGGTGCCAGTTTCAATCAAGGCTAAGGCCGGCAGCCTGGGCGCCAACGGGGAGACTCGCGACCTCAGCATGAGCGGTATTTTTTTGTATACGGCTTCCGAGATAAGCGCAGGCAGTGAACTCGAGATGCTGCTGATTCTTCCCCCCGAACTCACTCAAGGGGAGAAGCGCTGGGTCAACTGCCAAGCTTCGGTGCTGCGGGTGGAAAAGCAAAGCGAAAGCAGCGATTTTGGAGTGGCCGCACGCATTAATAGTATGCAAGTGGTACCCGAAATTTTAGGTTAGCCTTACGCCAAAAGTTAAAATCTCAGGTGTTTATCATGATAGAAAAACTCAATAGCGGACTGCTACGAGTCTTCACTCCGCTCGGTCCGCGTTATCTCAAGCCATCATTTCTACAACGCCTATATTTGATTTGGATTTTCCGCAATTTCGAAAGCTTGCCCGCAAAGGTTCTAACTTCGAGGCAACAGAGAATTATCGCATCTATGTGGTCGCAGAACCGCTTCGTGGCGTCTCCGCAATCGCATGGGGTTTACGACGCAGCTGTGATTGGAACCCTGGAACAACGTCCAGACCGCGAGGGCCTGACGGATGCCACTGGCCGCGAAAACATGGTGGAGGCGGTTTCTCCCTACGCTACCGACTAGCGGAAGACCTTCCCACGTAGTGCGCGCAACCGGAGTTCGGGCGAGGCGCCGCTTTCCTCAGCAAAAGCCAAAAATGCTTTTCCACTTAAAGGGTTTGCTTATCAATCACCCTGCCGCAGGGCTGTAAAAACTCGATGCTATAATTTCTATTCCTCTTCGCCCGGTTCCAGCTGATGCGGCGAACTCTGGGGCGCGTAGCTCAATTGGCAGAGCATTCGACTCTTAATCGACAGGTTGAAGGTTCGATTCCTTCCGCGCCCACCAAACCCCAAGTAGTTTATTTCGATTTGCCACACCTATCGCGTCTCCTCGTGTGACGATCAGGCTTCTGTTTGGCGTTCGTTTTGTTTAGCTTTTAAACGGCACCACGCTATCCCACTGAGAGAATACAGAACTGGGTCGATCGGATGACGATACCGCGAAACACTCTGTGAAGCGTAGTAAATCAACGGGTAGATGGTAAGGATCGCAAGCACCATTGAGGCTCTCTTAGGTGATTTCTTGAAAACCACAATTAACCCAAGCGAGGCAGCTATATCAATTCCAACCGAAAGCACCCAAAAATTGGTGGGGTAAATCCAAAACCACATCGCCCGATGAATTGAATTATGTAAAAAGGCGGCCGGATGGGTTCGTATGTACTCTATCGCCCGCGTGTTTGCTCGGGCTGTGAATTCAGCTTCGCCAAGACGCTGGTATTCCATGCTTTGCCCGAGCGGATGAGTGTCGAAACCACAATTGCCGAAATACACTTCGGCCAGCCCATTGCTGCGAACAAGCATGATCCTTTGGAACACAACATAGTTCCGAACAGTCCAAGGAAGGATGACAAGGGCTGCGACGCCCATCATGATGAGAGCGGATCGCCATCTTTTCCTCCACTCGGTTAGCAACAATGCCAGCACAGGCAGCGGCACCAGCAGCGCGGGATTGACCAGGGCCGCGACTCCCCAGGTTGCTCCGCATGCGGTCCAACCGTCGGATTTGCCTGACTGCAACCTAAGAACCATCAGCAGTGCGGCACTTAAAATCAGCGCGGACAAGGAAGTGTCCCAGGGAATAAATGGAAGTATTGCGGTGGGCGGAGAAAATGCCCACAGCCATCCTGCAAACAACCCAGCTTTGTCGCTGTGAATTTCTTTGCCGATTTGATAGACGATAACGCCAGTGGCAGCCGAGCACACTGCATTGAATACCATTACGGCTACAGCCGAAGCGGGAGTTTGTACTCCAAACACCAGAAAGATGCTCGCAACGATCAGAGGGTAAACGGGCGCTAACCAAGCCGTCGGACCCTGGGCATCATGAAACGGAGAAGAAAAAGCATGTTTCGTCACAATCCAACGTGCTATGCCCCCAGCCTCATTAAATCCCCAAGAAAGCATTTGGGGCATGACATGAGCGAGGTAGGCTAGTGCGACAAGACGAATAACCAAACCTGCAGCAAAGATCGCAATGGGACGTCTCATAGAGCCGTGCGCTGTCTGCCGAGTTGAGGTATCGAATTGAAAAGGGGATCTGAGAAAATCGGCGCGCTATTGTTCATCGGACACTTTACCTGATGGACGTTTGGCGAACGAGAAAATTGATGATCTGAGGCAAAACGGAGACCGAAGGGACCCATCCCACATTACTTCTATTAGTACTCTGGAAATCCTCAGAACCGCTAAAGCGGGGCTCCAGATCGCGTATAGTTTGGTCCGATGTAGATAGCATCCAGAGTAAAGTTTTGTAAATCCTGCGTAGCGCTATTGACCTGAGAAACATCAAAACAGATTCTATTCTGGCGGCCAGCTGGAGAATCCAATCCAACTTGGCAATAAAGCGGGACCGGATCAAGCTGTTACGCGTCTAACCCCCAGTGCGTTTGCGCGAAAAAATGGCTTATCGAAGGAGTTAGATTGATAGCGAATGCTTGCGACAAACGGGCGAGGCGGAAAACGCCACAGTTAGCGTCTTTTAGTTCGAAGCGGCCAAAGCTCAATTCAAAGCGCACGAACCAAGCGGTTAAGGTTCCGATCGCAAGCTACATCTTTCTCCCGCTCATCCTTTCAGCATCTCTCGCTTGGACGGGATGCAGCGGTACCTCCGCCAAGACTCCAACGGCAAAGGCTAATGCCGTAAATCAAGCCACGCCAGTTGTGGTGGCAACCGTTGAACGCCGCGATCTGCCGATCTTCCTGACCGGCTTGGGCTCGGTGTCGCCCCTTGTCACTGTGAGCGTTAAGAGCCGCGTGGATGGCGAGTTAATGAAAGTGAATTTTAAAGAAGGCCAGAATGTTCACAAAGGTGATTTGCTGGCGCTGATTGATCCAAGACCGTTCGAAGTGCAACTCAGCCAGACCCAAGCAGCGCTTTTTAGGGATCAAGCTTCTCTGCGCGACGCGCAACTCAATTACCAGCGTTATAAAGAACTGTTGCAGGTATCGGGTGCGATGTCGCAGCAGCAGGTGGATACACAAAAATCCGCCGCCGACCAGCTTGAGGGCACGGTCCGCTCCGATCAGGCCGCAATTGACAACGTGAAGCTGCAGATTGCGTATTGTCACATCACGGCTCCGGAGAGTGGGCGCGTTGGACTACGGCTGGTGGACCCTGGAAACATCGTTCACGCCACCGACCCGAATCCAATGATGGTAATTACTCAACTGCAACCGATTGCGGTGTTGTTTACTTTGCCGGAGGACGCGCTCCCCAATGTCTCGCAACATATGAAAAAGAGCGGACTTGCTGTGGACGCGTACAGCCGAGACGATCAGACCAAGCTTGACAGCGGAACGTTGCTCACTATTGATAATCAAATTGACCAAACCACAGGCACAGGCCGGCTCAAGGCAGTTTTCAGCAACACCGACAGCATGCTATGGCCGAATCAGTTCGTGAACATTCACCTGCTGCTCGAAACGCGCAAAGATGCTACGTTGGTGCCGGCTGCGGCGGTTCAGCGCGGACCGCAAGGGAGTTTCGTTTTTGCTGTCAAGCCCGACAAAACGGTGGAAGTGCGTCCCGTAGTCGTTGCGCTGACGCAAAATAATGTTTCGGCAGTTTCGAGCGGAGTTTCCCCAGGCGATCTGGTTGTCACCGATGGGCAGGATAAGTTGCAAGCCGGCAGCAAAGTTGAGGCTCGCGTAACCAAACCTTCCAACGATTCATCGCCGAAATCGGATCCGAAAACCAATCCGGGCCGCCAGTCCGGAAATTCATCGGAGCGGCGGACCCCAGGTTCTGGTGGCAGCTCGCAATGAATCCTTCACGCCTATTCATTCTTCGACCGGTTGCAACTTCGCTGCTGATGATTGCGTTGCTGCTGGTCGGGATCGTGGCGTATTTTCAGCTGCCGGTTTCCGCTTTACCAGAGGTGGATTATCCAACGATTCAGGTAATGACCTTTTACCCTGGGGCCGGTCCTGATGTGATGGCATCATCAGTAACCTCTCCATTGGAAAGACAGTTTGGACAGGTGCCCGGCTTAAGCCAGATGACCTCTACCAGTTCACTTGGCAGCTCGGTCATCACGTTGCAATTCAATCTCGATCAGAATATTGACGTCGCCGAGCAGCAGGTGCAGGCTGCAATCAATGCGGCTACTACCTACTTGCCGAAGGATCTGCCTAACCCTCCGGTCTACAGCAAGGTCAATCCAGCAGACGCACCCGTCCTCACCTTGGCGCTAAGTTCGGACACGCTGCCGCTTTCAAAGGTCGAAGACTTCGCTGACACCGCACTCGCACAAAAAATTTCCCAGCTACCGGGCGTCGGACTTGTATCCATCAGCGGCGGCCAGAAACCCGCCGTAAGAATTCAGGCAAATCCGGCCGCTCTTGCTTCCTATGGACTGAGTCTCGAAGACGTTAGGACCGCGCTCGGAACCGCTAACGTTGATCAGGCAAAGGGAACGATTAACGGACCCAGACAGTCCTTCACCATCGGAGCCAACGATCAACTTACTTCGGGCAGTCAGTACAGCCCAATCGTCATCGCGTATCGAAATGGCGCCCCGGTCCGGCTCTCTGACGTTGCCACGATCACCGATGGTATCGAGAACACGAAGCAGGCTGCATGGATGAACACCGCGCCTGCGGTGATCATGAACATCCAACGACAGCCGGGCGCAAACATCATAAGTGTGGTGGACCACATTAAGTCGTTACTGGTCCAGCTAAAAGCTTCCTTGCCGACCGCGGTCACGGTCGCGATTCTGACAGATCGCACTGAGACAATTCGCGCATCAGTCAAGGATGTTCAATTCGAGCTGATGCTCACCGTTGGCTTGGTCGTCCTGGTTATCTTTCTATTCCTCAGGAACCTTTCCGCCACCGTAATCCCCAGCATTGCTGTGCCGCTCTCGCTAGTCGGGACTTTCGCCGTCATGTATGCGCTCGGATACAGCCTGAACAATCTGACACTAATGGCTCTTACGATTTCCACCGGATTTGTGGTGGACGACGCCATCGTGATGATTGAAAACATAGACCGCTTTCTGGAAGAGGGCGATTCTCCCCTGGAGGCATCGCTCAAAGGCGCCGGGCAGATTGGCTTCACCATCGTTTCGCTGACGGTCTCTCTAATCGCGGTACTCATCCCGCTCTTGTTCATGGGGGACATTGTTGGCCGGTTGTTTCGCGAATTTGCGGTGACGTTGGCAGTAACGATTTTGGTGTCTGCCGTGGTTTCACTGACTTTGACTCCGATGATGTGCGCGAAGTTGCTAAAGCGCCATGATCCGGCAAAGCGCAGCCGTTTTTACAATTGGTCGGAGGATTTTTACAATCAGGTCATTGCTTTTTATGGCAAAGGTTTGAAGTTTGTTTTACGGCACCAGACAACCACCCTGTTGGTTACAGCGGCTACGCTGGTTTTGACTCTGTTCTTGTACATCGTCGTTCCCAAAGGATTTTTCCCAGTGCAAGATACTGGCGCAGTCATTGGCATCTCCGATGCCCCGCAGAGCATTTCTTTTGCCGGCATGTCTGAGCGCCAGCAAGCTCTCGTCAAACTCATCTTGCAGGATCCCGATGTGGCCAGCGTGTCTTCGTTTATTGGCGTGGACGGAACCAATATGACCGGCAACAGCGGTCGAATACAGATTAATTTGAAGCCTCACGGCCAACGGAACTCGAGCGCATCCGACTTAATTCGCCGGCTTCAGCCAAAACTGGCGCAGGTCGAAGGCATCACCCTGTATATGCAGCCAGTGCAGGACCTGACGGTGGAAGATCGAGTCAGCCGCACTCTTTATCAATACTCGATGGAAGATACCGACGCTCAGGAGTTGGCCACCGTATCTGGTCGCCTGCTGGATAAGTTGCGCACGCTTCCGCAATTGCGCGACGTCGCCAGCGACCAGCAAAACAATGGACAGGAAATTAATTTAGTCATTGATCGCGATACCGCTTCGCGTCTTGGTATTTTGCCGCAGGCCATTGATGACACTCTTTACGACGCCTTCGGACAGCGTCAGGTTTCTACCATCTTCACCCAATTGAACCAGTATCACGTGGTTCTCGAGGTCAACCCACAATTCCAACAGAATCCTGATTCGCTTAAAGACCTCTACGTGAAATCGGGCACTGGCGCGCAAGTGCCTCTGTTGTCGTTTGCCCATGTCGAGCGAACAAATGCAACTCTGGCAATCAATCACCAGGGGCAGTTCCCGGTGGTCACGCTTTCCTTCAATCTGGCTCCGGGCGTTTCACTAGGAGACGCAACCAAGGCGATAGACCAAGCCGAAGCAGACGTCGGACTTCCGGCGAGCATTCGCACCAGTTTCCAGGGGACGGCAGCCGCGTTCCGAAATTCGTTGTCGTCCGAACCGTGGTTGATCGTTGCAGCAATCATCACCGTCTACATCGTGTTGGGAGTACTGTATGAGAGTTATATTCATCCGCTAACGATTCTTTCCACGCTGCCTTCGGCGGGTGTGGGCGCCATTCTCGCCCTGTCGCTGACGGGGAATGATCTTGGAGTTGTGGGGTTGATTGGCATCATTCTGTTGATAGGTATCGTAAAGAAAAACGCCATCATGATGATTGACTTTGCTCTCGAAGCGGAACGGGTGGAGCACAAACCTCCTGAGGAGGCGATCTTTCAGGCATGCTTGCTCCGTTTTCGTCCGATCATGATGACCACTATGGCGGCCTTACTGGGAGGTTTGCCCTTGGCACTCGGGCGAGGAACCGGGTCCGAGTTGCGCCATCCATTGGGGATCACGATTGTCGGCGGACTTTTGCTGAGTCAACTTCTCACTCTTTTTACTACTCCGGTGGTTTATCTCTGGTTTGACCGCCTGGCGAAAAGATTTGAGCGCTATCAGGTCGGGAACGCCCTAACCGAACCTGCGTCAGCAGGCGATTAATGAGTGTCTCTTCTCCATTTATACGAAGGCCAATCGGCACTTCCCTGCTGACCTTCGCTTTGCTTCTCTCTGGAGCGCTCGCATTCACGGCCCTGCCGGTTGCACCGCTTCCGCAGGTTGAGTTTCCAGTGATTCAAGTTGGTGCGGGACTGCCGGGCGCGAGTCCGGAAACTATGGCATCTGCCGTAGCCACACCTCTGGAGCGGCAGTTCGGACGCATTGCCGGCGTGAACCAGATGACTTCCACGAGCCAGCTCGGTTCAACGAGCATTGTTCTGCAATTCGATTTGAATCGCAATATTGATGCCGCCGGACGCGACGTGCAGGCTGCCATTAATGCGGCGCGCAGCCAGTTGCCGTCCTATTTGCCAGGTAACCCAACCTATCGAAAAGCTAATCCATCGGACGCGCCCGTCCTTATCTTTGCACTCACGTCCGACACAGTCACGCTGCCAAGAATGTATGACGCCGCCGACTCGATCTTGGCGCAGAAGCTATCGCAGGTGGAAGGCGTAGGACAGGTGTTTGTTGGCGGAGGTGCGCGACCTGCTGTGCGTGCGGAAGCAAATCCGATGCTGCTGAACAAACTAGGAATCGGTCTCGCGCAAGTGCGAACTGCGTTGGGGGCTGCGAATGCGAACAAGCCCAAGGGCCAGATAGGAGATGCTTCCACCGCCTGGTCAATTCAAGACAATGATCAGCTGATGCAGTCGGACCAGTATCGTTCAGTCATCGTTGCTTACAACAATGGAGCAGCAGTGCGGTTGAGTGACGTCGCTGATGTGCAAGATTCCGTGGAAGACACGCACAACGTCGGATTGGCCAACGGAAAACCTGCAGTGCTGCTAATCGTGTCGCGACAGCCAGGTGCGAACATTATCGCAACCGTGGATCGCGTCCGAGCGATGTTGCCAGCTCTGCAATCTTCCATATCTCCGGCGATTGATTTGCGTATCGTTCTTGATCGCACTGTCACTGTCCGCGCATCCGTGCACGATATTGAAGTGACACTGCTTCTCTCCATCGTCCTTGTCATTCTGGTCGTGTTTGCTTTTCTACGGACAGTTCGCGCTACTTTGATTCCCAGCGTGGCCGTCCCGCTATCGTTGGTGGGCACATTCGGAGTGATGTATCTGTTCGGCTACAGTCTGGACAATCTTTCATTAATGGCACTGGCCATCTCAACCGGCTTCGTTGTGGATGACGCGATAGTGGTGCTCGAAAACATCACGCGCTACCTTGAACAGGGGATGCAACCGTTGCCGGCGGCCTTCCGCGGGGCGAAAGAGATTGGCTTTACCGTGCTGTCGATGAGCAGCTCACTTGTTGCAGTGTTTATACCGATTTTGTTGATGGGCGGCATTGTCGGCCGTCTCTTTCGCGAGTTCGCTGTCACGTTAAGCATCGCGATCACGGTATCTCTTTTGGTATCGCTCACTACCACGCCAACCATGTGCGCGAGAATTCTAAAGCCTCTGGGGAATGAAAAGCATGGACGGTTATACCGCTGGAACGAACGGGCCTTTAACGGAGTATTGCGCGTGTACGAGCGTGGGCTGGATGTGGTGCTGCGCCATCAGTTCCTGACTCTGCTGGTAACTATCGCCACCGCGGGCCTCACGGTCTATCTCTACATAGTTGTGCCGAAGGGCTTTTTCCCGCAGCAGGATACCGGACGCGTGTCGGGAACAATTCAGGCCGCGCAGGACATCTCCTTCGATGCCATGAAATCGAAGATGACGCAATTCGTAAACATTGTTGGAAAAGATCCGGCGGTAGAAAACGTGATGGGCTTTGCAGGCGGAAACACCGCAATGAATCAAGGCAGAATGTTCTTCACATTAAAGCCGCTTTCTGAAAGAAAAATCACCGCTGATCAGTTGATCAACCGCTTGCGCCCAAAACTCGGCGTCGTTCCAGGTGCGACCTTGTTTATGCAATCGGCCCAAGACCTCACCATCGGCGGCCGCCAGAGCCAGGCGCAATATCAATACACGCTGCAAGGCGAGGATCTGAGCGAATTGAATTCCTGGGCTCCGCGGCTGCTTCAGAAGCTGCGCACGCTTCCAGAATTACGGGACGTTAACACCGATCAACAGAATAAAGGATTGCAGGCTAACCTCATCATTGATCGTGACACGGCTTCGCGACTCGGAGTCAGTTCCCAGGACATTGACAATGCCTTGTACGACGCGTTTGGGCAACGCCAGGTTTCCACCATCTACAAAGAACTCAATCAATATCACGTAGTCATGGAGATAGATCCGAAGTTTCAGCAAACTCCCGACGCGCTGCAATCGGTGTACGTGAAATCGTCGCAGGGATCAATGGTCCCACTTTCTACTTTCACGCACTTTGGTCCAGCCAACACTGCTTTGGCCGTAAATCATCAGGGACAATTCCCGTCCGCAACCTTATCTTTCAATCTAGCCCCCGGCGTGTCGCTGGGCCAAGCCACCCAAATTATTCAATCGGCGGAACGCGAGATGGGTTTTCCCGGAACCATTCATGCCAGCTTTCAAGGCACTGCGGCAGCATTCCAAAGTTCCCTGGCTAGCGAGCCCATCTTGATTCTGGCTGCTCTCGCCAGCATCTACATCGTGCTGGGAGTGCTTTATGAGAGCTATATCCATCCCATAACAATTCTGTCAACGCTGCCATCGGCTGGAGTAGGTGCCCTGCTGGCGCTGCTGCTGACTCATAACGAGCTCAACGTTATTGGAATGATCGGCATCATCTTGCTGATTGGAATCGTGAAGAAAAATGCCATCATGATGATTGACTTCGCGCTCGAAGCCGAGCGCCTTGAGGGAAAATCACCCCAGCAAGCAATCCGCGAAGCTTGCCTGTTGCGTTTTCGTCCGATCATGATGACCACTATGGCTGCGCTGCTGGGAGGTTTCCCTTTGGCTTTGGGGACTGGCACAGGATTCGAGCTTCGCCAGCCACTAGGAATCACCATTGTCGGCGGATTGATCTTCAGCCAAGCTCTTACTCTGTTTACTACCCCCGTTGTGTATCTCTATATGGATCGGCTCGCCGGGCGCTCAGGCCAAAAA
>JALYIM010000089.1 GCA_030775785.1 Acidobacteriota bacterium
GGAGGTTACCTGATTGGTGAAGGGAAACGGAAGATTGAAACTTGCTGCACCATCCATGTGGACCGTGTGGAGGACCGCATCTGAACTCTTCATTTGAAGGTCAGAATTCTGCGGTACAAGCAAAATATGGGGTTCGTAGCGGCACTGTTTCTGGTCCAGAAAGCGTCGCGGCTGCGGGATGTCCATGGCTTTCCCGCTGGTTACATCTTTGAGATACACGATGGTGTTCGCCACTCCGCCTTGGGGGCCAATAAGCAACCGCTCCAGATCCACTCTCTTGTGCGAGGCAGGATCGCAGACTTGGGCATCCTTGGTGACGGGAAAAGCGAGAAGGTGGGGAGTGGGCCCCGACCATGTCACAGTTCCAGTAATGGTTCCGGCTTTGGAAATGGCCACAACCTGATAAGAACTTTGCGCCAATGCCAAGGGGGCGAGAGCTGCCAGCAGCATCATCAGAAAACATCTTGCTGTTCGACACATCCATTGCCAACTTTTCTAAGATTTCCCCGTAGTGTGATTGAGGGTAATCTTTGCCGCAAGTAACCAAGGTAATGGCCCCTCCCAAAAGGGAAGGCTCGAACTCGCACTCAAAGTAAAGTTTCGCGTCACTATAGTCTGACGTATGTTGCTTTTCGAAGGTGTCGCAGAATCGTAGAATTGAGCCACCTTGATCATTCGCAATCTGCAAACCTTGGACGATCTTAAAAAAGTGGCGGCGGTAGAACGTGAAGTTTGGGGCCTATCTGACGCTGACGTGTTTCCGTTGACCGCGACTATCGCCTCGAAAGCCGCAGGACACATGTGGATTGGCGCCTTTGACGGCGACGAGCTTGCCGGCTTTGCTTACGCCTTCCCCAGCGTCGAGCAAGGCAATCTAAAACTACACTCCCACATGCTGGCCGTTCGGGAGCCGTATCGGGATCAGGACCTCGGCTATGAATTGAAGCTGGCCCAGCGAGAGCGTGCACTCAAAGATTTTCCTGTTGCCGATTTTTGTATCAAAGACATTACGTGGACTTTCGATCCACTTCAGAGCAGAAACGCTCATTTCAACTTCTGCAAACTCGGAGTCGTTTCTGAGAGCTACCGGATAAATTTCTATGGTCCCGAAACCTCCAGCGCGCTGCATCGTAACGGCACCGACCGTTTGTGGGTGCGCTGGCGGATCGCGGGTCAGCGGGTCGAAGAGAGACTAAAAGATCCGAGCATCCGAAAAGCAAATCACGCCTGTCCTTCTTATCTCGAGCCGCTGGTCTCGTTTGGTGAAGATGGCAGAGCCAAGCGAGCGGATTTAGCAACTGCGCTATCTGAACGGCAGATCACGATTCAAATACCCAATAACATTTCCACTTTGGAAATGGAAAATACGGACGCTGCACGCGATTGGAGAGCGGCCACGCGCTGGGCCTTCTCGGAATCACTGGCGGCAGGTTTCTTTGTGGCAGAATTCTTCCGGACTACCGCGACGCACCACGCAGGAGCTTATCTATTGTTGAGGAGCGACATTGACGATTACACACGCTAACGAAGACGTTGCCCGCGACATGCCGGTTGCCAATTCATCTTCTGCCGTGCAAAGCAGGCACCTAATCATTCTCTACGACGGTGCGTGCGGATTGTGTAATGATCTGGTGCAATTTGCTATCGCCCGCGACCGCACTGACCGCTTCCGCTTCCTGCCCCTGCAGACCCAACTCGCCACCGCGATTCTCACGAAGCACCAGGCTGATTTCCCCGACACAAACACGATGTATGTCGAATCACCAGGCGGGCAGCTTTTCGCTCGATCGGATGCCGCAATTGCGATCCTACGTGAGTTCAATGGATGGTGGCGTTTCGTCGCTTTCGCTCTTCGCATTGTCCCCCAGTCACTGCGGGATTGGGGTTATGGTTTGATTGCGCGTAATCGCTACAGAATATTCGGGCAGCACGAATCTTGCAGGGTGCCATCGGAGACCGATCGCCATAAATTTCTCGACATCCACTAGTCCGCTCATTACCATTCCTCCCAGTATTTAGTAGGACAACTGTTTGCTAAAAGGAGATACGCGTTGGCGGATAAGGCCCTCGAGACCTCAAGCAACATTGATTCCATCCTTCAGGAAGATCGCAAATTCGAGTGTCCTCCTGAATTCGCGCAACATGCACACGTCAAAAATCTGGCAGATTACGAGCGCATCTATCGCGAATCGGTAAAGGATCCAGAAAAATTCTGGGGCGAAATCGCCGAAGAGCTGCATTGGTTTAAAGAATGGGACAAAGTTTTGGAATGGAATTGTCCCTGGGCAAAGTGGTTCGTCGGCGGCCAAATCAATCTTTCCTATAACTGCCTCGACCGTCACGTAAAAAGCTGGCGCAAAAATAAGGCAGCGTTGATCTGGGAGAGTGAGCCCGGCGAAGTCCGCACTCTGACGTATCAGCAACTCCTTCATCAGGTCCAAAAATTCGCCGGGGTCTTGAAGTCTCTGGGTGTGAAAAAAGGCGATCGCATTGCTATTTACATGGGGATGACGCCCGAACTTCCCATTGCCATGCTGGCATGTGCGCGCATCGGAGCGACGCATACAGTAGTATTCGGCGGATTCTCAGCGCAAGCCCTGATAGATCGAATTCACGATTCCCAGGCTGTAGTTGTGATCACTCAAGACGGATCGTTTCGGCGGGGCGCTGAAGTCAATTTGTTTCGAGCCGTTGAGGAAGCACTGAAGTCGTGTCCCTCGGTAAAGCACACCATCGTCTACCAGCGAACGGGAACCCCCATCAACATGCACGCGGGACGAGACCACTGGTGGCATGAATTAATGGCCGCTGCTCCGGCAGAATGTCCAGCTGAGCCGCTCGATGCCGAACATCCTCTCTATATTCTTTACACCTCCGGCACCACGGGAAAGCCGAAAGGTGTCGTCCACACTACCGGAGGCTATGCGGTTGGCGCTTACATCACCACGAAATGGGTCTTCGACCTGAAAGAGGAAGACACGTACTGGTGTACTGCCGACATCGGATGGGTCACAGGCCACAGTTACATAATCTATGGCCCCCTGCTGAATGGTGCCACTACTCTGATGTACGAAGGAGCTCCGAATTTTCCCGAGCAAGATCGTTTTTGGAAAATTATTGATCGTCACCAGGTAAGCGTCTTCTATACCGCACCCACCGCGATCCGGACATTCGTGAAGTGGGGAGAGCAATGGCCACGAAAACATAAGCTCGACAGTCTGCGTCTGCTCGGAACTGTCGGCGAACCCATCAATCCAGAAGCCTGGATGTGGTATCGCGATGTCATCGGCCACAATCGCTGTCCGATTGTTGATACCTGGTGGCAGACCGAAACTGGACACATCATGATTGCGCCCATTCCTGGCGCAGTCGCCGCAAAACCGGGCTCGGCGACACGCCCGTTTCCTGGCGTCGTGCCCGAAGTTGTGGACAAGGAAGGGAAGCCGGTTCCGCCTGGCTCCGGAGGTCTATTGATCATTCGAAAGCCGTGGCCAGGAATGTTACGAACGATTTTCGGCGATCCTGACAGATATGTGCAGCAATATTGGTCGCAGATTCCGGGCGCATATTTCACGGGAGACGGGGCCCGCCAAGATAAAGACGGCTATTTCTGGATCATGGGACGCGTGGATGACGTCATCAACGTATCTGGTCACCGTTTGAGCACAATGGAAGTGGAATCGGCCTTGGTCGCGCATCCTGCAGTGGCGGAAGCCGCAGTGGTGGGGCGTCCCGACGAAATAAAGGGACAAGCCATCTCGGCTTTCGTCTCTCTCGATCACGGGCACAAACCCACGCCGGAGCTGAAAGAAGAATTACGCCGCTGGGTGGTAAAAGAAATCGGTGCTCTCGCTCGTCCGGATGACATCCGCTTCACCGACTCGCTCCCAAAAACCCGCAGCGGAAAAATCATGCGCCGTCTGTTGCGAGAACTCGCTGACGGAGGAGAAGTAAAGGGCGATACCACGACGCTGGAAGACTTAAGCGTGATCGCAAAACTAAAAGAAAGCGAAGAATCCTGAAGATATCCTAGGCACAGGATGTTGTCGTCCCGAGCGAAGCCGAGGGGACCCTATAGGAAGATGAACCTCGGCGCATTGGGTTTAAGCTCTCGCCAAAAACAGCCCTACTCACCCGCTCCCGACATCACCGCAGCTCCACGTGGAGCTTCATGCGTGCCGCTCTCAGGCTCCAATGTAACGACAAACGTTTTCGCCTCCACTCCAGCAGGCAACGGTGGGTTAATTACTGCGGCACTCCCGTAGGAATCAGGCCTGAACAATCCGGCAGCAATCGGCGCGCCCTTAGTCGGAATCAGCCACAGCTCATAAATCTTCTCTTGCGGGAGAGGACGGAAATTACTAGCCAGGAAAATCAAGCTGGAACGGTTGCGCACATAAATTGCTTTTCCCTGCGGCTGGGGCGGAGTTTTTGCCGCCACCAACGTGACGCGCATGGCATCCGTGGCAGTCAGAGTTTGAACTACTTCTTTTGCTTGCTCGAGCTCCGCAAGCTGCTCGCCGGATTGACTGTGCAAATTTGCGATCTGCTGACGCAGCCGGGTGTTCTGTTGCAAAAGCAGCGCAACCAGAGTTACGAGGGCAGCCGCCGCAAGCCATCGCACCGCAGACCACCACGGACGAGAGGCTGAAGCATTGTTATGCCGAGGCTCCCGAAGGACAGCATCCATCAAGCGTTGCCGGGAGCGTGCCGGAGGTTTCGGTCCTGATGCTGAGAGTGCTAGCAACGACATATCTCCACGCAAGAGTTCCAATTCGTGGCGGCAATCTGAGCAGGAGTTCAAATGTTGCTCCAGCACCGATCGCTCGTTGCCTTCGATAGCGCCCAGCGCGTGCAGCGCGAGATCCTCA
This sequence comes from Acidobacteriota bacterium, assembly GCA_030775785.1. Classification (GTDB taxonomy): domain Bacteria; phylum Acidobacteriota; class Terriglobia; order Terriglobales; family Acidobacteriaceae; genus JALYIM01. Next base: position 4,872 of record JALYIM010000089.1, read on the forward strand.
GCGAATTGTTCGTGTACGCTCATCAGTTAAAAGCTTTCCGCAGGGTCAACAACCCGGCTCGTATGCGGGTCTTGATGGTTCCTAACGGCTCGCCAGTCTTGGCAGCGATTTCTGTGTGGCTGAGACCCTCGAAGTAGGCCATTTGCAAGGCGTCCCGCTGCGCTGAAGGCATGGATCCGAGAGTATTTCTGACTTTGTCCATTGCCTGCGAGCGTCCTGCTTCTCCCGCCATGTCTGGCTGCACCGAAACCACCACGTCCGCAATATCCGTTTCCGGCTTACGCTTCCGAAGCACGTCAATTGCACGATTGCGGGTTATTACTGCTAGCCAGGGGGCCAGACTGCCTCGGCTAGAATCGAACAGTCCGGGATTGCGCCAGAGCTGCATGAATACTTCCTGCAAGATATCTTCGGCTGCACCCGTGTCTCCAAGCACGCGCAGTGCTACCGCATAAACGATCCCCGAGTAACGGTCATAGAGCTCCGACATGCCGGCACTTTCGCCGGCGCGGATGGCCGCCACTAGGTTTGCTTCATTGGAGACCACTTTTAACTCGGTGTTCGGCAAACCTTTGAGCTTCTTTCCAGTTCAGGTACGTGTTAGGTCGCAGTGACGGATTGGCGAAATGCCGCAAACTTTGGATAGTGCGATAAGTTACTTCTGGTAATCCGAAAAACCTTAGCAGCTAAATTTATCTTCGACAAGTTTTTGGTTTCAGAACACGCGGAGTCGCCGCAGACCGGGAACTTGTCTAGCGGCTACTCTGCAATGCGGTTTGCTTTTCATCGGGTGTCATCTGGTTCCATAAAATCTCCAGATTGCGCGAGAGGCGCGTGTTGGAAGGGTCTGTACGCAATGATTTTGCGAACCAGCGATACGCCGTGGGTAGATTGCGTGTGGCGCAGTGTCCAGTCGCGTACATCGCGCCCAGCATGCTTTGAGCTTTAGCGCTGGTGCCCTGGCCCGCGCTCAACAAGTCCTTTTGAGCGCGATTGCAGTTCTGCGGAACACCGT
>JALYIM010000090.1 GCA_030775785.1 Acidobacteriota bacterium
GGAATAAACCGGATAGCACAATTGGTTTCGGGCCGGTTTGATCCGCAAGCAACCCTGCAGGAACAGAACAGACACCGAATGAAATGTAAAACGCAAAAGCGAGCAGACCTCCCGCAAATAAACTCAAATGATATTGCTTGATAAGGACGGGAATTATTACCCCCACTACGTTCAGAACTAGGCCGAATGTGAAATACGAAGCGAATAAAAGCCAAAGCAGCTTTTTTGATCGGACGCGGGTAGTCTTTCCTATCGGCATCGTTAACGCTTTTGCCGTTGTTAGCCCCGAGGATTCGACAGAGAACTTGACTTCTTGAGAATAGACGAGCTCGCGGCCGCTGATTCTAACAGCTCACACGCGTGATAATAACATATCTCTCGAAACGTTTCGCCCAAGCATCTTCAGAAAACCGAGATGACTGCTCTGAAGAGCCGTATATTTGACGCCAATGTAATAGAACATTAGTCTTCCTGAGGACCTTTTTTGAAAGGCATCCGAGGATGCAAGGCTAATAATAACGTTTCGATCTCACCGACCATTAAGAGCGAAGGAACATGAACTTAAAAGAAAACAGAATCACTCGACGAAGCCTGATAAAGGGCGGTCTGGGATCAGTCATCAGTATTGCATCCGGCACCGGATTCGGTTTGTCCAAGTCGGCGCCAAGCGATGGCAGGGGGACCCTTGATTCTTCTCCCCCAACGGAAACGGCTGGAGGTGCGGAAGCGAAAATTATGGACAACTCCACGTCAGACAAGAAACCGATTGATTTCGTAAACGGACTTTTCGGCACTTCGTCCTTGGATGATCGCGAACTTTTAGGGAACGCTCCGCCTCCTGGCGAAGAACTTTACTCAGGCATGACATGCCCTGGCGCAAAGCTTCCTTTCGGAATCGACGTGAGTCCGGTAAATAAAGATATAAGTTTGGCCTATCCTCACGGCAACCTGTATTCATACGTACATTCGCGCCGCACGATGGTCGGTTTTGGGAGCATGGTTACTGACATGCTTATCATGCCGCTGGTTGGAGACTGGACAACGCCGCCGGATCGCATACGATATGCCTCCGTTTACAACAAGAACACCGAACGGTCTTCTCCGGGACGTTATTCCGTGCATTTGGCAGACCACAACATCACAGCCGATTTGTCAGGAAGTGCGCTGAGCGGGTTTTACCAATTTACTTTTCCTAAGAGTGACCGGGCGACGATTCTGTTCGACTTAGGTCCAGCAACATCTTCGACGATTGAGATAGTTGGCGATCGCACCGTGCGGGGACAGGCTGACGGCGACAAAACATTCTTTGTCGTCGAATTCTCCAAACCTTTCGGGTCTTTCGGCACATTTCATCGCAACCCAACTGCGCCAGGAATGGTTGGCTACGGATGGTTCGTCCCAGGAATTGACGTCGTACGGTCTGAAACTCGAATAGATAATGGAAGCTACGCAGGCTGCTACCTAAATTACTCAACTTCAGAGGGCGAACGGGTCTTGTTGAAGATTGCTTCAGGTGCGAGCCACGAAGAGGCGTTGAGCCGGCTCAAAACCGAAAATCCAGGCTGGGACTTTCAATCCGTCGTGCGCACCGCACGGCAGGTTTGGAGCAAGCAATTGAATGCCATTGAAGTCAAAGGTGGCTCTGAGCAACAACGTTCAATCTTCTATTCGGCTCTGTACCACGCCTTCGCCAGTCCAATCATGGTCGCGAGGAAGGGGCAGCAGTTTCTTGGTGAAGACAACCAGCGCCGCATAGCTGAACACGATCGTTACGATCGCGTTCCGTACTGGGATACCGGACGAAATCAAGTCGTATTAATGACGCTCCTCAATCCCGAGGTGAAGCGAAATATTCTACAGTCACAACTCGACAGGGCTCGTGAATCGGGCTGGATGGGCACTTCTTTCCATGGAGATCACGCCGTCGCCATGTTTCTCGGAGATTGGGAGCGTGGGGTTCCTTTCGATTACAAGGCTGCATACGAGTATTTACGCAAGAACGCCACTGATCCCACAGGTCCCCGCCCGAATCTCGCTGAATATCTGCAAAAGGGCTGGATCCACGACATCGAAGTAAAGAATCCAAGTCCGCCATATGAAGAAGGCAATGCCGGAGTGTCAAAGGTGCTGGAATACTGCTATGACGATTACTGCATGGCTCGCTATGCAGAGAAGCTGGGTAATCAAAATGACTACCGCATGTTTCTGGCGCGGGCGAGCAATTATAGAAACGTTTGGGACGCTAGCACGCGCTTCATGCGTGGAAAGAAAGAAGATGGATCTTGGATGTCGCCGTTTTATCCTGGCGAGCCCTACTACAACTTCATGTATAAGGAATCAAACGCATGGCAGACGTCGTGGTTTGTGCCGCATGATGTTCAAGGTCTCATTAGCCTCCTAGGGGGCCGCGAGGCTTTCGTTAAACGTCTGGACGAGTTCTTTACCCTGCCCTATAGGCCGAAAGCTATCGCACGCGATGTGACTGGGATGATCGGTCAGTACTGCCACGGCAACGAACCGGACCATCATGCCGCTTTTCTTTATAACTGGGCTGGCGCTCCTTGGAAAACGCAGGAACTCGTGCGCAAAATCATGCGGCTCATGTATGGCAGCGACAAAGAAGGGCTGGGCCTCGCTGGCATGGACGACCAGGGAGAGAATTCTTCGTGGTACGTTCTAAATGCCATTGGCTTTTACACAGTGGATCCAGCCCGGGCGGAATACATCATTGGGAGCCCGATCTTCGACGAAGTGGTAATGCACATGGGCAACGGAAAGGATTTTGTGGTTCAGACCGAAAATAATTCATCAAAAAATATCTATATTCAATCCGCCAGTCTCAATGGCAAGCAGCTAAACAGACCGTGGTTCGAGCACGCAGCAATCGCTAACGGGGGCAAACTAGAATTCCGAATGGGCCCATCGCCGAACAAGAACTGGGGGAGTTCACCGGATTCAATACCAGCATCTATGTCTTCCCAATAAATTTAGTGAGCCCTTCTGCGATTTTTTTCTCTCCCGTCGGTTGCGGGTGCTCCCAGAACGTTTTCAGGGCCGCACAGAAAAATTGTTGCTTTGCTTCAGGGCACACACAAAGCTTCCTCGGTTGTAGAGGAGATCAGTGCACGGCACTCAGAACAGCGACGCCATAAACTGGCAAGGTTACTGATCGTTCCACGGAACCGGTGAGGGCATCTTTCATTTCTGAAGGCAAATGGATATTTTGCTGAGCTTTTGAGAAATTGACCAAAATATAGACTGCTCTACCTTGTCCGTATCGAGGATTCACCTCTACGCCTTCAGGAACTGGCCCCAACGCCGATTTTACTCCGCTAACCTCGGTCATCCATTTTGCCGCGGCGCCCATGCCGTTGCTATCCATCCAGGCGCCGATGTAGGTGATGCGACCGTTTCCGACCTTGCGTGTAACCGCCGCTGGTTGGCCGTCAAGCCAGCCATTGCTCTTTCCGTATCGCTCGAGAACTTCAGTATCGGGGCCTGTTGTGAGGAGAAATTCCGCCCACAAATTCCCTTGCACGCTGCCAAACTTGCCCTCCAACGGGACGGGTGCCGGGAGCGCATAGTATTGTTCAACGCGGCCGCCCAACAGGCTACTGAATGGGCCCGGTTGCCGCCCGAGCTGCAAGCCGTTGTCATCATCTTTCATGCCCGAGCGCTGGCCTAAGACCAGGTGACCACCCTGGCGCACGTAGTCCACTAAATTTTTTACCGTCCGATCAGAAAGCACGTTAAGCCCAGGCGCCACGACAAGCTTGTACTGACTAAGCGGAGCGGTGGGAGGCACGATGTCAATTGACTGACAAACCGTCCGCAACGGACGATAGTAGCTGAGAATTTCATCCACTGGATCGTAGTTCTTATTGTGCGGCTGCAACTGAATTGCCCAGCGGCTGTCGTAAGAATGCAGAATCGCTACCTCCGACTTGACCGAAGTTCCCAGAAGTGCAGAAGATGCCTTGGAAAACTCCGCGCCAACTTGTTGGACTTCGGAATACAAAGGAACAGGAGCGCCGTCTGCACCAACCAGAGTACCGTGGTACTCTTCCTGGCCATTTAGTGCGCTGCGCCACTGCCAGTAGCTAACAGTGTCGGCGCCGTGCCCGATGTCGTGCCAAGCCATCGCGCGCACTTCGCCTTTGTCCAGGGAGTTGTTGACGCGCGCCCAATTTACTGAGCCCGGTTGCGTCTCCATCACCCAGAAGTTTTTGCGTTTGAATCCTCGGGTCAGGTCGTGCGAAGCCCCATTCTTTGCGGGGTCGAGATGCCCCTCGCCAACGTAATCGTCCCAGGAGGCTAAATCGAGATCTTCGCTTACTGCGTAGTGATCGAATCCCTCGAACCATCCCATCATGTTGGTGGTAATAAACTGACGTGGATCAGAGTTTTCGCGGATCACGTCAAGCTGGTTTTTCTGATAGCCGCGCCACGTGTCAGTAACAAACCGCTTCCAGCTCAACAGCAGTCCTGGATTGCCCTCTTCTGTTTCAATTGGAATCTGGCTCCAATCGAAATAAGTTTGACTCCAGTACGCGGTCGTCCAGCGAGCGTTCAAATTGTCTAGTGTTCCGTATCGGTGCTTCAGCCATTGTTGGAATTGCACCTTGGTTTCTGAGTCGAAGGACACTTCGGCATATTCATTGTCAATTTGCCAGCCCAGCACAAACGGATTGTGTCCGAAGCGCTTCGCCATCTGTTCGGCGATTTTCCGGCTCAGCTCCCGATATTTTTCGTTGGCAAAATTGAATTGCTGACGGTTCCCGTGTTCCGCGACTCGCCCAGTCTGCTCCATGCGCAGAGTTGCGGGATATTTCTGCGTCAGCCACGCCGGCGGGGCCGCGGTCGGGGTCCCCAACACGGTGTAGATTCCATGGCGCGACGCAGCCGTAATCGCATGATCTAGCC
>JALYIM010000091.1 GCA_030775785.1 Acidobacteriota bacterium
GAACCAAGGCTGAAAATCAGGACGAGCACACCCGTTCTTCGCCGTTGGTTCGCAAAATCGCACGTGAACACAACATCAGTCTTTCGCAAGTGCAGGGCAGCGGGTTGGGCGGGAGAATTACCAAACAGGACATTGAATCTTTTATCGAGTCTCAGGATTCTGCGCCCGCCACTTCCAGTTCCATCCCCGCTAGCCGGTCCGTAACCATATCTTCAGCGACGCAATCCTCGGGCCCGTCCCCAGCTCCTCGGCCCCCAGCTCCGGCAAACATTCCGGGCGATATAGTGCCCATGACGCAAATGCGCAAGATCATCGCTCAGCGCATGATCGAATCCCGCCGCACAAGCGCGCACGTTCACTGCATGTTCGAAGTGGACATTACCCGCATCGTGAATTTGCGCAATAAAACCAAAGCCGCATTTGAGCAACGCCATGGAGCGCGCCTCACTTTCATGCCGTTCTTTGTGCGCGCGGCAATCATTGCGCTACAGCAATTTCCCATCGTGAATGCTTCCATCGAGGGAGAAAACATTCGCTATCACAGGAATATCAATGTGGGGATTGCGGTTGCGCTGGATTGGGGATTGATTGTCCCAGTGCTGAAGAACGCCGGCGAGCTCAATTTCCTCGGATTGCAGCGCGGGATCGCAGATCTCGGAGAACGTTCTCGCTCTAAGAAATTAAAGCCGGAAGACGTCGAGGGCTCGACCTTCACCGTGACTAATCCCGGACAGTTTGGCGCAGTCTTCGGCCTTCCTATCATCAATCAGCCAAACTCCGCCATCATGGGAGTCGGTGGAATCACCAAGATTCCCGCCGTCATCACTGACAAAGATGGCAATGACTCGATTGCCATTCGCTCCGTCGTGCACCTTACGCTGGGATACGATCACCGCTTAATTGACGGAGCGGTGGCGGATCAATTCATGGCGCTGGTCAAGAAGACGCTGGAAAACTGGAGCGAAGAAGTAGGATAGTTTTCCGCAAGCTTCATTAGATCTGTCTCAGGGTTGGGCGGGGCGTTGAGGCTCACTTTTTTTCCAGGCGGAAGCATTTAAACATTCCACCGTGCCGTCAATCACTTTGTTTATACCGTCTCTGAACTTGGTTTCATCTACGATCTGACGGCCGGCCACGGCGTCACTCAGGGATAAAGCGGTTTCTAAAAACGAGAGTGCAGCGTCTTTTTTTTCAATGCCTGACTTGCCGCCGAATAGTCCTTCAATCCCATGCACTACTGCGGGCACGAAGGCAATTCCCTGTAAAAGCTTGGATAGAAAATCCATTCCGTTCCTCCTTGCTGCTGTTTGAATTGATTGCTTTGAAATCCCACATGAGGGGATTCTCATGCTCAGGTAGAACGCTATTTGATCGAGAGGTGGTCCCGCATCGCAATGGCTACGCTGATCGCGATCGTAATCACGGCATTAAGCAGGCGGTCATAGACGCTGCGCCGGATCTCGCTCTTTTCCAGGAGAGCGATTTTGTCCTCCGCCAATTTCATGCGTCCGGGCTGGCCGCTCCCAACAATCATGTCCATCTTGGCCTCCAGCCGGCCCAGCTTCTCCAGGACATCGCGCTGAAAGTCGTTGTGTGTGACCCGAATCACGAGTGGCTGCGGATCGGCGGAGGCTTGCGTAGCGCTGCCAGGATTATTGCCGTGAGTTTCTTTCATAAGGGGAAATCTATGTGGAGTGCAGAAGTGAATCTAGGATACTTCGGCGGCAGCGATGCATCGTACTGTCGTAAGTAATAAGTCTGGCTGCGAGCAAGTCGCGGAAGCGTGAATAGCTGGTTGCTGAAACGCCCTGCAAGATTGCGGTCGTTGCTCAGTCCCCATCCAATGTCAGTCCACCTCACTTCAATTCCTCCCCCTGAAATTGGTGCCACGCCTGCATCCACGCTCGCTGTGGTCGAGCCTATCTGAGCGATTGCCGCTGCTGTTAATGCAGGAAGATAAGTCCCTCCGATTTGCGCCGCACTGATGGGGGCGACGTTCAAAGGAGTGGCGATTTGCGCAGCTTGGAATTCCAACGCCAGAACTTTTGCAGCATCGTTCGCGAAAGTCATGCGATAAAGACTTCGATCGTTAGCAGGATCGTTAATCATGATCTCAACTCTTTCCACGATCGCCTGGAACGCCGCGCCGCGTGAAGGCACGTTGATAGCTAAAGTGTCTCCCGGGAAAATGTCGCTCGCCCCTCCCGGTAGGAAATCGCTCCACACCTCGTACTCGCCACTCCAAGCCGGACTGCCGGAATCATCGAGCAGCGCCAGAGCCGCATTTTCACAATCGGCCGTCGTGCGGGCTGCTGGTTCTTTCAAATGTCTGACAGTTCCATAAACTCCGTTGCTGTTCAACGTTTGTTGCGCGCTGATACTCGCAGGATTTGTCACTCGCGCTATAGCGCGCCCCGAACCTCGATAATGCGCTTCAAGCAATTCATTGGGAGCCAGAACATATTGCGGAAAGAAGTCGAGAGTTGATCCGGAAAGCACAGTGCATTCCGCCCCTTCAGAAAGCCCACCCACCAGACGCGTGCGGTAACTTGACCCCGGCAGAGCGCTTCTCACTTCCGTGTCAGGCGCGCTTAAAAATCGCGTGAAGGCGATTGCACATTGCAGATTGGACGCATTGACGGAAGCATAGTTGCAAAAGGCCGGAGCATTCACGATCAATCCGTCAAATAGTACGGTCGAAGCGGCAACCAGCGATCCGGCATTGGCGGGATCAATGTCGTGAACCTCCAGCACCATGCGCACATCCGCACGCACCGTGGATCCGCCCCACCCTCCGCTGCCTGCTGCCCGCGCCGAAGAATGGAATATTTGCTGTTGCCGGTAAATTTCCAAAGAATAAAAGCGCGTCGTCAACGCATAGTGATGCCCGCCGATGGTAGTCAAACTTGGGCCGATAGGAACTCCTTGAATGATTGCCTGAATATTGGATTGGCCGCCACTCGGAGTGATCTGAAATCCGGCCACGCAAAAGCCGGCTGCCACCGATGCCGTATAGAGTCCGCCCAGAATTCCCTGCGACGCCGCGTTGAACATCACATCACCATGTTGTAAGACTGCAGCCCCGCCCAATTCCACCAATTCCACGAATGCAACTGTGGTTGCCCCGTCAACTCCCGTTCCCCCCCGCTATTTGCAACTTACCCGCGACGACAGATACCGCGCTCGCCGGATCGCTCACGCTCGACAAAATTGGATCGAGCGCGGGCGAGACGTACTCTTCTTCGAACACGGTGCGCGTCCTTTTGCTGAAGGGCGGTTGCGAGAGATGGAACTTCAGAGTGACCCCGTCGCCGACGAAATAATCGCGGACGAACGACGTTGGGGAAATGTCGCCAATCACGGTCAGATCATTCACAATTGCATTAAGCGGCTGCAGCTTCAATGCGCCGGGCGAGAAGTGTAAATCGCTTTCATTGATCGCATATCCGACCGCGCCCGTGGAAGCGAGGCTGAGGGCGCCGCGAACGATCCTGTAAGTCGCACGCGCCTGCCGCGAAATCTCCAAAGCCTGTTGCGACCATTTCTTCTGGGCGTTCGCCACATACAGTGGCAGCGTGTCCAAGTCTTGTACTGCGGAGGTATCGAAGACGGCGGGCATTAGGTCTTGCGTGAGTTGCCGCAACGCGCTCCCAGCGCTCCGTGAAATAAAAGGGCATAAATCAGGAGTGCGTTTTTCATCTAGCAGGATTTCATCACTGTGTGCCACCAGGTTGTAGCGGTACAGAGGACCGGCTTCGCCCCAGCCCAGATACTCGAACGACGGTGCCTGCGTCAAATAGCCGGTGAAGACATCCTGCCCGTTGGTTTTTCCGAGAATCACGCGCGCGCCCGCAGAAGGCACAACAAAAGTTGGCGACATTGCGATCAGACTGAACTTCAGTGTCGAGCCTTTGTTATGGTCTCTGACCACCTGAGGAGCACGGCTGGCATCCATTGCGGACGTGTAGTCCGTGAAGCCACGACCATCGAGATTGTCAATTTGCAATTTCATTGTGTAAGGAAAGAAAGAGTCGCCCCGCGCCGCGAAGCGTGTTGCCATTCGGATAGAAAAGTATTTCCGACGACTTAACTGGCGCCCGCCAAAGGCTCACTTCAGCGCGCCCGCATTGGTTTTTACAAGACGAATCGGATGATCTTTAATAGAGTGCAGCCATCGCAGCCGGAAAGTAACTGCGGTAACAGACTGCGGACCGTGAGTCGTTCTCATCAGTGTGCGGCATGGCAACGAAGGCGGCCCGCAACGCCAGCGACTGAAGGGGCTTCGCGATTTCAACCGGTTCCTCGCGTTGAAACGCCTTACCCTGACTGCTGTCCGAGACGGATCTCAATCCCGGCGCTTTTGAGTGCTGGACCGATGTGGTGGCGCTAAGCCGGGGATAATGAAAGCAGATTCTTCCTCCCGATTCCTCTTCCGCAACGAACAGCGCAGACCATTCCTGAAAAAATGTCCCACCTTCACGATCTACAAACGCAACAACTTTCTGTGCACTGGCTCCTGACTGAGGATTCCCGCCAAGCAGCGGTTGAGCCAGAAGCACCGAAGTCGCGGTCTTCTGTATTACGCGTCCGACATTAAAAGTGATCCTCCGGATGTAATTCAAATCCCGGTTCACATCGGCTGCAGTGCTCACGTAAGCTGCAGTGATCGTAGTCCCCACATATCCGGTCTGCTGCTGATAGTCCACGTCCACGGCAATGATGGCGCCCAAGGTAAAGGTATCTACTGCGCCCGCCCCAAAGAATATTTCACTGGCTGTTGATCCAGGAAGAACCGCTATTTGCGTGACTGGTGTTCCCCCCGATGGCTGAGAATTTGCATTGGGGTCCGACGCCAATACGTTCATGTGTTCAGATCCTCCCGCCAAAGCCATTTGAAGTTTTCCCCACTCGCGAAAATCGAACTCCACCCGCGCATCGAGCGCTCCTCGAAACTGCACCACAGGAACTCCTGGCCCGCCTGCGTGGGCCAGTTCTGTTGTCGTCCCACAGAAGCGCTGAAAGTTATCAACCCATCCGAGATCAAGCCAGGGAGCAGGCGGAGCATCCAAAAGGAATACGCCATATTTGCCAGGGTCGAAAATAGTCGGCATCCCCGATGCACGATCTACCGGACCGAAATATGCTCGCATCCGCCGGGTGATGGGGACCATCGCAGCGCGGACCGGAATAGTACTCATAAATAGACCACCTCGGGAAAGAAAAATACTCTGAGCGACGCACTTCGCTCCAGCCGCACGCCTTCATTTCCTCGGGGCAATCCTTCATTTCGGGAGGCCTCGCTGCCCGATATCTTCCCGAGGTTCGGCGCTGTCCACAAAATGTTGGTGCCAAGATCGAGGCCGGGCGCTTGCGAATAATCGATCAATCAGGTCGAGCAGCACCGGATTGGCATAGATCGCCGTTGGCCTCACCTCGAACGAAGAATTGGCCACCATCTGAGCGATGGCTGCCTTAATGCCGTCCACAATGCTCGCGCTGGTGCGGCTTCAATCAATCATTCCCGCTCTCGCCATCTCCGCCTTTACTGCAATACGCTGATCTATAGAAAGCGATTGCAATGTCTTGTCGAGCGCGCCCGCGTTCAACTTTTCTCCGCCCTCGTGGCTGCTTT
>JALYIM010000092.1 GCA_030775785.1 Acidobacteriota bacterium
CGCTGATGTAATAAGGATAACATCGGACCCAGACTACCGTGTAAAATCGAAGGACGACCCCATAGTGCGCGGACACGAAGTTAATCGCAGTACGACGCGTCTCGCCGCGAGTCGCCGTTCGGTTGTATAAGGACCGATACCGGCACTATTCGAACTGTGAATTGAAGAGCGACCGCTCGGTCTCATCCTTAAAAGCGGAAAGAACCATGCTCTTCCAAATGAATGGGTATCGGCCCGCTCCTTTGAAAGTTATTCCGCGAAATCCGTTCTCCTCGAGCGCGATGGACAACGTCTTTTGAGACCAAAACTTAATGTGTCCCGCGTCCCAGAGCGGGTCATAGTGCGAGTCACCTTTGCCTGCTAATGCGATCAACAAATTTTTGAGATAGCCATGGTATGGGGTTGTAAGAAGTATTCTGCCGTTAGGTTTCAACAGTGTATGTGCCTGACGGAGCAGGCCTCTAGGATCCTGGAGATGTTCGATTACTTCTACAGTCAGAATTAAATCGAAGCTGTTGGCTGTGAAATGACTGAGCAACTCAGTATTGGCATCAGCGAATCGAACGTCGAGTCCTTCACTCCGTGCCAGTTTGACACCGGATTCAGAGCTGTCAATGCCGAATAGATGCCATTCTCCAAGTTTCCTGATTTCTGAAAGCATCGCTCCGTTGCCGCATCCGATATCCAGAACATTTCCATCGGATGGTAAAACTTTCAAGGCTTCAATTATCGGAGCCATAAGAAAGTTATGATTCCATGTTTGGCCGATGTCGACGTACTCGTATTCGAAGACCACTGTTATCACCCAATTCTGAGCGCGCTGTCACACATACAAATTGCGGACTGTTTCAGAAGGTTGCGGTGACCATCGGAGATTTGCGTATCATACATAGCGGGCTGCAGTGCGAACGCTCTCTCCATATACGGCCAGCATCTGCTTGCTAACTGATTCCCAAGAGCAGCATTGTTTCATCCATTCTCGTCCCCGCTCTCCCATGTCCTTCAGCGGCAAAGTGCGGATGGTACGAATTGCTGCAGCTAAGTTCACCGGATCGTTCTCTACCCATAGCCCACATTGATGCGTTTCTAGTCCCTCCCAAGGAGTACTTTTGCTGGCGATGACCGGTACAGCGTGAGCGAGCGATTCGGCAACAACTATCGCAAAGTTTTCAACATGGGATGGCACTACCACCACATCGCATTCTGCGAGAAGACGGCCCTTCCTCTCCTCTAAAATCTCGCCAAGGAATTCAACATTCCCAGATAATCCCCACTCCTCAACTTTGGAGCTGAGAAACTCCAGATAAGATGGATCGCCGCTTCCCGCTATGGATAACACCCAGTCTGAGGACGAGGATTTGAGAAGCGCGCAGGCGGCCAAAAGGGACTCTACGCCCTTAATCGGGTGCAGACGTCCTAGGTACAGAAGGCGGAATCTGACGTTCGAATCGATTCGGCCGGAATCCAGCGGAATTGTCACCCCATTGGGAATCATAACGACTCGTACTTGAGGAAATCTTTTCGACGTTTCCTGACCTTCCGCCGTCGAAGTAACATGCAGAACTGTGCGATTGCTGCTGATCAAACCGCGGCATATTGATTCCCATACCCATTTAGAAGCTGTTCGAGAAGAGCCCTTCCAGCGCTGCAGTGCGCCTCTTGGCGACCAGACTACGGGCTTTTTAAACAGTTGACACAGCGATAGGGTAGGAAATGTTGGGAAAGAATATACGGCAGTCAAGTGCACAACGTCAGCCCAGTTAACGTATTCCGGTAGCACCTTGAGCAACTCTGGAGAAACCGAATGACGAATCCATCGGTGACAATAACGGACACGAAAAGCGTCAAGTTGCACGTCCTCATCGCGTTGAATTTGCAGAGTCCGACGGAGCCCATTTGTGTCTGTCGTAAGAACGCGGATCTCGCACCCTAGTCGTGCTAACCCGGAACACAACCCGAATCCGGACCGTATCGTTCCTCCATAGATGTATGCAGGAAAAAAGGAAGGGCTAATATGCAGTATCTTCATCTGGCCCTAAAACTAATGAGCTTAAATTGGTTTTCATATCATTCTTGGATTTCTTGTCATGACAGGTCTAACGATTGCTGGCAACGCGCCCACCCATGGCTTGATACCCCAGAATAGGTACTGGCGGGCGGGCCTTTCTGTCTTCGGCCGATGTTTAATTGTTACAACGACAATTGATGATTAACTTTAACTAGAATCTGTCGCCTGTCAAGATTGCCTTGTAAGTTGATAACATGAGATTTGAGATACGCTTCCAGCTAAGCTCCGCGACGGTGAATGCGCGTCCATTTTTGCCCATCTTTCCTAAGATTTCAGAATTGGAAAGCGTAGCTTCCCGCAAACCTTTGGTAAGCCCCTCGACTGTGGGCTCAACCCACCATCCGCAACCCTTTTCAACCAAGGCTGGCCATGGTGCGCCTTTTGTGGTCAAAACCGGTACGCCATGGGCAAGGGCTTCCGCAACGACAATACCGAAGCTCTCGGAATGGGTTGGAAGCACAAAAAGTTCCGCGTCGCAGAATGCTGATCTCTTCATGCTATCGTCGAGTGCTCCCGTGAACGAGACTACTTCGCCCAACCCCGCGGAGCGCACAGCTTTCTCTAGTTGCTTCCGATGTCCTGCTTCGTCGGGCCCTGCTATGCGTAGGTGCCAATTGTGGGGTTTTACTCGAGCCCAGGCCTCGATTAACATGGGTAGACCCTTGATAGGGTAAAGTCGCCCAAGAAAAAGTGCGGTTCTTGCTTCAATTCGAACTGTTTTGTTGACAGCCGTTGCATCGACAGGTAGTCGTTCCTCAGGTATGTCGATCCCATTTGGAATGACAACCACTGGAACACGTAAGTCAAACTGTCGGACACTCACAGCTTCCAACTCGGAAGTCGCATGATGGCAACTGGCACGTTCCAAATCGCGGCGTTGGTATACCCACCACGGAACCATTTTTTTGAAGCGCTTGTGGCGGAATGCCCATGGTTCTAGCATTCCTCGCGTGCTCACTATTCGAGGAATACCGCATCGTTGCGCAAGTAAGGCTAGCCGATGGTTATGTGGCAGCCAGATCCCGTTGTCATGGAGAATGTCGATTTCTCCGAAGTTGCGCATCGCTTCGATCTCTGTACCGACGAGTCGCTGAACAGTCGAATTTGGCTCCAAAAACGGAGTAGTTGCAGCAGATTGATCAGAAGCCCATAATCCAACTTCTGCCCCCTCTCCGGCCAGTGCTGAAGCCAATCTCGAAACCGACAATGCGGGACCACCGTAAGTCGGAAGTAAACTAGCCCCCGCCAGGAAAACTTTCATAGACAGTATCGGAGTTCCTCAAAAATCTATTAAGCATTTGGATTAGAAATCATCAACTCTAGCTACGTTTGTGCAGAAACACCATCAATGTGTTTCTTAAAGAGGTCGGAGTGAGGCTATGTACGGCAAGAAGCAACCTAAAAACCAAGCGCCGATTGAAGTGATATCTTGGCTCTGAATCGAATGCAAAACCCATGTGATCATAGCGATCAACTGGAAAAAACCGAGTAAAGAGGCTGAGCGTGTTCATACGGTAATACGCTGGGAAGATGTCACAGGCTTCACGATGTGGTTGAGCCGACGAAACTAGAACTCTTGCGAATTTCGACGGTATTACGCGATTGAACAAGGCTACGT
>JALYIM010000093.1 GCA_030775785.1 Acidobacteriota bacterium
AGATGATTCCTTACGGACCATGGGCAGAACCAATGCGGGTCCGCAGGAGCTGGCCGCTAATCGTGGCGACTAGTGCCGTCGCCCTCGCATTCGTTGCCGTCCTGGGTCCCAGCATCCGCATCGCGCATTGACAGCTGCGGTGCTGAAGCGGTTCCTTCTCGTAATCGCTGCCAGGTGCTCTCCGTCCTCAAGCGGACCCGATCGAAAACATTGAGTTCTACAAAAGTGAGCGCTGGAATCAGCGTCGCCTGCCAGCGTTCCCCAAAAGATGTCAGCCCTCATGAAAGCTACTATCTACTACCGGATATGGACCCTCGGGGAAGATTTCGGCGTGATAGCCCTTCGACCCAATCAAGCGCGCCAGAGGGCTTCTCGGATCGTCACCTGCTTTCAGGCAATTGATAACGTATTTGAAGTCGTAGCGAGGCCGCCAACCAAGGTCATTTCGAGCACGCTGGTTGTCATACACCCGTTCAATACTCAGAAACATTTTCCAGCCCCGTCGTTCATACTCGGATTCATATTCGGGAACACGCTCTCGCACCACCCTGGGCGCGTCAATTCGTAAGTCGGCGAGATCACTGGGATGAAATGGAGTGGTGGCGCTGATGATGTACTTGCGAAAACCGATTGATGGCGCGTGTTCCGCAGCCAATAGGTGAGCGCTGACAACATCTTCGATCTCGATGCGCCTATAGAGGTATTCATTGGCCTTAACGTTGGCGTCCTGACAGATACTCCGTACACGAATGTTGTCATCTTCCTCAGGAAAGAATCGCGATGTCCGTAGTACGATGCACGCGAGATCGTGGTTGCGATGAAACAATTGGCTGAGATCCTCGGCTCCTGACTTCGTGACACCATAAATGTTCTTGGGAAGAGGCGTTGCCTCTTCAGTGATCCATGCTGCAGGGGCTCCCGAAGGTGGCACCAGGGCATCACCAAAAACACTCGTTGTGCTTGTGTAGACGAAGGACTCGACGCCTGCAGTGACTGCTTCCTCCAGCAGATTGAGCGTTCCGGTGATGTTGGTGTCTACGAAATCCTGCCGGCGGTGGGTGCCAACATGGGGCTTATGGAGGGTTGCGGTATGGAAAACTGTTTTAATGCCACGCATGCAACGAGGGACGAAAGACCGGTCCGATATTGAGCCGATGTGAGTTGTGTACTGCGATGCAATCAGATCCAGACCGACCACGTCATGTTGCAAATCCAGCAAGGTCCGAACCAAGGCCTCGCCAAGATGACCGGCGCTTCCTGTAACCAGGAGTTTCATCTCACGTCGTTCCCTTTCCGTTTGTGCGTGCTTATCACTCCAGGCTCCGGCAAGGTCTGGATTTCAACGAACTCACTATCATTCCGCTCGAAGTGGTCGCAGCCTCACATGGGTTGCGACTTTACGATCGTCCGCCGGGACGCCCTCGTTCCTCCCCCAAGGCCGTTTGCCCGCGTAAATCCGATGATATTTCACGACGGCTAATCCTCGCATCGGCGGGATGGTATGTACTACTAGCACCTTGCGGTAAGAGGCGGCGAACTTTATCGTGGCGGACACCATCATGAATGGAGTCCCAGATGAAACTTTCCGTAGTCGCCCAAAATGTATTCTGCACTTTTCTGTTAACTTTGACCGTCCTTATTCACCTTCTGTCCGGAACGCTAGCCGCTCAAAACTTTTCCTGCCCAGCTGGTCAATATGATGTCATGACATACTTTGCAATGACTGGGCAGGCCAGAAATAATCAATTTGCGCACGGACGTCCCAATTCCATTTATACCGAGGTTTATCCGAATATGGACTTCGCGACGTCGGGGTATTGGTTCTGGCTGAAAAGCCCGAGCGCCCACGGTTGACGTAAAGGCATTTGACTCGAATTACGTGTATATGCGCTCGACTGAACGACACTGGACGGATAACACTAGCTTTAAACGCTTCGTTAACGATCTGCCCATCGCGGCGCGCTGTGTGAAATTTGGCCAGCCAGGACCTCGAATCAAAGTTCCTCACACCACCTTCCAGTATTACGCCTCATGTAGCCCTTATAAATCCAAAAATATAGGGACTGCGGTCAACGATCTAGACGCGCCCGTCGTCATGGATGCGGGTGGGAACATCGGTCAGATACCGACCCGCGTACTTCACTATCAATACGACTGCGACAAGAATTTCGGAAACTGCAAGGATGAAGAGCAATTCTTCCTTGGGAACGGCTACGGACTGTGGCAATGGAAGCACTACAAGAAAGGAAAGCTTAAGAAAACGGCACTAATGAATGATTTGCAGAAAGGCATTGCGTCCCAAATGCTTCCATGCCCAGAGAGTTATAAGTAGCTAACCACGCCGGAATGCGCTCTCCTATATACAGGCTACGTGGGGAAAGCTGAGAACCTCCCTTTGGGCGTCGGTTAATTTTGCACTCCGTGTTACCGACGCTAATGGTCGAAAACACTTGGAGCTATTTTCCAGCCTTTCTGATCAGCGGTGACAGCCTGTCCAGAGCAAGGTTCAGGTCCAGTACGTTGACTCGGGGCTCGCCAAGAACTCCAAACTGGCGTGATTTTGTGTGGTCAGCGAGAAGTTGTCGCAAAATCTCTACGTCAATAGCCCGTGCCTTGGCCACGCGTGGCAACTGGAAAACCGCAGCCGCGGGGGAGATCTCGGGATCGAGGCCAGAAGCAGAAGCCGTAACTAAGTCAACAGGTACGAGCATGCCTGAATTGTCCGGCTGGGCCACGGCAACATCTCCTTTGACCCGGTCTATCAAGAGATGATTGGTGGGCCCTAACTGCGATCCATTAGAAGCAGTGGCGTCATATCCAGTCCCCGCTGAAGAAGGCCGCGAATGGAAGTACTCAGGCGCAGAGAATGCCTGGCCGATAATTCGGGAGCCGATTAGTTTTCCGTTGACTTGGATCAATTGTCCGTTCGCTTTGTTGCGGAACAATACCTGGGCGAGTCCGGTAACTACCAAGGGATAAACGATTCCGAGTAAAAAAGTAGTCGCTATAGTCATCAATATTGCGGTGACAAGATTTTTCTTCATGAGAAGCTCCTATGCCAAACCGACACTGGTGATGAGCATATCTATTAGCTTGATGCCGATAAACGGAACGATAATTCCTCCCAATCCGTAAACCAGAAGGTTATTGCGCAGCAAGGCAGCTGCACCCATTGGGCGATATTTCACTCCTCGCAACGCCAGCGGTATCAGAATGATGATGATGATCGCGTTAAAAATAACCGCAGAGAGGACTGCGGATTGGGATGTCTGCAAGCGCATAACGTTGAGCGCATTTAAAACGGGGAACGTACCAGCGAACATAGCCGGGATAATGGCAAAATATTTCGCAACGTCGTTGGCGATGGAGAACGTTGTCAAGGAGCCACGCGTCATCAACAACTGTTTGCCGATTTCCACCACTTCAATTAGCTTGGTGGGATTCGAGTCCAGATCAACCATGTTGCCGGCTTCTTTGGCTGCTTGAGTCCCGCTATTCATCGCTACGCCAACGTCTGCTTGTGCCAGTGCAGGAGCGTCATTGGTCCCGTCTCCTGTCATGGCCACGAGTTTTCCTTGTGCTTGCTCGTGCTTGATCAGGTCCATCTTGTCCTTTGGAGTGGCTTGCGCAAGAAAATCGTCCACACCAGCTTCACGCGAGATCGCAGCGGCAGTAAGCGGATTATCCCCCGTGATCATGACGGTTCTGATGCCCATGGCGCGGAGCTGGGCGAATCGGTCGCGCATGCCGCCTTTCACAACGTCTTTCAGTTCGATTACTCCAAGGGCGCCCCGGCCTTTTTCCGCGACGACGAGCGGAGTTCCTCCGTTTCGTGCGACCAACTCCACAGACGCTTTGACTTCGCTGGGTACTTCGTGACCATACTGCGAGAGATAATTTTGGACGGCTTCTGCCGCGCCTTTTCGGATTTCAAAGCCGCTGAGGTTTACTCCTGACATTCGAGTTTGAGCAGTAAAAGGGACGAAACGCGCATCGCGGGAAGAAAGCTCTCGGCCGCGCAAGTTAAATTTCTCTTTTGCCAGGACGACGATCGAGCGGCCCTCTGGGGTCTCGTCCGCCAGCGAAGATAGTTGGGCGGCATCGGCAAGCTCTTCTTCGCTGACTCCGGGTGCCGGGATGAACTGTGCAGCTTGACGGTTCCCGAGAGTGATTGTTCCGGTTTTATCGAGCAGCAAGGTATTTACATCTCCAGCTGCTTCTACGGCACGTCCTGACATTGCCAGTACGTTGTGCTGGACCAAACGATCCATACCAGCGATTCCGATTGCCGACAGCAGTCCTCCAATTGTTGTGGGAATTAGACACACTAAAAGTGATACCAGAACAAACACTGTCTGGGGAGAGCCGGAGTAAATCGCAAACGGTTGAAGCGTTACTACCGCCATTAGAAAAATGATGGTCAAGCCAGCGAGCAAAATATTGAGGGCAATTTCATTTGGCGTTTTCTGTCGTTCTGCCCCTTCGACTAGTGCAATCATGCGGTCAAGGAACGTCTCGCCGGGATTCGAGGTGATTTTTACTTTTATTTTGTCGGAAAGGACGCGGGTTCCCCCCGTCACCGCTGAGCGGTCTCCGCCCGATTCTCGGATTACAGGCGCGGATTCGCCGGTGATAGCTGACTCGTCCACCGAAGCGACGCCCTCGATGATTTCGCCATCGGACGGAATCAACTCTCCTGCGGAAATCAAAACTATATCTCCGGCACGCAATTCAGAGCTCGGCACCCGCTCGGCATTCCCGTTGCTACCAGTAAGGCGGTTGGCAAGGGTTTCAGATCTCGCCTTGCGCAAGGTATCAGCCTGTGCTTTGCCGCGGCCTTCGGCCATAGCCTCCGCAAAGTTGGCAAATATGACGGTGAACCAAAGCCAAAACGTGATCTGTAAATTAAACTTGAAGTCAGTTCCGTGTTTGAACAGCAATACTGAAGTGATTACACTTCCGATCTCCACTACGAACATGACGGGATTCCCCATCATCTTTCGTGGATCGAGCTTCACAAAAGCTTCCCACATTGCGCGCCGTACGATTTCCCATTCCCATATAGCTCTCTTTTTCGCCATAGTTGGATGCCTCTAGAAAGTTTTGCCCGCGCCCATCAGTAAGTGCTCGAGAATTGGACCCAGGCTAAGCGCGGGGAAAAATGTGAGCGCCCCAACAATCACGATCACGCCAATCAAGAGCACGGTAAACAGCGGCGTGGTCACAGGAAACGTGCCCAGCGACGGCGGTACATACTTTTTGCCTGCCAAACTTCCGGCGATCGCCAACATCGGGACGATCATCAGGAATCGTCCGATGAGCATCGTCAAGGCACCCGAAACGTTGTACCAATCTGTGTTACCGCTCAGCCCACCAAACGCGGAACCGTTATTGCCCGCCTGCGATGTATACGCATAGAGGATCTGAGTTAGTCCATGAGGTCCTGGATTAGAAATACTTGACGTACCGTACGGATGAACGACGGACAAACCTGCAAGGACCAGAATGACCAGGGGAAATACCAAAACCACGAGCATTGCCATTTTGACGTCGTACGCCTCAATTTTCTTACCGAGGTACTCAGGAGTCCGGCCGACCATAAGACCAGCTATAAAGACCGCCAGGACGACGTATATCAGCATGCCGTACATTCCGGAGCCGACTCCGCCGAATATCACCTCGCTCAACATAATGTTAATTAACGGAATCATGCCGCCTAGCGGTGTGAACGAGTCGTGCCATCCGTTGATCGCTCCGCAACTGGCATCTGTGGTGGCGGTAGCGAATAAAGCAGAATTCGCGATACCGAAGCGAACCTCCTTGCCCTCCATGTTGCCGCCGGATTGTTGAGTACTTGTCCGTTGATCAACGCCGGCAAGAAGAGGGTTGCCACGCGATTCGGCCCAGTAGGTGGCTGTTACACCCGCTAGAAACAGAGTTGCCATCGCGGCCCACACCGCCCAACCGTGCCGCTGCGATCCTGTCATTCTGCCCAGCGTGTAGGTCAGACCTGCGGAAATGGCGAAAATCGCAAACATCTCAATGAGATTGGAGAAAGGAGTGGGATTTTCGAAGGGATGCGCACTATTTGCTCCAAAAAAGCCACCGCCGTTGGTACCCCACTGCTTGATAATTTCCTGCGAGGCGACGGGTCCCTGTGCGATGGTCTGCACGGTAATCTCATCCATCACAGGTTTGCCATCTGAGCTCAAAACAGGCTTCCCGTCTGGGCCAACTCTTTGTGTGTCCATCGGTTGTACGAGAGTTGCCTTGTCATATGGCCGGAGGTTCTGCACTACTCCCTGGGAAACCAGCAGCAGAGCACCTACGATACAGAATGGTAAGAGTATCCAGAGGCAACTACGGACCATATCTACCCAAAAGTTTCCTATGGTTTGCATCTGTCGTCGCGAGATACCCCGAATGAATGCTATGGCCAGTGCAATACCCACTGCGGCGGAAACGAAGTTGTGGTAAGCAAGCCCCGCCATCTGTGTGAAATAGCTCATCACAGCTTCGCCGGAATAGTTTTGCCAATTAGTGTTAGTGGTAAATGAGGCGGCGGTGTTAAAGGCCAGCGCTGCGGGGCTGACTGCCCCAAAGTGCTGAGGGTTGAAGGGTAAAAATCCTTGCAGGCGTTCAATCAAATACAGCAGAAGCATTGAGACAGCACTGAACAGCAGCATGGATAGTGCATACTCAGTCCATTTCATCTCGTAATTTTCATCCACGCCGGTTCCTAGGTAGAGGAGTTTTTCAACAGGACGCAAGACCGGATCCAGGAATGTGCGCTCACGATTGAAGACTTTCGACATAAAAATCCCCATCGGCTTGGTGACGATGAAGATCAGTGCCAAAAAAAACAGTATTTGAAACCAGCCGTTCGCCGTCATCTCAAAATTTCTCCGGACGCAGTAACGCGTAAATCAGATATGCCATCGTAAAACCACTAACTATCAGCATCATCACCGACTCCATGCTCATGGCTTATCTCACCTACTTCATGCGATCGCAAAAATGCACATAACCAATTGAAAGAGCAAAAAATGCCACGGTTAATGCAGCAAAAATCAAGTCAGTCATCTTCAGCCTCCGGTGTAACTTTCATGCAGATGCTCGGGCTTCCTGTCCACTCCATTACTCATTTGCCTTCGCACTCTATAGCGGAGGGAAAAATCCCTCACGCGTCTCGCGCGTTAAACGGCGGGCTGTCACAGCCGTTGTTTGGCTACCGAATCTCAATTGCGTTCGGATAGGGCTCCCGTTCTGGGATGTCGCACCATTACGTTGGGCGGCCGAGCGCTCAGAAGAGCGTCGCAGTTTGTAATCTGCGATCAATGCCCAAAGAAACAGAAGATAAAATGCGACACCCATGAGGCACAGCGCAAAAGCGACTGTCCTCGAAATCATTGGAATCTCCTTGCCAGTGGTACATCTCGTCACGGGCTAACAAGCTTTATTTAAGCGAAGCCTCCATAAAGTTCGTATAAAAACTTCATAAAAAGTCTGTAAAGGAGAAATGGAAGTTTGGGAATGCACGAAACCAAAGCGGAAGGTCGGATTATTGCGAGTGTGGTGAAGTCCTATGACGCTTATTTAAGTGCCAGGCTCGAAGCGATACCCTACCCACGGGTCTGTAATGATGTATTCGGGAATCTCGCTCGTTTCCAACTTCTTTCGTAAATGGCCGACCAAAACCCTTAGATATTCTGGTTGCTCGACGCTATTTGGTCCCCAGACGTGAGAAAGCATTGCCCGATGGGTGATCACTTTTCCTGAATTTCGCGCCATGTATACAAGGAGATCAAATTCCTTCGGAGTCAGATGAATTTCGCGTTCCTTTACTCTCACGGTTCGGGTCTGCAAATCTATGCTGAAATGGCCGATGTGAATGGCTTCTTGCTCCTGCTCTTCCGAGGCGGCAACTCTCCGCAGTGCAGCTCTTACTCTCGCGAGGAGTTCATTGATGTTGAATGGCTTGGTCACGTAGTCGTCCGCACCCGCGTCCAAGGCCTCGATTTTGATGCGCTCCTCCCCCTTCACCGAAAGGACGATGATTGGAACCTGGGATGTTTTTCGCAAATGTCTGCAAAGACCCAGGCCATCCATATTCGGCATGCTTAAATCCGTAACTACTAAATCAGGACTCCACTCCTCCATAACGTGTAAAGCGTCGTAGCCGTCGGCGGCGGTCCGCGTTGCATAACCCTTGCTGGATAGAGCGGTCTTTAAGACACGAGTGATTTGTGATTCGTCGTCCACCACGAGAATATTCGCGGGAAACATCTGGGCTGCCATACTTCCATTACCTCAGTGGAAATTATCCAAACGTAAGCGGGAAACAACATCGTCAATGATAGGCGAGAAATGATTGTGTAGAGTTGTGTAGTGGATTGCAACAGCGCACAATCCCCGGAGCACTGGAAGCGCAATCGGGACGGTCATAAGGCTGAGCTAGATAAAGTCCTGTGGCCTTCTAAGTGCGTCTCCATCCGAACTAGAACTTCACCAGGATAGCCATGGTGCCGCGATCCTCCGTATGGCGCAGATCGGGTTGGAACCCTGCAACAAGTGAACCTGGGCTGCCGGTGTTTCCGCCCGAGGGCGTCATTCCATCGGGGCCGCTGAAGTAGGGCACATTGGCGTGGCGGTGATTGAACTCCCATCGGAAAGTGATGTACTGGCTCGGCATGTAATCGTACGTGCCTGAAACATCCCAAGCTTTGAACTGGTCTCCCGGATTCTCGGTGAAATATGGAGTGCCAGACGTGGCCGTGGCTCCATTGATTGGTGGCAGGAGAACTAGATAGCGTCCAGGATTATTGATCTTTCCGCCGCCGATCGTAACCGCGTAACGGTCGCGATGAAACCAGAAGCGGTTATAAAGCATATATCCTAGGAAACTCTGCTTGAAAGCAACGATTTGACCCTGAGCGTCCTTTTTATTTCCGGTGCAACTGACGCCGCCTCCGCTTTCGCAGCCCGCATCGCCCGTGAGGGAGAGTGCCATCTTGTCCAGGAACCGCACTGGACGATCGTAGTACTTGACTTCAATGCTGTTATCGGTGTGATAGCGAGTGCGGGTCGGAATGCCCAACGCGTCGGCGCCCGCTCCATAGTTGTTGGAGAGAACCGAAAACCATCCTGTCGGTCGATACAGGACCTGCCCTCCGAACCCCAACCTCCCGTTAAAACGTCCGTATGATTGCCAGCCGTTGATGATCCAAGGTTCGATCTTTAACTTCGTCGTGGGGAAAACTTGGATGCGCATGCCGGTGAAGAACCACGGTGTGTTTGATGATACATAAGACGGCTGGTAGGACCAATTATCAAACTGATAGAAGCTAAACAGACCAACGTACGAGAGAAAAATGCCGGCGTCCACGTTAATACCATGAAGTGCGTCGAAGTGATATCCACCGTATGCCTCATTCACATATCGGTAGGCATTGGCCAAGTCCCATTGGCCGCGTGTAGGGCTGGCGTCATTGCGAGGCGTGGCCGTGGAATACAAGCCGATTTGGCTCAGCACGCGGGCCCGAACATGGTCATGATGGAAATCCCCGCCTATACCTAGGTGTGTAAGTCCTACCTCGTTTGAGCGGAAAACCTCGCTAGACCCTCCAATCGTATCGTCCTTAGGGTGGTTGAAGTCATAATGATATGCGACATCAACTCGGACCTCAGGCGTAAAGAACTTCGAATCGAATACAGGTTCTTTCGTGCGCGGGTTTCCGTTTAGCCAAGTCCAATCGGCGAAGGCGAAAGGTTCTTCTTTCCCTGGCTTGATGTCAATCGTCACGGGCGTTCGGAGTTCGGCCTTTGATGATGAAGACTCACTAACCACGACCTCCTTCGGGGGGAGGGCCGTCCTATTCGCCTTCATCTCATCTTCCAACTCGCGAATACGAGTTCGCATTAGGTCCAGTTCCCGCATAGTTTCCGCATTGCTGCCGTCATTCGAAGACTTGACTTGCTCGGGAGTAGTAGCTGGCCCGCGTGCGGGTGCATTGTTCGAGGTGTTTTGGCTTTGAACATATGGGACGCTAACTAAGAAAATGGAAGTTAAAATTGTAATGAGACGCATGATCTGGCCACGATTCCCTCTACCGTAATTCTTGGAGGTGGACTCATAATTCCCTCGCGGAAACTCATCCCCTCCAACCTCTTTCGATTTAAGACGACCGCGCATAAAAGAGGTCTAAAAAGTCCATAAAGATTTCGTAATTATGGTTGGTGCCGTGAGGATTGAAATTGAAGGCGTTTACGTCGAAATAGCATCCGTTTAGGAGGGGCGAGTGGGACTGCTACTCAGTCCAGACGTCGGCATGGACCCAAGGTGGTTTGGGCTCTTCAGAAATAAACTCAAGCCGACGAGCGACCCTTCTTCAAAAAATTCGCGCTTGGCGATCTAATAATGATGGTGGAAATATATATAGTACATAGGCGGCGCTGGCTGAATAATTTGTCTCCGATAGTGCCGTCCTCGAAAAATTCAGGGGAAGGAATCTTGTGATCTTCGAAGAAACCATTGTCTCGCCCCTCGCCCACTGGGAAAACTTCTATGTCATCGTCGGTTCATCGGCAGGCGCCCTGACCGGTTTGCAGTTTGTGGTGATGGCCTTGATTGCGGAAGGCCCGTCACCGGCCACCATGCAGGCGGTACGCGCATTTGGAACTCCCACTGTTGTGCACTTTTGCGCAGCCCTGCTAATTTCGGCGGTTCTCAGCGCTCCATGGGACAACCTTCGCAACGCCGGTTTCGTTTTGGGGGCTTTTGGGGTAGCAGGATTGGCCTATGCCATCAACGTAACAGACATGCTCGACGCCAGTCCGGTTATGCTCCCGACGTTGAAGACTGGTTGTGGTACGCCGCGCTTCCGATCGTCGCGTATCTGGCACTGGTCGGCGGAGCGGTGCTGATCCTGCGCAGACCGGGCGTGTCGCTTGCGTTGGTTGCGGTTTCCAGCCTGCTGTTGTTCTTTGTCGGAATCCACAATTCGTGGGATAGCGTAACTTACATCGCCCTCAAGCAGTCTCGAGGCATGAAAAGATAAAAAGGGAAAATAGGTGAAAATTATCTGCAGGCTTTTCTCCCACGCTCTTGTTAGCGTTCTCATCTGCACCTTCTTGCTTTCGAGTGCATTTGCGAAACCAAAGCCGATGCAGATTTATCTGGTTGACGTGGAGGGTGGCCAGGCAACCCTGATTGTGAGTCCTTCGGGACAATCTCTGCTCATCGATACTGGATGGCCCGGCGGTCGCGATGCAACCCGTATCGTAGAAGCCGCCAGGGCAGCGGGAATTAACCAGCTCGATTACGTCCTGATCACTCATTATCATCGCGACCACGTCGGCGGGGTTCCTTCGCTCGCGAAGCACATCAAGATTGGAACATTTGTGGACCATGGTGCTAATCAAGAAGACACGAACGATCCGCGGGAAGATTTCGCGGCATATGAGAAGGCAGCCTCGCAGGCTAAGCGCCTCACAGTAAAGCCGGGGGACGGATTACCCATTGCAGGAATCACGGTGAAAGTGTTAACGGCGGCGGGCGCACGCATTGATTCACCTTTGCCTGGAGCGGGAGAGGCGAACTCTTATTGCCCGGATGAGTCTACGCCTCCCGTTGATAAAACCGAAAACGCACGCTCTTTGGGAACCTTAATTACGTATGGCAAGTTTCGCGTGATTGATCTTGGAGATCTCACAAAAGATAGAGAATTAGAACTTGTGTGTCCGAATAATCTTGTCGGCCACGTGGACCTATTCATCGTGACCCATCACGGAGCCTCGCTTTCCAATTCAAAGTCCTTGGTCTGGGGAATGCATCCGCGAGTAGCTCTCATGGATAACGGAGCAGACAAAGGTGCGAGCCCAGGCGCCTGGCAGATCATTCATGATTCTCCTGGGCTGGAAGGCTTCTGGCAATTGCATTATGCAATCGAGGGCGGCAAAGAGAACAACGTTGCGCCAGAAATGATCGCCAATCTCGACGAGAAGCCTGACAAAGGAAATTACATAAAGGTCCTTGTCGAACCAAATGGCACGTTCACAGTAATCAATTCCAGAACTCAACAGAAGAAAACTTACCGCAAGTAGCAGCCTTTTTTTACTTTATCTTTTATCTTTACGCCAAAAAAATCCCTGATTGTTCTCCGGTATATTGAAGTGTCTGACAACGTTGTCCGCATGAACACCACGAGGCTGACTGGCGAGGAAAAGCAGAATGGAAACGACCGTGCGTCCGGCATCATGGAAAATTCTGCTCGCATTCGGAATTATTTATTTCGTTTGGGGATCCACGTTTTATGCGATTAGAGTTGGTGTAAATGAAGTTCCGCCTTTCCTGCTGGCTGCCTTCCGTTTTTTTGCCGCCGGCTTAATTCTCTTTGCCTGGTTGCGAGCGACCGGTACTCCCAATCCCACTCCGCGACAATGGATCGGAGCATCCTTTCTGGGGATGGTGATTTTCGTTCTGGATTACGGCTGTCTCTTTTGGGCCGAGCAGAGGGTTCCCTCAGGCATTGCCGCCGTGGTGCTGGCATGCATTCCAGTTTTCATGACCCTGCTCGAGATCGTTTTTCTGCGCACACAGCGGCTTACCTGGCGCCTGGGGATGGCTCTGCTCGTCGGCATTCTTGGAGTTGCCGTGCTGATGAATAACTCGTTGAGCTTGGGCGAACTTCCTATTGATCGCAGGGGAACACTCGCCCTGATCTTTGCCGCATTCAGTTGGTCGGTGGCAGCCATCGTTACACGGCGCATTCCGTTGCCTCCGTCAAAGCCGATGAGCGCCGGTGCCCAAATGCTTAGTGGAGGAGCGCAGCTCTTCGTCCTGGCTGGTCTTACAGGTGAGTTCAAGGGCTTCACTCCGGGGGCGGTTTCCTGGAATGCCTGGTTAGCCCTCGTCTATCTAATTATTGCCGGATCCATTATCGGCTTTACCGCTTACGTCTGGCTCTTGCACTACGAGTCACCGACGAAAGTTGGCACCTACGCTTACGTGAATCCGGTGGTCGCCGTCGTTCTGGGATACTTCTTGGGAGGCGAGGTCGTGGGTGCGCGCACAATCCTCGGAACCGTGCTAGTTCTCGTCAGTGTGATCGCGATTACCCTGACTCCGAAGAGACTTCATTCTGAGTAACCCTGGTCGTCCTCGTCGTCATCTGACGGCGCCTTGTCATTCTCGTCGTCCTCATCGTCATCATCTTCTTCGTCTCCTGGCTTTCGAGCAACCTGGGTGCGTGCTGTATGAAGAAGTCTGCTCCAATCGCTGAAGGTTTGCCCGTCGAGACATTCTGAGAAACTTTCAAGCATAGGGGAATGATATTCCCACCGCCAGCCGCAGAAACTCTATTTTTGTCTACTTTCTTTCTTGCGTTGTTTTACGGGAAGTCGCCGGGACTTGCGAGTGATTGCAGAACCCTCATTGGCTGCATCCTGAACCACCTTCAGAAATGCGAGCGCTTCAGGCCTTAGGGGACGGTGCCGCGGATGAATCGCATCCAGACTTCGGCGCAGAGTGCCTTCGTCAGGGATCTGCAAAGTGCACAACTTGCCCGCGCGAATCTCGTTAACCACCGCGAGCTGCGGCAGAAACGCCATGCCCAGCTCGCGCTCAACCATCCTTTTAGCGGTCTCGATCGTGTCAACCTCCAACGCTACGTTAGGAAGCAAGCCAGCGCGGCGAAATAGACTATGAGTCAAAGTCCAATCGCTGGAACCGCGCTCGTAAAAAATCAGGGGCCAGTTGGCCACTTCTTCGAGACGCGCTCGCCGCATCCCCTTGGGGGCGTGGTTGGGATGGGCGACCAACAACAGCGGATCGTCGCGCAGGCTCAGAGTCTCGATCTCCGGATGATTCAATGATCGCGCCAATCCAATCTCCGCCTGACCGCTCAACACCATGTCAAGAACTTCCTTGGAATGTCCAGACCGCAAATTGATAGTGAGACTGGGGTAAGTTTTGTTGAAACGCTTTAGAACGTCGGGAAGAAAGTACACGCAGATTGATAGCCCGGCTGCGATCTGCAGTGGTCCAGCCGCCGTGGTTTGAAGCTCCTGCACCGATTGCCGGGCGACTGAGGCGGCACGGAGGATTTCCTCGGCGTGAGACTTAAAAATCCTTCCTGCCTCTGAAACCGTAAGTCCGGAGCGCGAACGGGTGAACAGTTTAACGCGCAGGGATTGCTCCAAAGCTTTGATGCGGGCACTCACAGCCGGCTGGCTGATGCGCAGCGCCTCGGCTGCACGGTGGAACCCGCCGAAAGTCGCTACCGCGAGAAAAGTTTCAATCTGATTCAGTTCCATAACCTATCCACGTGCAGAACTTTGACCTCGAATCTTGCTTCTGCTTAATCGGGATACTCCCCGGTGATCATTAATTTCTATCACTCTAACACGAAATGCTTATCAATAATTCGATCGCTGATAACTAAATATGATCGTCGCGATAGAAACATTCAGTTTGACCATGGCAGGGGCGTCACCCACAATCTGATTGCTGGTCGCCGCAGTGGCGCGGCTGAAAATCTAGCAGAATCGTAGGGGATTCCGGTATGCCCATTTCGTCTGTGAAGGTCGCTTCGCCCAACGGCTTCCACCTGAACGCGCCGCCCAATGACTATGATCCCACCCGCGACTTGCCGGAGGGATTTCTTGACTTCTTCTTGCCCTTACACCAGAGGTTCGCACCCTGGCAGCAGGAGTTGTTGCAGGAACGAAAATGCGTGCTTGAGGAGTCTCACGACGGTCTCAAGCCAACGAACCTTTTCCCCGGAGCCCAGGTACGCGGAGGCTGGAGAATCGAATTGCCAGCCTGGTGCCAGGACCAGCGCAACCAGATGACCGGGCCGGCCGACGAGGCCGAGCTGGTGGTGAAGATGCTTAACTCGGGGGCTCCCGGGGTGATGCTCGATCTGGAAGATTCCATGGTGAACGAGTGGGACCACCAGCAACTGGGGCGGTTCAACATTATGGGCGCCCTGCGTGGCACTCTGACATACTTCGACAAGAAGCGCGACAAGCTTGTGGGGATCAAACCCAGCTCAGCGGTAATTTGGATCAGGCCACGTGGCTTGCATATTCATCAGGGTGGACTTGTCCGACAGGAATTGACCTCTGCCTCGCTCTTCGATGTAGCCAGCATTGCTTTTGAAGTGGATCCTGCGGAATTAAAAACGCCGCTGGCATTCTACATTCCGAAATCTGAGTCTGCCGAGGAAGCCCTCTGGTGGCGCGATCTGTTTGA
Source organism: Acidobacteriota bacterium (assembly GCA_030775785.1). GTDB lineage: Bacteria > Acidobacteriota > Terriglobia > Terriglobales > Acidobacteriaceae > JALYIM01. The sequence goes on from JALYIM010000093.1 coordinate 15,254, forward strand.
AACGATCGCCGAAATGCGGGGATGGCCGCGCGATTACATCAAGTGCATGGCGCTGGTGGAATCTCATCCCATGGCATTTCAGATGGAAGAATTTCTCTACAATTTGCGCGACCATATTCTGGGATTGAACTTGGGCCGCTGGGATTACATGGCCAGTCTGATTCATTTCAATTTGAACGATCCGGAATGGGTGCTGCCCGATCGCAATACGATTCCGCACGATGTTCCGTTCTTCCAGAATTTGCGAGAGTTAATGCCGGAGATTTGCCACAAACGCGGTGCGCTCGCGATTGGCGGAATGACCGCTCTTTATCCCAGCCGCACCGACGCGGACCTGAATGCACGCGCCCTGGAAGCGCTTGAGAAGGATAAAAAGAACGAAGCAAATTGCGGGATGGATGGCGCCTGGACGGGACATCCTGATCAGAATCAGATCGCACTGGAGCAATTTCCGGTTCCCAATCAGATACGCGCACGCAAGCCGCACGCCGAGCGCTATCCAGATCTGCGGCCTTCTCCAAAGAACATTGGAAAGAGAACTTTGGAAGGAACGCGCGCGGCGGTTAAGACCGTAATCCGCTACCGCAATGGCGTGTTGAACGGAAAAGGCGCCAGCTTGCTTGACGGATACATGGAGGACCTCGCGACCGACCGCATCTATCGCCTGATGATTGCCCAGCGAATGCAGCATAGTGATCGGACAACCGTGGCTGATGAGGCAGGAAACGCGGTCGCGCACACGCCGGAATTAATAGGTCAACTGTTCGATGAAGAGTTGGAGAAAATTCTGGAAGATTCGAAGCGGAGTGATCTGGGCACGGAGGAGACGTTCCGTGGGGCGCGGAGAATCAGTGAAGCGATGATTCTGGGTGGAGAATTTGATCCGAGTTGAGTCAGGAATTGGCGACAGAAGTATTCAAGAGTTCGTCCGTATCGGAGGAGCTGTCATGAGAACCAATGGAAATAAAACTAATGGTAACGGGCACAACGTGGTCGGTCGTAATGGAAATGGTTCTTCCGCAAAGATAAATGGCGCATCGTTATCGCGCTGGGAGAGGATTACGCGCCCTTATAGCAGCGAAGATGTAGAACGGCTGCGTGGCAGCATGCGAATTGAATACACGTTAGCGCGCCACGGTGCCGAGCGGCTCTGGGACCTGCTGCATAGCGAAAATTACGTCGCGGCTCTGGGCGCGATGACCGGCAATCAGGCCATCCAGCAAATCAAGGCAGGACTCTCCGCAATTTATGTCAGCGGATGGCAGGTCGCGGCCGATGCCAACGGTGCGGGGCAGATGTATCCCGACCAAAGCCTGTATCCTGCGGACAGCGTACCCAACCTTGTACGGAAAATTAACCAGGCGTTGGTGCGTGCAGACCAGATTCATCATGCGGAATCAGATGAAGACGTAAATTGGTTCGCGCCTTTGGTCGCTGATGCTGAAGCCGGCTTTGGTGGAAACCTGAACGCTTTCGAATTGATGAAGGCCATGATCGAAGCGGGGGCAGCGTGCGTTCACTTTGAAGACCAGCTTTCTTCGGCCAAGAAGTGCGGGCACCTGGGCGGAAAAGTTCTCGTCCCCACCGTGGAAGCGATCCAAAAACTTGTCGCCGCCCGCCTTGCTGCTGACGTGTTGAGTGTGCCGACGCTGATCATGGCGCGTACTGACGCCGATAGCGCACAACTGCTGACCACTGATGTGGATCCGCGAGACCGTGAATTCATTACTGGGGAGAGGACCGCCGAAGGCTTTTTCCGCATTCGTGGAGGCGTGCAAGCATCCATTGCTCGGGCGCTTGCTTATGCTCCCTACGCAGACATTTTGTGGTGCGAGACTTCGGAGCCCAATCTCGAAGATGCGCAAAAGTTTGCGGACGCAGTCCATGCCCAATTTCCCGGAAAACTACTGGCCTACAACTGTTCGCCATCATTCAATTGGAAGAAAAAACTGGATGACGAGACCATTGCGAAATTTCAAGTTGAACTCGGACGCATGGGATACAAATTCCAGTTCGTCACTCTCGCAGGATTCCATGCTCTGAACCTCAGCATGTTCGAGCTCGCGCGGAAATATAAAGTGTCGGGCATGGCGGCGTATTCCGAGCTGCAGCAAAAAGAATTTGGCAGCGAGCAACAGCATGGATACGAAGCAGTAAAGCACCAGCGCTTCGTTGGGACAGGCTATTTCGACGCGGTGACGCAGGTGATAGCTGGGGGAGCATCGTCAACGACGGCGCTTGCTGGGTCAACTGAAGCCGAGCAGTTTGCTCCGCTCCCTGTGTAGTTGTCATCCTGAGAAAAATCCGATTTGTTCGATGACCGCTCTGGACGGCTGTTAGCCCATGAGGGATGGCCCGGTCAAACTCAACCTCGCTCCGCCGTCCGGAACGCTTTTTGCACCAGGGTATAGCGTGCGGCTCCCATCAATCCGGCATCATCATTCAGCACAATCTTCACAGGCATTTCTTTGAGCAGCGGCAACATGCGCCCCTTGTCGAAGAACGCATTCATAAAATGCGGTTCTTTCATTTTCGATAGGTTTTTAGCCGCGATGCTTCCGCCGATAAAAATCCCACCCGTGGACATGAAATTCAGCGCGCAATTTCCCGTCTCCGCGCCGTAAATTGCCACAAATATGGACATGGCGTGATCGCAAATCGCAGCCTTGTTTTCCGCCGCCAGCTTGGAAATCAGGGCAGGAGGATCCGGCGCCTCATTGATTTGCTTTTTCAACCACTCCGGCTCTTCTGCTTTTTTGTTGTCGCGAAGGAAGTCGTAAATGTTTTTGATTCCCGGTCCCGAAAGAATCCGCTCGCAGCTCACACGCTTGTATTTCCTCTGCAGATAACTCAGCAGTTCCATTTCCAGAGTACTCTTAGGAGCGAAATCAGAGTGCCCACCTTCGCACGCGAAAGGATGATGCCGAAACCCGTCCCAGTAGAGCCCTGCAACTCCGAGCCCCGTGCGGGCGGAAATCACTGCCCGATTTCCCTCTGCGTCCTCCGAACCTTCACTCAAAGTTACAAAGTCTTTAGATTCGAGTGCGTCAATTCCATAGGCGTATGCTTCAAGATCATTGAGCAGCCCGACCGAAGGGAGTTTCAGTTGTTGCGCTAATTCTTTGGAATTGATGGTCCAAGGCAAATTAGAAATTTTGCTTTGTCCGTTGCGCACGGGTCCAGCGACGCCGAAGCATGCGCTGTGTACCGGGATGCCTTCTCCAGTGATGAATGTAGCAATGACATCCGCCAGACTATTGTGTCCCTGGCTCGGATAAAGCTTTTCGACTACGCAGCTTAACTTGCTGCCTTCAACCTCAAACGCCGCCAGCCGTATGCGAGTGCCGCCGATTTCTCCCGCGAGAATCATGGCTCGATTTTCCTCCATTGCCGCTGGTCATTTGCCAGCAGTTCGTCCGCGTCCTTTGGCCCCCATGAACCGGCCGCGTAATTAGGAAACCTGCGCGGCGGCAGGGCTTTCCAGACATCCAGCACCGGATCCACGACTGTCCATCCCGCTTCGACCATGTCGGCGCGTTGAAAAAGCGTCGCGTCACCAATCATGCAGTCGTAGAGCAAAACCTCGTAGCCGGTATAAGCGTCCGCTCCGAAATATCGCGAGTATTCGAAACTCATATCCACCGATCCCACGCGCAGCACGGCGCCGGGAATCTTTGCTCCGAAACTTAAGGATATTCCTTCCACCGGCTGAATCTGTATCACCAGCGTATTGGTATGGAGCTTGTGGAAAGGAGCGTTGCGAAACATCTGAAAGGGAGTGCGTTTGAATTGGATCGTAATCTCGGTGTGACGCTGATGCAGACGCTTGCCGGTGCGCAGATAAAACGGCACGCCCGCCCATCTCCAATTATCAATGTTCAACTTCAACGCGACAAAAGTTTCAGTCCGTGATTCCGGAGACACGCCCGGCTCGGTGCGATAGCCCGGAACTTTCTCGCCACCGGAATCGCCCTCGCCATACTGTCCGCGAACGCTGCGCTGCAGAACGTCCTCGGAGTCCAGCGGTTGAATCGCATGCAGGACCTTAGCCTGCTCATCGCGCACTGCGTCCGCTTGAAATGAAACCGGAGGCTCCATGGCAATCAGACTGAGCAACTGCATCATGTGATTGGGAACCATGTCGCGCAGGGTACCCGCAGTATCGAAGTATCCGCCGCGCTGCTCGACGCCGACGGTTTCCGCATTCGTGATCTGGACGTGGTCAATGTAGCGGCGATTCCAGATGGGTTCAAAGATTGCGTTGTCGAACCGGAAAACCATTATGTTCTGGACGGTCTCCTTGCCCAGGTAATGATCAATGCGATAAATCTGATTTTCCTGCAGAACGCTTTTAATATCGCGATTCAAAGCGCGTGCAGACTCGAGATCGTTTCCAAAGGGTTTTTCGATTACCACGCGACGCCAATGACCTGCATCCTGGTTCGAGAGACTGGCTGCGCCCAGCTGCTTCACAATTTGCGCAAAAAATTTAGGAGCTGTCGCCAGGTAAAACAAATAATTGCCCTGAGTTTGAAGAGTGCGGTCCAATTCAGCCAGGCGCTTTTCAAGAGTGGAGTAGGTTGCGGGATCTGCAAAATCTCCGCGCTCATAAAAGATGCGCTGCCTAAATAAGTCCCAGGCCGGAGTTCCGTGGTCTTCGGGTGGCAGAAATCCGGTAACCTGCATGCGAAACTGCTCGAGCGTCAAGTCGTCTACCGACACGCCTATAACGGCGAAATGCTCGGGGAGAAGATTTGCCTTTGCCAGGTTGAAGAGAGCCGGGACCAATTTTCGTTTCGTGAGATCGCCCGCAGCCCCAAAAATTACCATCGTGCACGGCCCAGCTGGCATGCCGGCGTGCACTTGCTGATCGTCCTGTCGTTGATACCGGTCTATTGTGTCGGCGGCTGCCATCGTAGGCTTGCGCTATCTGGTTTTCGACTTTACCGCAAAATCCCTCGCCAGCATAATCGGCAGACCGAAATCAGACGAAGAATTCGTGGACGAGGCTGTTATTTTCATAACCCGCAAATTGATTTGCTTCTCATAATTTTTCTGGCATAATTGATCGTGCACCCAGCCTGCACAAAATTCCAAAGACAATTTAAGGTGAGGACTCGATGTCGGCAAAGTACATCTTTGTAACCGGCGGTGTGGTTTCTTCATTGGGCAAGGGACTGGCGGCCGCCTCCATCGGCTGCCTACTCGAAAGTCGCGGACTCAAAGTGAACCTGATGAAGTTCGATCCCTATCTGAACGTAGATCCGGGCACCATGTCCCCCTTTCAGCATGGAGAAGTCTTCGTCACCGACGACGGCGCGGAAACCGACCTTGACCTCGGCCACTACGAGCGCTTTACGCACGCGAAGCTTTCCCGCGACAACAATTGGACTACCGGCAGAATCTACGAGCAGATCATCGCCAAAGAGCGGCGCGGGGATTATCTGGGGAAAACCGTGCAGGTCATTCCGCACGTTACCAACGAGATTAAGTCCGCAATGAAAAAAGTCGCACAAGATGTTGACGTCGCCATCGTTGAGATCGGCGGCACTGTCGGCGATATCGAGTCATTGCCGTTCATGGAAGCGATTCGGCAAATGCGCCAGGAGCTGGGGCGCGAAAACACGCTGTTCATGCATGTAACGCTGGTTCCGTTTATAGCCGCGGCGCAGGAACTGAAGACCAAGCCCACGCAGCACTCAGTTAAAGAACTGCTCAGCATCGGAATACAACCTGACATCCTGCTTTGCCGCACCGACCGTTTTCTGGCGAAAGACATCAAATCGAAG
>JALYIM010000094.1 GCA_030775785.1 Acidobacteriota bacterium
TCATGGTTCCTAGCGCGTGATACCACTCGATGGACTGCGCCATCGGCACTTCACCATCACGGTCGCCCACGAGGATCAGCGTAGGCGTCTTCACTTTCTTCACAAAGCGAATCGGGTCTGACTTTTCGTATACCGCCGGATCGTCGTACACCGATGCCCCGAAGAACGGGATCATCCACTCGTCAATATCGTTCTGCCCATAGTAGCTCTGCCAATCGGAAAGCCCGGCCCCTGCCACGGCTGCCGCGAATCGCGACGTTTGCGTCTCTGCCCACATCGTCATGTAGCCGCCGTAGCTATGTCCCCTGATTCCCAACCGCTTCTGGTCAATCGGAAAATCCTTGGTTATCGCGTCCACCCCGGCCATGATGTCGCGATAGTCCCCTCCCCCAAAATCCTTCACGTTGCCTTGCGTGAACGCTTCCCCCTGTCCAAAACTTCCGCGCGGATTTGGACAGAGAACGAACCAACCCAGCAGCGACGCAGCCGTCAAGTCACCCATGCCGCCCGCCTGCCACTTCGATGTGCACGCCCACGATGGTCCACCGTGTACGCTGACAATTAAAGGATATTTCCTGGCAGGATCGTAATTCTTGGGAAGCATCAGCCACCCTTGTACGCGCGTGTCTCCATTCATCCAGTGCACGTTCCGGCTCGGCCCCCACATCGCTTTCACATCTTTATTAAGGTGTGTAATCTGCTTCCAATTCCCCATCGGCCCAGCCCACACTTCGGGCGCCGTGTTCGCGGACTGCCGCACCACCGCGCTCGTTGCTCCATCGCGCGAGAACGAAGCCGCCGGAACCCATGCATCCGTGCTGGTGCCAATCAGCTCTTCGCCAGTCCATCCCTTCCAAGTTGATCCGTCCTGATAGCCAGTTGTAGTCACTACCGCGTACCCTGAGTTGCCGTCTACATTCGCCACAAAGCTGATGCGGTCGGACCCAGTCCATGCGAGTGACGAAGGGGAAGATTTGATCCCCGGCGTGAGATTGCGGACACCTCCTGCCGCTACGGACACAATGTGGATCTCGCCTCCAGTCAATCCCTCATCGCTCATCAATCCTTCGATGAACGTTACGGATTTTCCGTCGGGGGAAACATGAGGGTCGGCGAGCTGCCACTTCGGCTTATAAATTTCGCGCATCTGTCCATTTTCTGCATCCACGCTGTAGAGACGAGCAACCCACCAGTTGCTGTCTCCCGCCCCGTGCGCCGCGATTGCCGCCCACCCTTTGGAGTCCGGCCTCCAATCGTATTCATAGATATAGACGTCGGCCGGAGTGACCTGCGTCAAGTTCTTGTTCGCGATATCAATTACCGCGATGCGCTGTTCGAAAGTCTTTTCGCCCAGTACGCCTGCCAGGGGCGTCATGGGTTGCAGAGCGCCAGCTATACGCGGCATATCCTCTATATAAAGGACGGCGACCTTAGCTCCGTCTGGCGAATAACGGGGGGCCTGTGCGTAGCCCTTCAGGTCACCAAGTTTCACGAGGTTGCCGCCGTCGGACGATGAGGTCCACAATTCCGACGAAGGCACATCTCCCGGCAAATCGCCCAGCCACGCCAGATGGTGGCTGTCGGCAGACCACGAGACATCTCGGGCAGCACGTTTCTGCTCCGCCGCAATACGCTGTGGCATTCCGTTGGCCACCGTTGCAACCCAGAGTTGCCCCTCCACGAGGTAAGCGACCCGCGCACCGTCGGGTGAGATCGCCACCTGATCAATCTTCTTGATGGACGGCAGCGAATCCAGGATGGCAGCGAGTTCTTGAGCAACGGCGCCAGTGCTCAGCAGAATTAAGGGCAGCAGCAAAAATGGACTGAATCTTGCAGGCTTCATGATTGCGCTAGTGTACACAAACACGCGAAAACGGCGAATGCAATGCTCGCCCCAATTGAAAGGTTGTAATAGGCGGATGAATCGTGAAACTTAAAATAAGTGGACCAACAAAGAATTACCCCGACTTGCGTCGCGATAGTTCCTGCAGGTTTAAAAAACCCCTCACGCTCTCCATGCCTACACCCGTCTTCGCCGAGACTTCGAAGACTTCCATCCCAGGGCGAACGTTTTGAATATTTCGCCGAGCAGCTACCAGGTCAAATTCGCAGGCAGCAGCGATATCCATTTTGGTGATAATGGCGACGTCGGCGGAGTTGAAAATGGTGGGGTATTTGAGGGGTTTATCTTCGCCTTCGGTTGCGGAAAGAAGAACGATGCGAAGTTCTTCACCGAGATCGTAGCTCGATGGACAAACGAGATTTCCCACATTTTCTATAAAGAGGTAATCAAGTTTTCCGAGGTCCCAGTCGGCGATAGCCCTTTCAATCATGGACGCGTCCAGGTGGCAGATCGTGCCTGTGGTAATTTGCCTAACTTGCGGAGTTGCGCGTCCCAGACGCAATGCATCATTCTCTGTGGCGAGATCTCCGACAAGCGCCGCGACGCGACGGTCTTTACTCAGGCGCGATAGCAGCTTTTCCAGGAACATCGTCTTACCGGAGCCTGGGCTGGAAACCAGACTGACAACATAAACTCCGCCTTCGCGGAACTTGGCGCGCAGAGAGCGGGCGAGAAAGTCATTTTGTTTTAAAACCTTCTCCCGTACCTCCACCAGACGGGGATTGGCGCTCAAGCAGCTACCTCGAACCCTGTTACTTCCAGTTCTTGTCCTCGACGAATTTCCTGCGCTGGTAGCAGACAGGTCGGACAACGAAGATACTGTGTGGCGGGAGGAGAATGCTCCGTGCGGCATTCGGGGCAATAGACTAAGAGCGGGGTAACTTCAATCTCCATGCGAGAACCCTCGAGTGTCGTACCTTCGCAGGCGATTCCGTAAGAAAACAACAAGGCATCCCTGTCTACGCCCGACAGGACGCCTAATCTGAGGTAGACGACCTCCACTTTGAGTCCCCCGCGGGACACAGCCTCGGCTTCGACGCCTTCTATGATGCTGATTGCGAGCGACAGTTCGTGCATTGGTAACCGCGCTGAATTTAATTTGCCCTACATCGAATTGATTTTTATATAGCGTTTGATATCCGGAATCATGGCTGCTACCACCGTAATGACACCCAATCCCAATACTGCAAAAATAACCTGTCTCATATGGCCTCCAAATCTATTTGTCAAACGACACACACCGCTTTCGCGGCCAGGATTTTGCTTACCAGTTCTTCGATCATTTGTACCGCTTCTGCAACCGAAGGTTGCACCGCCGCACTTAAGCCCATGCGGCCTTCGAACTCATCCCCGAAATCCCCAGGTTCACAACCAACGACGTAGACTCGCGCCTTCACTTCTCCCATGGACATTGCTAAACGTAGCACCTTTACGGGGTCCATGCCATGTCCGTTTAAGGAGAGATCGCCGACCTGGCCTGCTAAGGCGAGGAGGTCGGGCTCAATCGTGTAGAGCGTGCCAGGAGCCTCTCCTCGCGGCAACGCGTCCACCAAGATCACGGAATCGTAGTGAGCATTCTCTGAACCCAACACCGCGTACGCCAGGTCATAGCCCCGAATGCCGAAATCTACTACGGAAACACCTGCGGGACGAGGACGTCGTAGTAGGGCTTGCGCTACCTCCACTCCGAATGCATCGTCGCCGAGAAATATATTCCCCACTCCAGCGACGAGGATTCGATGCGTCGCTGCTGGGATTTCACTCACGGCGTAATTTCTCCTATGTTTTCCTGTCCGACAGGTTCAACTTCATCTGGAGAGAAGAAAAAACGGTGGCCGGGCTGGCGAAGAAAGCCCATGTCTCTGCCCGGATCGTCCTCAATCACGACGGCAAGCTGGATCTTATCTTCATAATCCTGTTCAATCGCCTCGATAATCGCGACCTGACCAATTAGCGCCATGTCCATTATGTCAGCCGTCTTTTGCGGCCAGAGGCGGACGCGATCTCCCTTTTTTAGTTCCACCCCGAATACGCTGACACTTTCCAAAGCCGGGCGCTCGGGGAAAGGATCCCAGTTGGTCATCTCGCCAAGGTCTGTCATGGAAGTCTCATTGCTGAAACCGAACTTATCTTTCGCATCCATAGCCTATTGCTGGACCTTCCGCATTCCACGAACGGCGCCGTGTACTTTCATCAGGTGTTCATTTGGAAGAGATTCGGTACGTTCCAGGATTGCACGCGCACGGCGATCTCCGCCGCGCATTTCCTGTTTTTCTTCGTCTGTCATGGTCATAACGCGAAGGGAAAGCATTTCGTCCATCTCGGTGGCATCGAAGAAATCGCCGACACTTTCAGGAGCAATCGTCGGATAGTCGTACAAGATTATCGGGGATGACAGCATGATCTTTCCTGCGCCCGAATCGTTCCTCTTTTGTCCATCCTCGGAAACCAGTACGGGGAAAGAACCGACGTTATTACATTCCGCGGCCGCCTGACGGAAAGCATCCGTTGGCTCCAAAAGTGATATGAAATGACCCTCCTCAGTGGCAAGAAGTAAGTGCGCTGATACGAACGCTTGCAGGAGTGCATCGTTTCGAGAGCAAATTGCAACGTTCTCGATCTTCGTTTTATTTTCCAGTTCGAAATGAACTTTATAAAGCTCTGGCTGCAACATTTCGGCCCGGACAAGAAGCGTCCCAGTCAGAGGCTTGTGGCGGAAGGAGGAATGAGGATCCTGCTGGTCGGACGTCTCGGAATCGTTAAATGTTATTGGGAAAGTTTTTGGCTGCCCTATCAATGCGCTCAATGGCAGAGCACAAACATCAATTGACTTCTCAAATCCTTCCTCCCATTGCGAAGGCTGGCCCGGAACGGGCGGGCCGAAACGGCGGCTCAGCTGAAGAAAACGAACGCGTATGTCAATGGTGACGGCAGGGTCGCCGTTAACCAGACACTCCGTGATCATTCGGGATTGCTCCACCGGCCTTTGGATTTCGGCAAAACCAGCGGCGTAAAGCGTGCCAAAGTTCCATCGTTGCTGATTTTTGATTGCCGAAGCGCGGTACGGGTAAAGCATGTAGCCTTCGTAGAGCACCGCATTGGCGATCTTTTCCACCGTGGCTAAAGTGTCCCTCGCGCGATCTTGCGCCGGCGATTGAGGAATCTGCGAGCTCACGCTTTCACCTCAGCCTCAGCCTTAGAGGCTTTATTCGGCTCTGCCCCTTGAGAAGTGCCCTGCGGAAGAATCTTCTCTACAAGTTTTTCCCAGGTGGGGATGCCGTGTTGCACCTTGTAATCGTAGAGGCGTTCGAAGATGTCACGGCGAAGACATAGCCACGCCGTTTCCGGGTAGTACGCGTCAATGACGCTTTTCCAAACCTCAACAGATAGACGGAAATTAACTTCCCGATCCCACGGAATCTGTGTAATTTGCATGGATCCGTCTATATCAGCGTAAAAAACCGTGCCGCTGAACATCACACATATCGCGATTTCGCCCGATTCCAGCGCGTGAAAGTACTTTGTTGCGGCCACATTGAAATCGAAACTGCAGGGCAATTCAACGTTAACGCTGGTGGCGCCAGTAAAACCTGGGACCGAAACGCTGGTATTCATCCATAGCAGCGGACGGACAGTCCTGCCCCAACGCTCAGGCTCGCCAAAGAGATCCCGAAGTTTTGCCTGTTCAGTAGCGGCATAACGCCGTTTTGCCGGCTCAATCTGCACCTGGCAACGCAGGGTTAAGGTATGTATCGTTTGTTCTAGCGGATGGTTGAAGATTTTCAGCTTCAGACCGAGCATGGGAACTGCGGCATAGAGAAGTGGTTCACAACTCTCGACCTGGAAGCGCAGGTCAGGCATTAACGGCCTCTTCTCTGGCATGGTCTCGACTTCCGACGCCTTGACCCTTCAGCGCGGAGAAGAAGCTCTGTATTTGGGTCCAAACTTCGGTGCCTCCAGAAAGACCCTTCCAGTTTTTTCGTATTAACCCGACGAGCCGATAGCATTCGTCTATAGGCACCTTGAAGTACTCTGCTTCAGCTCCCACGCGATTGACAAGCAGCGCTTCAACATCGGATTCCATCTTTTGCAGCACGGGGTTTTGGAGAACGATTTCATCCCACGACTCGAGGCTGAGCAAAGATTCCATTGCCCCGGCGGGACTCGGATACAACGCCCGCACTTTTCCGGAAGCAGCCTCGCGGTAGAAAAATGCGAGGTTAATGGGCAGCATCAGTCCTTCCCACTGCAGGTCGGTCATTTGGAAGGAGGAAAGCTGACGGACCTGGCGGGGAATCCGAAGATAGCGAGCCCCCTCTTGTCCGCAGAAAACCATGGCGCAGGCGTCGCAAGCACAGAGGACCTGGCGGGTTTTCGGGTCGAGCAGATGAGGATGAGGTTCCGCTAGACCCACACTGCACAGTTCACATTGTTCCGTGACGGTGGGTCGCCGTCGGGAGATTCTCTTGAAGATGGCGAAAACGTCATTCTTCTCGGAGCTAGGTTCGCTATTGATAATGTCGCTCATTCTTTCCCCAGCTCCAACGGGTTCTTTAAGCCGGCGGCATGTTAGGCATTCGAGGATCTATAGGGCGCCGGGCATCGGCGTTCACGCCGGTGGCGTCTCTGGAGGTGCGCGTGTTCCCATGCCATCCTGGTGAGTTTCCATATTTGCTGACTTCTTCGCCTTTGGGGGTTCCGGGTGTGTGCGAGGGTGTCGCCGAATTACTATCGTGATCGGACATTTTCATATTTCTTGCTCCTGCTGTCACTGAAGATTCAGATTATTTCAATACCACTAACCTGGAAGTGTTGTGCGGCTCATGATCTTTGGCTTCTTCCACTATTTCTAGGATGTCCGGCGCAGCCTGGTAGACCGCCTCTTCCACCGCATTTTTCATGGTCAGCGACGAGGATGCACAACTTCCACATGTGCCCTGCAGCCGAACTCTTAATATGCCGTCGGTGATGCCAACCATTTCGACATCACCGCCGTGCGAGTGTAAATACGGGCGCACTTTGTCCAAGGCACGAAGCACTCGCGTCTCTACGCCTTCGGGATGCAGGCCATGCAACAAGAACATGCTGGATACTAGATCGTCCTTGACTGCCTCAATGAGAGCGTCTTCGCCGGCCGGGCTTTGACAAACGATATCCACCATGCGTTCGAGCCCGACACCGTGAAGGTCAATCACGGATTGAACAAGTTCAAGGGCGGCTGCATGGATCTCAGGACTTCCTGCCCTCTCGAGTTTCTTTACTAACTCTTCAACCTCTTCAATTCTTGCCTGAAACTCGTGTTCTTTTTGTTTGTTCATTCACGCCCTTGGCCCATGGTGCGGCGAATTTTGTTATTCGTGCCCCGTAACACCGAACATGGGGGAATGGCGGGTTTCCAGCACCTTCCCGTCTCCAAGATACATATGCACACCGCACGGCAAGCAAGGATCGAAGCTGCGCACAGCGCGCATAATATCTATGCCTTTGAACTTGTCCGGACCGTTTTCTTCGAAGATGGGAGTATTTTGAACAGCATCTTCGTAAGGACCAGGTGTACCGTAGCTGTCGCGCGGATTCGCGTTCCACGGCGTCGGAGGATACGGGTGATAGTTGGCGATTTTACCCTCGCGGATTACAACGTGGTGTGAGAGAACGCCGCGGACTGCTTCATGGAAGCCGCAGCCGATTGCCTCGTCCGGAACTCTGAAATCCGACCAGGTCTTGGTGCGTCCCGCGTTAACTTCCGCAATCGCTTTCTCGACGAAGTGAAGAGCGGTCCCAGCGGCATACGCCTGGAAGTAAGTACGCGCACGATCGCGCTCGATGCAATTGCTCCACTTGGGAATCTTCCATTCGAACTGCGTTTCAGGAGATAGTCCGGTCTTGGGGAGATTGATCTGAACGCTATGGCCGGTGGCTTTAACGTATCCGATGTCAACCAGTCCCGACAGCGCGGTTGACCAGAGTCGCGCGATCGGACCACCCCCGGTATCAATCGCGAGATGGTCGCCGGTGCGCTTATCGAACCAGCGCGGAGACATTACCCACGTGTAGTTGCCATGGAAGTCCCGTTTTTGGGGACGCGGAATAGTGGTCTGATTCCAGGGGTGGCGCTTGTCCACCGGATTGCCCAGGGGATCCCGCGACACGAACGTTTCGCTGTTTTGCCAATCGTCGTAGAACGAGCTCCCGAGCAGAATGCGGATGTTCAGGTTGATATCAACAAGGTTGTTGGTAACAAGTTTTCCGTCCACAACGATTCCTGGGGTTACGAACATCTTCTTGCCCCATTCATTCATGTTGCGATACTTGTAATCGCAATGATCGGGATCGTTGTAGGAGCCCCAGCAACCAAGCAGGATTCGTCGTTGCCCAACTTTTTCGTATCCGGGGAGAGCATCGTAGAAAAAGTCGAAAAGGTCGTCATGCAAAGGTACGACCTTCTTCATGAACTCGACGTACTTCATCAGGCGAACAAGATAGTCAGTGAAAAGCTGGATAGTAGCGACCGTTCCGACTCCGCCGGGATACAGCGTGGAAGGATGAACATGACGGCCTTCCATCAAACAGAACATCTCTCGCATGAGGCGGCTCATGGCGAGAGTTTCGCGATAAAACTCGCCAGTGAATGGATTCAGAGCGGTCATGATATTGGCGATCGTTTTATAGCCATGCTTGTCTGCGTGGGGACAATTAGTGCGCTGCGCTTTATCCCATACACCGGGATTGGTTTCCTTAACCATCTGCTCGCAGAAGTCCACGCCGACCAGATTGTCCTGGAAAATATTATGGTCGAACATGTACTCCGCAGCTTCACCAAGATTCACAATCCATTCAGCGATTGCAGGTGGCCTGACACCAAAAGCCATGTTCTGAGCGTAAACAGCGCACGTGGCGTGATTGTCACCGCAGATGCCACAAATGCGGCTGGTAATGAAGTGGGCATCGCGCGGATCTTTCCCCTTCATAAAAATACTGTATCCGCGGAAGATGGAAGAAGTACTGTGGCACTCAGCGACTTCACGATTCGCAAAGTCAATTTTGGTGAAAATTCCCAGGCTGCCGACGATGCGCGTAATCGGATCCCAGTTCATTTCAACGAGGTTCCGCTTCTTGGTCGGGGTTTGCGGCAGAGTCTCTGTTATGGTCCCCATATGCTTACATCCTTTCCGTCGCTGAGGTTCTGGGCTTGTATCCCGTAGTTAGTTGAGGCCCGCGATGGCGCCATTTGGGTTCTTTGTTGAGGGTGTTATTGGTGACGCTGCGCAGGGCGCGGATCATGCCGCCATAGGTGCCGATGATTTTGCTTGAGACTTTAGCGCCTGGCGGCTCATCCATGAACGGCATAAATTTGTCGGGGAAACCTGGCATCGTGCATCCGATGCAGATTCCTCCGACGTTAGGGCATCCGCCGATGCCCCGCATCCAACCGCGCTTGGTGACGTTACAATTAACAACCGGCCCCCAGCAGCCAAGTTTGACAAGGCATTTCGAGGAACCGTATTCACTGGCGAAATCTCCCTGCTCGTAATAACTGCCCCGATCACAACCCTCGTGAACCGTCTTGCCAAAAAGCCACGTGGGACGTAATTGGTCGTCCAGGGGAATGATCGGCGCGAGACCTGCCACTTGATAGAGCAAGTACAGCACAGTCTCCATAAAGTTGTCGGGCTGCACCGGACAGCCAGGGACGTTGACAATCGGAAGTCCAGCTTTGGAACGCCAGTCCCAACCGAGATAATCAGCCAGCCCCATGCATCCAGTGGGATTGCCGGCCATGGCATGAATGCCTCCATAAGTTGCGCAAGTGCCAATTGCCATTACGGCCAATGCCTTGGGAGCAAGACGATCAATCCATTCACACGTGGTAATCGGCTGCCCAGTTTTTGAATTCGTTCCAACCGCCGCCCAGTAGCCCTCGCTCTTAATTTTCTCGTTCGGGATAGAGCCTTCCACTACGAGGACAAAGGGATCTAACTTTCCGGCTTCCGCGTCATAGTAGAACTGCATGAACTCGCTGCCATTCTCGTAACAGAGCACTGGGTTGTGAAGGTGCACTTTTGGAAGTCCAGGGATCGCTCCGAGTAACACGTCTTCGATACTCGGCTGTTCGGCGGCAGTAACAGAAACACTGTCACCATCGCAGCCCAGGCCCGCCGTGATCCAAACTATGTGAACTTCTTTTTGTAAAGCTGGAGGCGGGGTTGGGACTGGCTTCTGAGACCTGGCGGAAGAAATCGGAATCTCTGGCATGATGTCTCTCCTTCTCTTGCGCGTGACTTAACTTCGCGACGCTCAGCAGCGGCACGGACAGTTTCCAGGCATGCTGGCCCTGATAGTTAAGGTGGCGATTTGAAGTTAAAGAATTGATGAACAGGAGGTAGGACGATAGGACGAGGGAAATAGCTGAACCTCTTGAATTCGGGGCTGCGGCCGATCCCTACGCGATGTGGGGCGTATTGCATCCGACTTCGCTGTTGGCTTCACATTCGATATTGACGCTTTCAATCTATGCCCATCCGAAAGAACAAGTCAAACGAAACAGGGGTATTTTTTAAATATATTTTCGGCGCGATTATCTTAGATAGACTCGGAGCCGCCGAGAAAAAATGTGAACCTCGAGTTTCGCAGGCGGGCTTTGGGATGCTTCAGAGAGGCGAAGGTTGTTCAACAAATTCTAGGCAGCTGTTCGCCGAACATTACGTCCAAAACGCGCGTGCCCCCGATGCCAGTGGTCATCAAGACCATGCCCGGATGGTCCGCTACCACTTCTCCGATGATAGTTGCGTCTCTCCCAAGGGCATGGGCTCGCATCCTCTGCAAAATTTCGCCCGCCGCATTGGCGGCTACGATGCCCACCAGTTTTCCTTCATTAGCCACATAGAGCGCATCCAGGCCGAGAACCTCGCAAGCGCCTTTGACGGTTTCGCGGACGGGAATTAAACGTTCGACCAGTTGCATCCCAACTCTCGACCGGGCCGCAATTTCGTTCAACGTTGTGGCTACGCCGCCACGGGTTGGATCACGCAGACAATGGACTGCTTCCTCCTTGGGCGTAGCGTCCAGCATGGAGTTCACGAGTCCGTTCAAAGCGGCGCAATCGCTCTCTATGGCGCCTTCAAATTCGAGATTCTCCCGCTGCGACATGATTGCCATACCGTGATCGCCAATATATCCGCTGAGAATGATCTTGTCGCCCGGGCGGGCGCGATCGGCGGAGATGTTTACGTCGCGTTCTATGACTCCGATGCCCGTCGTGGTGATAAATATCTGATCGCCCTTGCCGCGATTCACTACCTTTGTATCCCCGGTCACAAGTTGCACTCCGGCCTGTCTCGCGGACGCGCCCATGGAGTTGACAACTCGGCGCAGATCTTCGGCGGGCAAGCCTTCTTCCAGGATAAAAGCGGCTGCGATGTATAGCGGACGCGCACCGCTCATTGCGAGATCGTTAACGGTACCGTTTATGGCTAAACTTCCGATGTCGCCGCCGGGAAAGAATATTGGGGAAACCACGAATGAATCAGTAGTGAAGGCAAGGCGGGCGCCATCTATTTGAAAGACTGCCTGATCGTCGAGTTTATCGAGCAGAGGGCTAGCAAATGCTGGCAGGAACACCTTCTCGATCAGCTCCGATGTAAGCTTGCCGCCGCTACCGTGTCCGAGGACGATATTCTTGTGTTCGAAAATCGGGACGGGGCAAGAACCGAATTCGGTCAGGCCTCCAGTTTCCGTGGCTAGGATATTCTCGAAGTTCGATAACTTTTCTCTGACTGCTTTGCTCACCAATTACGCTCCGAGCGAACTTCGCAAAGTCTTGTCCTGATAATAATTTCATCCGACGTCAGATTACGTCTTCTTCTCCCATGGCAACGTGTATCAAGTCCCAAAGTATGTGCAGAAGCGCTACGTGAGACTCTTGAATGCGATGAGTGCTATAACTTGGAACTGTAAAACAGTAGTCGCAAACCCCCGCCATGCGTCCACCGTCTCTGCCCGAGCAGCCGACTGTGAGCATCCCTTTCCGCCGCGCCGCTTCAAGAGCATAGATGAGGTTAGGAGAGTTGCCGCTGGTAGAAAACGCCAATACCATGTCGCCCGCAACTCCCCACAGTTCAATCTGATCAACGAAAATTTTCGCGTAATCTTTGTCGTTTGCAATCGCTGTGAGAAGAGGCATCTGGCTGACCAGATCAAACGCGGGAAGCGCTTTGCGTTTTTCAATGATTGGATGTAGAAACTCAACCGCAGTATGCTGTGCATCACACGCACTGCCGCCATTTCCAATCACCCAGAGGCGGCGGCCAATCTCAAACTGCTTCGCCATCTTCTCGCTCAACTCGCCGACGGAATCGGCGTAGCGATCGAAAAATTTCTGTTTAACCTCCACAGACTCTTTGCACTTATGCATGACCATCTTTCGCCATGCGCCGGGCGGTGAGGTAGCCGGAGCTGTCGTGTCTGGAGTTCTGACCTGCATCACGCCGCGTCCCCTACAGATGCTGTCTCGTGTTTATCATCTCGATCGCGCTTCAAGTGTCTGCCATAGGCATAGTAAGCGGCGCACGCTCCTTCCGCGGAAACCATGGTCGCTCCCAGGGGATGTTGCGGATTGCAAGCAGTACCGAATGCCGGACAATCGTGCGGCTTCTTGATTCCCTTGAGAATCTGCCCGCTGATACAGATTTCAGGTTCGCGAGTGTCAATCTCCTTTACGTTGAACAACCGTTCAGCATCGTGATCGCGGAATTCCCAGCGCAGCTTGTAGCCGCTTTTAGGAATAGTCCCGATTCCGCGCCATTTCCGATCTCCGATTTCAAACACCTCAAAGACGAGCTTCTGTGCCGGTTGATTTCCTTTGCGGTCAAGGATTCGGGAATACTGGTTCTCAACCTCGGCGCGACCGGATTCCAGTTGTTGGACCGTCATCAGTGTTCCATGCAGAATGTCTAGCGGCTCAAAGCCGGTAATCACAATGGGAACCTGAAAACGCTCGCTGATCGGCAGATATTCGTCATAGCCCATGATGGCGCATACGTGGCCAGGGCCGAGAAATCCCTGCACCCGGTTTTGCGGCGACTGCAAAATAGCGGCCAGTGCGGGGGGCACTAATACATGGGAGACCAGAATGGAAACATTCTTCAGGCCCTCTTTGTGGGCCCTCCAAACCAACATCGCATTGGCTGGTGCTGTGGTTTCGAATCCGATGGCAAAGAAAACAACCTGCTTTTCCGGATTTGCGCGCGCGATCTTCAGGCAATCAAGCGGCGAATAAACGACACGCACGTCCCCGCCCTGCGATTTGATCGTGAAGAGATCCCCATCTGATCCCGGCACGCGCAGCATGTCTCCGAAGGAGCAGAAAATCACCTCGGGACGACGCGCAATCGCATGCGCTTTATCAATCATCTCCAACGGGGTTACGCAGACCGGACAACCAGGTCCATGCACCAGTTCTATACTCTGGGGCAAAAGATAATCGAGTCCGTTTTTTACGATGGAATGGGTCTGGCCTCCGCACACTTCCATGATGACCCACGGCTTGGTTTGAATGCGGCGAATCTCATCAACAATTTTTCGCGCTACCCCTGCGTCCCGATATTCGTCCAAATACTTCATTGGCCTTGTCTCCCGGGGTTTAGTGCTTTTTCTCTTCCGCTCCAACTTCCTCGACGACCGGTGCATCCAGTTCAGTCAACTGATCCATGTCCATAAGAATCTGATATGTGCGCTCCGCCTCCACTTCATCCACCTTGCTGATAGCGAAGCCGACGTGGACCAGGACGTACTCGCCGATCTGAGTATCTGGGACGTAATCCAGGCACACTTCCCGCACAATGCCGCCAAACTGCACCCGTGCCATCTGCATATCACGCTGCTCGAAGGTTTCGACGACCTTCCCAGGAATCGCGAGACACATTTCATTCTCCCATTTTTGATCCTGCCTTGAATTGGGCGGCGATCGCGATCATTCTACTCCGGCAATTGAGGTTCTCTACCAAAACATTGGCGCACACGGCCATCAAACCCGCAGCCCCGTCTGTTCGTGCATACCTACTAGCCGGAGGGATCACCAGATGAAAAGCCATATAACGAAGTTGTTAGTCCTGTAAGACTTGGAAAAATCAAGCGTTATTGCGATCTCATTTGCGGTATGTTGGCCGTGATGGCCGTTTTTACACAACCAGCATTCGTTCGCAAACGGCTCCATGTTCAGGGCATTGTTCAGGGTGTGGGGTTCCGTCCATTCGTCTACAACTTGGCCCGCAAGTTTGCTTTGAATGGCTTCGTGCTGAATTCATCTTCCGGCGTTGAAATCGAAATTGAGGGGAGCCCTTCCGCGCTCGAAGCATTCCTTAATCAACTCCGCGGCTCGCCCCCACCTCTCTCACGGGTTGAAAAAATCAGCAGCACGGATCTCGGCCCCTGCGGATACACAAACTTCTCAATTCGCGAAAGCGTCAACGAGAAGGGCCGATTTGGCCTCGTTCCCCCAGATGTGGGAACCTGCACAGATTGTTGGGAAGACGCCGGTGACCCTGAAAATCGCCGTTTCGGTTATCCCTTCACCAACTGCACCAATTGCGGACCACGCTACACGATCATCCAGGATTTGCCCTATGACCGGCCGGCGACCACAATGGCGCCGTTCCAAATGTGCGCTCTTTGTAAGAGTGAGTATGAGGATCCTGGCGACCGGCGTTTTCATGCGCAGCCTAACGCCTGTATTCGGTGTGGACCAACACTGTCCCTCGTTCGGAGCGATTTTTTTCTCCTTCCAAATAAACAATCCACAGTATTCAAATCGCCCGAATTGAGTGTGCAGAACGCGCGACAACTTCTGCGCGAAGGCAACATTATTGCCGTGAAGGGACTAGGTGGTTTTCTGCTGGCATGCGATGCGCGAAACGATGTCGCCGTACAAAACTTGCGATTGCGTAAGCGGCGCAGTGACAAACCCTTCGCTTTGATGGCACGCGACGTCGAGTCCATCAACGGGTTCTGTTTTGTCAGCGACGATGACCGCCAAGCTCTGTTGAGCGGAGGGCGGCCCATTGTAATTTTGCGGCGACGCTCTGAGGCAGACTTGTCTCGGGCGCTCGCCCCTGGGAACAATACGTTGGGAGTCATGCTGCCCTACACCCCGCTGCACTACCTAATGTTCAGTGATTCTCCAAAGGAACGGTCGGAATTTTTGGCCTTAGTCATGACAAGTGGCAACATCAGCGAAGAGCCCATCGTAACCGCAAATGAAGAAGCGCTTGCTCGCCTAGCACCGGTGGCGGATTGGTTTCTGCTACACAATCGCGGAATTCATATGCGCGTGGACGATTCCGTTGTGCGCGTCTTTGAGAAACAAGAGCGCGTCCTGCGACGTTCACGCGGGTTTGTGCCCAATCCGATTGATCTCGGTCTGCCTTGCGAAGACATTCTGGCTTGTGGCGCAGAATTAAAAAACACCTTCTGCTTGACCAAGGATCATTACGCGATCCTTAGCCAGCACATTGGGGACCTGCAGAACTATGAAACATTGGTCTTTTTCCAAGAAACTCTGGCGAACCTCAAAAAGCTTTTCCGCGTGGAACCCACTACCTTGGCATATGACATGCATCCCAACTACCTGAGTTCACGGTTTGCGTTGGGCTTGCCGATACATCGCAAGATCGCGGTGCAGCACCATCATGCTCACATTGCCAGTTGCATGGCCGAAAATCACTTGCACGGCAAAGTGATCGGGGTGGCATTCGACGGTACAGGCTATGGATTGGACGGCCAGATCTGGGGCGGCGAATTCCTGGTCGCAGATTTCTCCGGATTCCATCGCTGGGCCCATTTACGTTACGTTCCTCTTCCCGGCGGAGATGCTGCAGTACGCCAACCATGGCGCATGGCATTGAGTTATCTCCGGGAAACGTTTGGCAAAGCCGTGCCGACGGTACCTCTGTCGGAAGCAATCCCGGAAAAACAGCGTTCGATCGTCGAGGCAATGCTGGCCCGGAACGTTCAGACAGTTCAGACTTCTTCGTGCGGTCGTCTGTTCGACGCCGTAGCATCGTTGCTCGGGCACCGCCACGTCGTCAATTTCGAAGGTCAGGCGGCCATTGAACTGGAAATGATTGCATCGTCCGACATAGAAGGACATTATGGCTTCAATATTGAAGACGGGCAGCCCGCTCAGCTCGATTTTAGATTGATGATAGAGGAGATCGTGCGCGAGGTTGCCCACCATGAATCATCGGGACACATCGCGGCTCGTTTTCACAATACAATTGCCATCGCCATCGCCGACATCTGCAGCCGCATTCGGGATGCCGAAAGCGTCAACAGGGTATGCCTAAGTGGCGGAACGTTCCAGAACCTCTACCTACTGCAACGTACCGTCGAGGGCCTGCGGAAGCGCAAATTTGAGGTCTATCTCCACGCTTCGGTGCCCGCAAATGATGGTGGAATCTCTCTCGGCCAGGCGGTGATTGCGAATGAAATGTTGCGAAACGCAGACTAAGACGCGGCTCAAAGCTTGGTACTTTCATTCTACCGTTGCGACAGCCCCTCGCCGATGAGGAGATCGTCAAACCGCCGCCACCGGTAAATTGCGATAGAGACAATCCAGCTCACAGCAAAGAGCCCCACGATGAGATAGCCCAAAGTGCCGAAATTGTTATTGAGTCTCCCCACCAAATCCCAGAACGTTCCGCGAAGATTCAACTGCGCAGCTACCAATCCCAGAGCTTCAAGTCCACCGACCACCAAGGCGACGACGACCGAAACCGCAGTGATCGTCATGTTGTAATAAATCTTACGAATGGGCTTAACAAAAGCCCAGCCGTAAGCTCCCAGCATCAGGATATTGTCGGTCGTATCCACTAGCGACATACCCGCCGCAAAAAGTGCGGGGAACACCAGCACCGACCATATTGACAGTCCCTTGGATGCTTCGACCGCCGATATACCTAAGAGTCCGACCTCGGTTGCGGTGTCAAATCCCAAGCCAAACAAGAATCCGAGCGGATACATATGCCAGCTGCGTCTGATGATTTTGAACATGGGACGAAAGAGCCGCGACAGAAATCCGCGGCTGCCCAGAAGCATGTCGAAATCTTCTTCAATGTACTTTTCTCCCCGGCGAACTCGAACGAATGCGCGATAGACCGAGCGCAGGACTAACAAGTTCACCAACGCGATGCTTAACAGAAACAGGGCAGACACTGAGGTGCCAACAATTCCGCCAATGTGTCGGGCAGCCTCCATGCGATGTTGTAAGGTGAGTGCGGTGGCCGCGATTGCTGCGGATCCCAAAAACACAATCGTGGAATGCCCCAGCGAAAACATCAAGCCAACTGCGACCGGGCGCTTGCCTTCCTGCATCAGTTTGCGAGTTACATTGTCAATTGCAGCGATGTGGTCGGCGTCCACGGCATGCCGCAGGCCAAAACCGTAGGCGAGCAGGGCCGTGCCCATCAAGACGGGGTAATTATGAAAAGCGATCGTTGCCCAAGTCCAAGCAGCGAGATTCAACGCAACGAGAAGACCGTAAATACTTATGACCCTTGCTCGAATGTCAGTAGACTCGTCATCAAAGAGGGTGCGCAGCATAACGTCCTGAACGGTTCAATCTACTACAGCTACGGGATGAGCATCTCAGATTACCCTGCTACCTGGAAAGACTTTGCGACGGTCTTTTAGTAGGTGAGGCTGCTCAGCCGAGCTCAACGATAAGCGAACAGCTAGCGCGCTCAAGCTTGCCGGCTACTGTTCCTCAAGAAGGGCTTTGGGTTGCGGGGCGTAGCGACGTAATAGAGTGATAGAGAAAACCAGAACCAGCACCAGCAGCCCAAGCAAGCCAAGCTCCGTCATGGAAGCGCGAAAAAACTGGCGCTCTCGGAGGACCACTTCTCTGGCTTAGTAAAGCTCGCCGCTTCCAGCGTTATCACCAGAATTCGCCGGATCGAGGCTATTAAACCGACGACAAGAAAAGGCTCCGTGACCAAGACGTGAGATCGGATTGAGATGCGCACGGTATGCAGAATCTCCACAAGCATAAGCACAACCAGGAGTTGGTCCAACACCCGGAATGTTTCAATTGCGATAGTCCAATGGCGCACCCCGTCAAATAGCAATTTGCCGGTACTCGCAATCACCGCGAGCGCCGCGACTAAAAGCAATATCGCCAGGATGGAATAAATCATCACTTCGGCATTGCTTAAATAGCTGCCGAAGTTGTTTCGCACTCTCTCTTCGACCATCGGGTAAACTTTTGCCTTTCACGCACCGACTATTCAATATAGCGTCAAACACTTCCGCCGCGATTGCGCAGTTCACCTGACTGTAAATCCAATTCGAAAATTGTCGAAGCGCAGAACGCGCGGAGCTAGGAGGATGGCGCACATGGCGGCTCCCGCAAGAATCGGGCAAAGCTTATCACAGTTCCGCCGTGGGGGATTGGGGATCGCTACCACTCCGAGAAGCTCTTCTAACACACCAATTTACCGATGCAATGTTGATTGCTCTAGCGCAGGTATTTGCGCTAGAGAAGTACAACGGAGTTACACAGATCTTGGCCCTTGCGTACCTTCAACGCGTTCGGGTCAAGTGAAACACCATCGGCATGTCACGATCGCCATGCCTCCATGTCCAGCTTTCAACGATGTGATCGGCATCTTCGAAGCGAATGACGACGCGATGCTGGTGTCCGACTGCCATATCCGGCAGGTTACCAGCACCTGTGAACTTAAAATCCAACTCCTTCGGATCTGTCGAATCCGGAACAGCTCGCATCCTGGGCTGGTTATTGGTTGGACAATAGTGCGCCAGCTGAATGCCGTCGCCATCAACGGTGTAAAGCGACAACATCTCTTCCATGTCGGCCGCAGAAAGAGTTTCCATAAGCGTTGTTCCGGAGACCACAGACTTAAACGAGGTGTGCGCTCTCTTACCGTCCGCATCTACACCTTCCCACTCCCCTTGTAGCGACAGCATTTTCTTGAAAGCGAAGTCAGAGGGTCGCGGCGCCGCACCGAAGGTGCAAACATTAGCAACGAGAACCAGTAATAAGCAAACAGATTTCATGTTTTCTTTCCCCTTGCGGTTATGTCTTGCCTGCTTTATCCGCGCTCTCACAGAAACCTATTTCTGAGCTGGTGTCTCGATATCCTTCTCCTTTTGATAAGCGGAAGACAGCGTGCCTTTATTTTTAGCGATGGGAAGCAGAGTGGGATAGAACTGGACGAAAGTTGTGTCCACGGCGGCATGCGCAGAATGGCACGAATAGCAGGCAGCCGTTTGCGGAACTACTTTTGCTACCTTTTCGTCATCGAAACCAAAGAACGCCCACTTACCTGGGAAACGAGCTTCGTCCTTCACATGCACCTCAATCCCCATAAGACCGGTGCCTTGATAATTTCCTCTCTGATTGATTGATCCTTTGCCTTCGGCCATCCGAACCTCAAGGACAAGCATGGTCTTGTCGGGCCAGGTGCCTTTATCCACGAACGACTTGTAGGCTTCAGGGTTCACGAAGACGCTGTCAAACATGTGATGCTCAGCCGTCTGCGACCCTGGACCGTAGCTCATATCGAAACCGGTGCTCAAGTAAACCCACTCGCGATAACGCCCTGGGAGTTTAAGTTTGCCCTCGCTTGTGTATTCCGGTGTCGAACTCGGTGGCCTCATGCTTTGGCTGAAAGCCATCACAGAAAATAGAACGACCGCAACGAGCA
Organism: Acidobacteriota bacterium; assembly: GCA_030775785.1. Taxonomy (GTDB): domain Bacteria; phylum Acidobacteriota; class Terriglobia; order Terriglobales; family Acidobacteriaceae; genus JALYIM01. The sequence goes on from JALYIM010000094.1 coordinate 19,621, forward strand.
GTAGGATTTTTGTCTTGCTGTTCATGGCGGCAGTATCACTCCAGACTTCACGTCACGCCAGACCGGTCACTGCACGGGTCTGGCAATTGGCTGCATTTTCCCCCCTTTACCAGGAGCCTTGGAATACTATCTTCCATCATGGAACCGATTGAACCTTTGCGAAAGCCGCGATGGATTTGGATTGCATTGATTTGGTCCGGTATAGGCCTGTTCGATGCGATCCAGACGGTGTTTGTGATGCACGCGGAAGGAATGCATCACGCTTGGGTACGTCTGTTTGTTACGCTGCTCCTTTCCTGGCTGCCCTGGGCATTAGCCACACCGCTGGTTGTACACCTGGGCAGGCGATATCCGCTCGGAAAAACCACATCTCTCTCTGCCTGGCTTATTCACATTGGTGTCTGCCTAAACATTGGCTTGATTTCAGCCGCTTTGACCGCGGGACTCGAAGTGTCTCTAAACCCTTGGGCAATCTCATCCCCGGCGCAGCCCTTCATTCAACTTTTGTTTAAGAAGTTCTACAACGGTCTTCTCTCCTACATCATTCTTTACGCCTTCATGGTTGCAATTAGCTACGTACTGGATTTTAAAGAACGATTGGCACACCAGCGCACCGAGACTGCACGACTGAATGAGCAACTCTCCAAAGCACAACTCGACGCCCTTCGGCGGCAGATTGAGCCGCACTTTCTGTTTAATACCCTCAACTCCATTGCCGGATTGGTGCGCGAGAACAGGAAGGATGATGCTGTAAATATGATTGTGCGTCTCAGCGACTTTCTGCGTCGCGTTGTGGAAAATTCCAATCGCCAGAATGCCTCTCTAGGAGAGGAAATGGAATTTCTGCAGAAGTATCTGGATATTCAGAAGGTGCGATTTGCGGAGCGCCTCCAGGTTACCGTGAATGTTCCAGGGGAGCTTCGTCCGGCAGTGATCCCGCGCCTCATACTGCAACCTATGGTTGAGAACGCGGTTAAACATGGCGTTGCTAAGCGGGCGCAGGGAGGAATGATTCGAATCGCTGCTATTCGTTCCAACGGTATGCTCAATCTTAGTGTCTACAACGATGGACCCATCCTGCCCTTTGGCTGGCGCGAAGGTTCTTCCGGCACGGGAATTTCCAATGTCCGCAGCCGTCTGCAAGCCCTGTACGGAGACAAGTTCGAACTTAACCTTCGCAACCAGGAACCGGCCGGGGTTGAAGCATCCGTTTCTGTCCCTTTCGTCTCAAGCGCTGAAGAGGAATAATTCATGCGTTCGCAAGAGTCGCCACAAAGAATACGCGTATTGGTTGTGGACGATGAACAGTTGGCTAGAACTAACCTTGTTGTGCTGTTGCGGTCTGATCCCGAAATCGAAATCATCGGCGAGTGCGCATCTGGAATGGAAGCGCTAGCCGAGATTCGGAGGGCTAAACCCGATCTAGTTTTCCTCGACATTCAAATGCCTGAGTGCGACGGCTTTGACGTGCTTGAAATGCTTGGTAACGACTTGCCGCCCGCGCTGATTTTTGTGACAGCCTATGATCAATACGCATTGCGGGCTTTTGAGGTGGGAGCTCTCGATTACATTTTGAAGCCTTTCGACAATGCACGATTTGAGCGCGCCGTGTACCGCGCGAAAGAGCGAATCAGAAATGGACACGGTCTGGCGAACCAAGAACGCCTGGTTGTGAAGGACGCAGGACAGATACTCTTCCTAAGATTTTCGGAGATTGACTGGATAGAAGCTGCCGATTACTACGTCTGCCTGCACGTTGGCCCCAGAACACACTTGCTGCGCCGCAGCATGTCGCAACTGGATGAGGAGCTGGATCAAAGCATTTTCTGTCGCGTCCACCGTTCCGCTATCGTTAATCTGGACCGGATAAGCCGGCTGAAGTTCAATGCTGATGGCGAATACGAGGTATTGCTGGACGACGGAACCAGACTGCGCTTGAGCCGCCGTTGCCGCAAACAGCTGCAATCCCGTCTGGCCGTTCGGCATTCGATTCTTTGTAATCCGTCTTGACACTATTCGTTATAACGACTATATTTTGAGATACGTGAAGCACGGAACCCTGCGAGCGAAGCGAGGAAGGCTCCTTCCCACCCCAGAGGAAGCAGCTTATCTTGACCTGCTTCGTACCTGCGATTTGCTGTCCCGTGGCCCCGGTCAAGTCCTGAAGACAGAAGACCTATCCGCTACGCAGTACAACGTGCTCCGGATTTTGCGAGGCTCCCTCGATGGGCTTCCCTGCGGCGAAATTGCAATAAAAATGATTACTCGCGATCCTGATATCACCCGGTTGCTAGACCGTCTCGACAAGCGGAACCTGATCTCGCGTTTCCGCGATACGAGAGACCGCAGAATAGTGATGGTCCGGATCACTCACGACGGACTAAAAATGCTCGAACGCCTCGACGGGCCGGTTGAGGAAAGTCATCGCACGCAGCTGTCGCACCTGGGTGTAAAGGGGCTGAATGCCCTTGCTCGCATGTTGGCGGAGGTCCGTACAAAGGTGGTCTGACTTTTTAGGCACTATTATTTGTTGAAACGATTATCGTGTTAACGCATCTAATCTAATTGAGGAGAGCAACCATGAGTACTTTAGCTACACCGAAAACATCCACCACCGCCTGGAGCATTGATCCAGCCCATTCGATTGCTGAGTTCAAAGTCAAGCACATGATGATCTCGAACGTGAAGGGGCAGTTTGCCAAGGTCTCGGGAACGTTGAGCCTCGATGACTCTGAATTTACCAATTCTCATGTCCAGTCCACGATCGAAGCCGATTCCATCGGAACACGCGATGCCCAACGCGACGCACATCTTAAGAGCGCCGACTTCTTTGACGTCGAGAAGTTCCCTACACTCTCCTTTAAGTCCACGCGCGTTAGGAAGGTTGCGGACGGCGAGCTGGCAGTTGACGGGGATTTGACAATTCGAGGAGTGACGCGACCGGTGACTTTTGCGGTTGAGGGACCAACCCCGCCTGCCAAAGATCCTTGGGGAAATACGCGGATCGCAATATCAGCCACTACGAAGATCAACCGCAAGGACTTCGGTCTGACGTGGAACGCTGCCCTGGAAACCGGTGGCATACTCGTAAGCGACGAGGTGACAATCACCCTCGACACACAATTTATTAAAGCTTGATGATTCGACGCGAGTCGTCTCTACAGGACACCCCGCGCAGAAATGAGGAAACATATGTCTCTTCGCCCAGTTAAACAAATCATTCAAACGCAACCGACGGTCGAAGGCGCCGGTGTAAAACTGCAGCGTGCCTTCGGCTTTGGGAAGACAAGGGATTTCGATCCCTTTCTTCTACTAGACGATTTTCGCAACGATAACCCGAGTGATTACCTGGCGGGGTTCCCCTGGCATCCGCATCGAGGCATTGAGACCATCACTTATGTCCTCGCCGGATCGGTTGAGCATGGCGACAGTTTGGGCAACAAAGGCACAATGGGTGCCGGTGACGTCCAATGGATGACCGCAGGCAGTGGAATCTTGCATCAAGAGATGCCAAAGGGCGATACGCAAGGACGCATGCATGGCTTTCAATTGTGGGCGAACCTGCCCTCGTCGCTCAAGATGACCGATCCTCGCTACCAAGACATTTCATCCAGCGCTATACCAGAAATCACCGACGACGACGGTACTCGCGTGCGAGTGATCTGCGGCGAGTTCTGGGGGAAAAAGGGCCCGGTAGAAGGTGTGGCCGCCGATCCGAATTATATTGACGTTTCGGTACCGCCGGGCAAACGCAAACGGCTGAAGATCGAAACTATTCGTAACGCGTTTGCGTACGTATTTGCGGGTTCTGGCTCATTCCGGGATTCTTCAGATCCACAGGCAGTTCTAACTGAGCAAGCAGTAAATCCGAACGCACGGGCAGAGTACGACGCTAGCAATCACTCATTGGTACTGTTCGATCGTGGGGATGAGGTGATGGTTCAAGCCGGACCCGATGGAATCAGATTTCTACTGGTATCCGGAAAGCCAATTGAAGAGCCGGTAGCATGGTACGGCCCGATCGTGATGAACACGCAAGAACAATTGCGCCAGGCGGTCTCAGAGTTGCAATCCGGAGACTTCATAAAACATCGCTAAAACGTATCTTAAGAACGCCGTCGGGGACCGCAATATCACGGGACAGCGGTAGTTGCGGAACCTCAACTACCACAATAGATGCGTATTCCTTGCCGATTGCAAGGACGTCTTGCTCAGAGATCGCCTGGAAATTTGGGATAGCTGCCCTGAGAAAACCAGCATGTGTGACCGTAAGTATCGGCGCTTTCGCAGCTTCCTGCGACAAGAAACTGCACTCTTCTTGAACTCGTGCCTGAAACTCTAGTAAGGTTTCGCCTTTCGGAGCTGCGTAATTGGGATACTCGGTGATCCAACATTTCGCCGCCGCCGGGTGTCTCATTTCGACCTCGCTCCAGCGGAGACCCTCCCAAGCGCCGAAATATATTTCTCGCAATCCGGACCGCTCGTGTACTTCGACGCCAAAATGGCCTGCAATGGCATCGGCTGTCTGACGCGCGCGCGATAGATCGCTTGTAAATATCTTGTGGAATTGTTTTCCTTTTAGTTTTTGGATAAGACTTACCAACTGATCGCGCCCGCGCTGATTCAGCTCTGGGTCGGAGTGACCACAGAATGTACCGGCCATGTCAGTCTCAGCGTGGCGGACGAATACAATGCGAGTCACGTGTTCCACACTCCGCAGAAATAAATTGCTATCTCGGTAAGTTGATTCGTAGCTCCAAAACAGTCGCCGGAAATGCCACCAAGACGTCGCCGATAATAAAAACCGGATAGGCCTGTGGTCACAATCGCCACCAAAATCGGTACGAAGCTAGCTCCTCGCAGGAGAAACGCAACAATTGCGATACTGATTAAAGTTCCGGTAATAAGGGAGCCGCTCGACGTCTTCTGTGCGATTCGTGCTCCCTGCCCTTCCTCGGATCGCGCTGCTTTGACAAGCCTGAGTGGTAGGGCAGTCCATCGGCAAAGAACATGGGCACAGATCACATACGGAGCGAAGCGGTGAAGGGGAAGGCTGGAAAGTAGAGCGAATCTTGCTAATAAGGAGAGCACAAGCGCAACCGCGCCAAAGGCTCCAATCTTGCTGTCACGCATGATCGCTAGCATTTGTTCACGGTTCCAGCCACCTCCCAGTCCGTCGGCGGTGTCTGCGACTCCATCCTCATGAAGTGCACCTGACACCAAAACGAAGAACAGCAATACTAGAAGTGCGGCCAACATCCGGCTGAGATGCGGGGTCAGTAAGCGCTGGAATTCAACGCCGCCCAGCCCAATCACTAACCCTACAACCGGAAAGAACTTCGTTGATCGCGATAGGGAATTTGGATCGAATTCGAAGGTTGGCAAAGGAAGTCGCGACAGAAACTGAAACGCGACGACCAGGTCCTTGAATAGCTGTTTCACGCTTTCGCCGCGCTCACTCCCGCTGAGCTAAACGTAGCCATTTCTTCGTACAGGCGTATCGCAGACTCGATAATTGACATCGCCAGCACCGCACCCGTGCCTTCGCCGAGCCTCATGTCGAGCGCTAGTATCGGCGCCAAGCCAATGTATGAATGAAGAGAGCGATGGCCCGGCTCAGTGGACCGATGGCCGGCAAAAAGATAGTCCCTCACGGCGGGTGCAATGGCAAAAGCAAGCGCCGCGGCTGAAGTCGAGATAAATCCATCAGCGATCACGGCGATTCGGTGTGCGGCGGCGCCCAGCACGAGACCAGTCATGGCCGCGATTTCCAAACCTCCCACGCACTGCAGAATCTTAAGGGGCGAGTGCGCTAAATTTCCGGCGTCATCGAAGTGCTTCTCCATAATAGCTTCGAGGATCCTAATTTTGTGTGCGTGCCCGTCTGCATCCAGGCCAGTCCCCTTTCCCGTGACACCTGCTACGGGCTGTTGCGTTAGTGCGGAGGTAATTGCGCTTGCCGCAGTCGTATTGCCGATCCCCATCTCTCCAATAGCGATCAGCAAACGACCTTCCCGGTGGGCCGCTGCCGCCAGGTCAACGCCCACCTGTAGCGATCGGTGGAGCTCTTCCTCGGTCATCGCAGGTTCGTGAAGCATGTTGCGAGTACCTGCACGCACCTTGCGATGCAACATGCCGGGCACATCATGAAGCTCAGCCGCGACGCCTACATCCACGACAACCAAATCGGCGCCGTGCAGCCGGGCCAACACATTGATTGCCGCGCCGTTCGAAATAAAATTCAGCACCATTTGGTGAGTCACCTCCCTGGGATAAGCGCTCACCCCATCTGCCGTAATTCCGTGGTCAGCCGCGAACACATAGACTGCTTTGCTCAGCTGTCCAAAGGTCTCTCGCTCTCGAATCGTCACCATGCGCGCCGCGATTTCCTCCAGGCGCCCCAGGCTACCCAGCGGCTTTGTAAGATTGTTCAGATGGGCACGCGCGCGGTCGAACCAATCAGGGTTGAGCCCGACAATCCTCTCCGCAATTTCGGTTATTCCCAGTGCGCACACCTCGTTCATTGGACCTGCTTCTTCAAATTGAGTTTCTGTTTAACCAGAACAGGATGCCGCTGCGGTGGGCAGTTAAACGCTTTTTCAAGTAACGCCGCCTGCAGTACTTCGTCGGGGGGGCCCTGAATCAGACTCTGATCCGTCATTAACAGTACGGAGGAAAAAGTTTCCGGTATCAATTGGATGTCGTGCATGGCGGCCAGGACTGTGATTCCCTCGTCGAGAAGAGAGGCGATCAAATCCAACAATTCAATCTGGCGTCCAATATCGAGGTTCTGTGTGGGCTCATCCAAAAGTAGAAGCCGCGGCTCTTGGGCCACTCCAAGTGCGATTTTCACCCGTTGCCGTTCGCCTCCGCTCAGCTCATTAAAAACGCGATGAGCCAGAGGTCGAATATCAGTCAGATCCATGGCCCGTTCCACCGCCATTCGATCCTCGCGACCCGGACCCCCAAAGAGGCGAAGATACGGAGCACGTCCCTGTTGCACAATTTGTTCCACGGTGAAGTCGAAAGGCACTTCAATTTGCTGAGGGACAAGAGCAATGCTGCGCGCTCGCTCGTGACGCCGCAACTCCATAATCGCTCTTCCATCGAAGGAGATGTGACCTGCGGAAGATAGCAGCAGCCCTGCCGAAAGACGGAGCAGTGTAGTTTTACCCACTCCATTAGGACCGATGAGCGCCGCACAAGTGCCCTCTTCCAAGCGGAGCGAAACTTTGTCAAGGATTTCCCGGTGATCGAACGCAAACGAAACTCGGTCGAAACTAAGCAGCGTGGTTACCACTTGTACTCCCGCTTGGTTCGACGCAACAGGTACAGGAAAAAAGGTCCACCAATAAACGCACTTAAAACGCCAACCGGAATCTCCGTAGGCGCGAGCAACGTACGCGCAGCTGTATCGGTGAGCACTAAAAACACCGCCCCGGCAATTGCAGTGGCCGGGAGCAGTCGTATGTTGTCCGGCCCCATTAACAACCGGACTAAATGCGGAACTACCAAACCCACGAAGCTAATCAATCCCCCGAGGGAGACAGCAGCTGCAACCAAAATGGATCCGGTCATGATTATGGCAACTCGGGTGTACTCCAGGTTAATCCCGAGCTGCTGCGCATACTCCTCTCCCAGCGCAAGAGTGTTCAATCGTCGAGCCAATGGCAGACAACAACATCCCGCCACGCCAATCATCACTCCGGCAACACCCAGTTGCGTCCATCGTGGAACGTCAATGGTTCCATGAAACCACGACACCAGCACAGACATGCCAAGCCCATAGTTCTGATTCAAGAGCTCAATAAAATAGGTGGAATAGCTGAGCATGGTGCTCACACCAAAGCCCGCGAGCAACAGCGTGACGACCTGTGTTCGCCCAGCACTGCGCGCAAGCCAATAAACAAGGCCGATGGTCACTGCCGAACCGGCAAAAGCGGAGACCGAGATCGTGCTGAATCCAAGCAGATCGAACTCTGGCAGCAGGAACAAGCCAACGGAAGCCCCTAATGCCGCGCCGCCCGAAGAACCAATCACGTAGGGGTCAGCCATGGGATTGCGAAACAGTCCTTGAAACAACAAGCCTGCAATCGAGAGCGCCGCACCGACAATCGCCGCCGCAATCGTCCGCGGCAAACGAACCTGCAACAAAATCGTGGCATCGCTTGATGAGAGAGCGTGTTGTCCCGAGACAGCTGCCAGGACGCTCCCCATCGGAACGTGCACAGCACCAACCGTCATGGAAAACAACATCGCGACTAAAAGCATCGCTATGAGGAGACAAACAATGCCGCCGAGATTTGCGTGTCCGCGGCTCACTCTCACCGTCGTCGAGAGTATCGGGCCGGCTACTTCACCTTCCACGATTCCCCTCCCACGGTGATCCTGATTCCAGAGCTGAAGGTGAACGGCAGACTCGGAAACCCGAAGGCTTCGCTGTAGTGCTCCCCTAAAATGTTTTGGAAGCTGCCGTACAAGGAGAGAACCTTGTTTACGCGATAGCTCGCACTCGCATCAACACGGTGGTAGGCGGAATCAAGGTTGCGATTCGGCAAGAGTAAAGTGGCACCGCCATCTTTATCAAAAAGAAAATCACTGTCATCCCGCCTGCCGACCAAAGTCCCGGTAAGTGAACCTTGCCAGCGCGAACCGCTGAAGTAAAGTCCGAAATAACCGGCATGCGGAGCACGGCGAAACGGTCTAGCTCCCTTGAGGGGCGAAAAGGCTCCGATTGCTATGGAGGGAAATGCTGGGTTTTGCGAGGGAAATAAAGCATCACTTGAGAAAGATCTTTCGACGACCGCATCCAGGTAGGTATACCCTCCCCGCGCCGACAAGTGTTCGCCCAATTTGTATTCGAGATCAGTCTCCGCTCCTTGGGTTCGGAGCGATTGGGAATTTACGGCGGCGCCGAATTGCGTTGCTTGCACAACGGCTCCTGGCACGCCGAGTGCAACCAGTCCTTGTTGCGGGACAAACTCAATGCCATCACTGAAGCGATTATGAAAGTAGGTCACCCCCATCCGCGCACGTCCAGCGAAAAGTTCTTGATCAATTCCTCCGTCAAAAGTACGGGCCCTCTCTGCTCCAATAGGAGAAACATGGTACTGCGAGATTAACGACAGTCCATCCGGCAATGCGGCCAGTAACGCATATAGAGAGCTGGTTTGATAAAAGATGCTGGGTTCCTTGATGCCGCTGCTGAAGCTGGAGCGCAGCTTGGTTCCGCTCAGCCAACGTCCCAGTCCAGGACGAACCAAGTAGTAGGCAAGTGCCACGCGCGGCGTCGCCTTGGTACCGAAGACCGCGTTATCCTCAACTCCTGTTCCAATCGAATAGTGAAGCCGATTTCGCAGATCTCCGTTTAGTTCAATGGTTGAACTATAATCCCTTCGGTCCACCGCCGACTTCGCAAAGCCGCCGGACAGCGTAAAGCCGCGCTCGTGCTCATATTTGAATGCGACCAGCCCAACCGTGTGCGGGTTAATTTTGTAATCGGATTGCGCGTAAATGAGATCTCGATCTGTAGAGTTCACGTACCGATTCGGATAAGTTCCAGGGAACTGAAATTCGGCTTGCCCGTTGACCGTGTACCCGTTAGCGCCGCGAATCGTAACCGGTGCGCCGATATAGACAGTTCCAAGAAAAGGACTGTCGTAAGGAATTCCCGTTGGTGAATAGTCAGTGAATTGCCCGCGTAGCCGCAACCCGCTATACCGCACCAGATTGTGCCATGCATCCGTGGTCTGATTATCCAGCGTGACTCCCAACAGCGTGTCCTGACTCTTCTGCACAGCGTCATCCGGGATTCCGTACAAATCAATCGCGTTTGGATTTCCATCCGCCACCGCTACCCGTCGAACAGTCGCCCGCAAACTTGTACTCGTGAACGGCCGCCAACCGAAATTGCCGGAAAATGTGCCGTTGTGGAACGAGCTGTTGGGAACGCTGTTCGCGGTATCGAATCTCAGGAAATCCGAGAAGTAATCAACCTGTTTGTACGCTCCACCGAGCGTAGCTTCCTGTTCATAGGTTCCGAAGTTTCCGCCACCCACTCTATAGGTCACCTGCGGCAACCGAGTCGTACCGCGACTGGTGTTCAGACTCACCACCCCAGCAAGCGCATCGGCGCCGTACAACGCACTATTAGGCGCGCGTAGCACCTCGATATTCCCGATTCCCGCCAAAGCAAGGTTGCCGAACTCGACGGCTCCTCCAATATCGTTTGCGGGGACTCCATCCACCAGAACCTTGTTATAGCTATCGTACCCACCTCGAATAAACAGCGATGTCGTCGCCCCGCGCTGGCCCGTCTGTGTAATTTGCAGTCCGGGAATTAGTCGCAGCGCCTCCTGAACATCGTGCATGTAGGGATACTCCCCTGCATCCAGCACCGATACCGCTGCCCCCACCTGTGCCTGCGGTGTTGGCATGCCCGTTGCTGTCACGGTAATTTGCTGGGCCAGAGCCTCGACCGCTAAACTCACGTTGACGCGCACATCGCCGGAACCCACCGCGTAAGGAACGTCAATCAAAGCCGTCCGAAACGATGGCGCCGACACACGAAGTTGAGAACCCTGGGTTCTAACGGGTGGCAATCTGTATTGCCCGCCTTCGTCTGTGGTGGTAGATGCCTTCACCTTGGCATCTTCTATTAATTCAACTTTCGCGTCGGAGACTACAGCTCCAAGAGCGTCAGTCACAGTACCGCGAATCGAGCCACGATCCGCAGCGAACAGAGTCATGGGCAGGACAATCCACAACACGTGGAAGCGGAAACACCGCAACGAACAACGGAAGGCAAGCATGGTTTTCCCCTCGGAATATTCAGCAAGGCCGGTCTCCTGACTTGCGCATCCCCGAGCTCAACCGCCTTCCCGGACTTCCATCATCCAGTGGCTGCAATGGTCAAACTCTCCGCGCTTACAGTTACGGGGTAGTGGCGGATTCACACCGCTCTTCCCGAACACCTTGCCGGTTAAAGTTATGGTTGTGAGATGAAAAAATCCATCCCAATTTCAACTGTCTCAAGGATGCAGTTGTCTCGCTAGCTCCTCCAAAGCGTCAAACGCGCCGGCGCTCGGCAATTCGATTCGCTCATCCACCAGATATACCCGTTGATTTCGGATCGGCGCGAGTGTGTCCCATCCTGGCCGCTTCGCCACATCGTTAATTGACATTCGGGAGCCACGCACCAGCACAAGCGCCTCGGGCTTACGTTCGATAACAGTTTCCAGGCCGATCTGCGGCCACTCCTGAACAATGTCGGCGGTGATTGACCTGCCGCCAGCGACGGCGATGATCTCGGTGATGAACGCGTGTTTTCCAACCGTGATGATCGGGTCATACCAAATAGGCATGAACACACTTATGACCGGTTTATCTTTTACGCGCGCCCGAACTGCCTCCAGTCGCCCGCGCAATTGAGAGATTAGGTGTGTGGCAGCATCATCGCGTCCCAAGGCTTTTCCAAGCGCTGCTATTGACGACAGAATCCCTTCAATGCCACGGGGATTAATCACGAATACGACAATTCCCACCTGCTCTAATTCGTGAACCGTCTCCTCACGATTCGAATCCGCGCTCCCTATCACCAAGTCAGGATGTAACGCAACAATCGTCTCAATCGAAGGGGTCATCTGTACTCCGATGGTGGGTTTAAGCGCGGCTTCCTTCGGATATTTCGTGAAGTCACTTACTGCGATCACATCTGCGCCCGCCCCCAGGGCATAAATGTCGTCCGCCACGTTCGGAACCAGGCAGATCAATTTGTGGGGATGATCCGGCAGTGATACTATGCGCCCGACTTCGTCTACCACCGTACGCGCGCCAAAACATCCGATGGAAGCCATGCACATCAGCAGAATGTAGGAGGCGATTCTCAACATGCCTGAGAGCATCCATGTATCGAGACTGCGGGATGCGCGCCCGCATGTAGCCGCGTGATGGCCCGTATCAATGAAGTCGGAACCGCACTTAAACCGCTGCACCGCCAGTCCACGCGTCCCAAGGACGGCCTTCATAGCTTCACTTCCACTTCTCCCTTTAACAGAAGCGGCAGACCGGCAACCATCAGGACGACGTTATCCGCAATGGCCGCCACGCGCTGGTTGATTTCGCCCAGCAGGTCGCGAAATATACGGCCACTGGCATAAGCCGGAACCACACCGCCGCCAACCTCGTTAGACACCAACGCTACTGATCTTTGAATGGTTCTCAGGGTTTCGCAAAGACGATCCACGCGAAGCAGTGCCACTTCCGGATCGCTTTCTGCAGTCATCAAGTTCGACGTATATAAGGTAAGACAATCCACCAGCAGGAATTGAAACTCGGGTGCCCTGTCCCGCAAAACTGTGTCGAGCAACAAGGGTTCCTCGATCGTTGCCCACTCAGCCGGCCGATCAGCTTTGTGGCGTTCGATCTTCCTCTTCATCTCGTCATCGCTCGGACGCGCCGTAGCCAAGAAAGCCACTGGAGCATGGCGCGCTGCTAATTTTTGCGCGTAGTGGCTCTTTCCACTTCGTGCGCCACCGAGAACTAGAGTGATCGTTTGCGGAAAACTCAAGCGCGCTGCCTTAATACTCAGCGGGATTTAAACGGGGCTGTTCTGTACGGTTGCGGAACCGAAAGAATCTTCTTTGACCCTCCCATCGAGGTCAAGAAAGCCAAGGTTGGCACTTGGCCGGTATCCTGACTTACGCTTCGATGAGTGCAGGCGGCCTTCCCAGGAGATCAGTCCCAGTGGCTGCATTTCTGCTTGCCCAAACTCTCAGCGCTTACAGTTACGGGGTAGTGGCGGTTTCTCACCGCGCTTCCCGACACCAAGTGGTAGCAACAATCTTACACCGCAGTCAAATCGCCGTGTCAACTTTTTCCTGGCATGAATTGGCAGCGATTTTTTTAAACGAATCCAATGCCATAGGTCCCGAAGTTGAGTCGCCTGCAAAAATCTTTGCTGCCAAGCACCATGCCGTGGAGCGATCGTAGCGGGTGAATGGGTCTCGTGGTGATGGTGGCTTCGGAATCTTCCGCTCGGCGCGATATGAGCGGCTGATGCGCGACGCGCGACTGGGTCGCATCCATCTGCAAATTCCTTCTTAACGCATATATAGTGGTTGACGAAAACGGCACTCGGCATCAGCCTGAACGAACAATCTCCCTGCGACTAGTGGAACTGGTCCAGGTGCAAAATTGAGAAGAAAATGGATCGTAGAAACTTCTTAAAAGCAACTAGCGCAATCATTGCAAGCAAAACTATGGCTGGGAACGTGCTGGCAGAGGCCTTTTCGTCGCGTCCTAACCCTATTGACGGGCGACTGATTGTGCCGATCAACTGCGATTGGCTATACCGCGCTAATGTCCCGGCTGGATTTGAGGCGTCTAGCTTCGACGACTCGGGCTTTGCAAGGGTCGTCGTTCCTCACACCAATAAATATCTTCCGTGGCACAATTTTGACGACAAATCTTATCAATTCGTTTCGGCATACCGCCGTCATTTCGAGATTCCGCCCGGACTAAAAGGAAAGCACGTGTTCGTGGACTTCGAAGGCGTCATGACTGCTTCCACCATATGGCTAAATGGGCAAAAACTTGGCGACTATAAAGGCGGATATACTCCATTCTCTTTTGAACTCACGCCGCATATTAGTTGGGATGGCGACAATGTGCTCGCGGTAAAAGTGGATTCTACAGAGCGCGCCGACATCCCTCCCTTTGGCTATGAAATTGACTACCTCACCTTCGGCGGAATCTATCGTGAAGTTTCTCTTCGTATCGTAGCTTCCCGATTTATAGAAAACATTTTTGCGAAGCCCAAGGGTGTGCTCACGGACCGTCCGACCTTGGAAGTTACCTGTTTCGTTCAACACTTAGAGCCCTCGCATGAACCGCTATCGGTGGAGGTGGAGCTTCGCGACGGAGAGCGTGTAATCGCCAAAGCAGGCCGACCTGTACGACCCTCGATGTCGAGCCCCGAGGGTGTTGTTCAGTCCGTTCACCTGGAGGATCTGGGCGCAATTAAGCTCTGGGACCTCACTCATCCAAAGTTATATAGCGTTTACGTACGTCTGTTAGTTGGAACAAGGGTAATTGATGAAGACTCGAGAAAAGTGGGCTTTCGTGAAGCTGAGTTCACTAGTGAGGGTTTCAAATTAAATGGCAACGTCATTAAGCTTCGAGGACTCGACCGCCATCAGACCTTCCCATTTGTCGGACAGGCTATGCCTGCACGGGTTCAGCGCCGCGATGCCGACATCCTACGCAAGAATCTCAAGTGCAATATTGTTCGAACTTCCCATTATCCTCAATCTCGACATTTTCTGGACCGCTGCGACGAGATTGGATTGCTAGTGCTGGAGGAAATTCCGGGCTGGCAACATATCGGAGATCAGGCTTGGAAAGAGCTTGCCGTTGACAATGTTCGCAAGATGATTCGTCGCGATTGGAACCACCCGTCCGTGATCTTGTGGGGGGTACGCATCAACGAATCCAAGGATGATCATGACTTTTACACACAAACCAATAGGATCGCGCATGAGTTGGATCCAACACGACAAACTGGTGGAATTCGCGACTTCCAGGAATCAGAGTTTCTAGAAGACGTTTTCACTATCAATGATTTTGGCTTTCCTTTGAAGGCGCCCAACCACCCACGATATTTGAATACCGAATTTGTAGGCCACACTTTCCCAACGAAAACGATTGACAACGTAGAGCGCTTAAGAGAACACACCCTGCGACATGCGCGTATTCATAATCAACTTGCTTCCAATCCTCAATATGCCGGCGGGATCGCCTGGTGCGCCTTCGACTACAACACCCACGGTGATTTCGGTTCCGGCGACCGGATTTGTTACCACGGAGTTACCGATATCTTTCGAGAGCCCAAACCTGCCGCCGGATTTTACAAATCACAATGTAACCCCGCCGAAGAAATTGTTCTCGAGCCGGCCTTTCATTGGGCACGCGGAGACGAATCCATAGGATTCACAAAGGCAGTTGTTTGTTCGAATTGCGATCATCTCAAGTTCTATGTCAACGATGAACTCGTTGCGGAAGCCGACCCCGACCGGCAAGAATTTGCTCACCTTCCATACCCTCCTTTCGTTGTAGCCCTGGGCGAACTTTTTCACAAATGGGGCGATCTCCGCATTGAAGGCTATCTGCGAGGCAAACAGATGATAGAGAGAAGGTTCTCCGGCAAAGGTGTAGATGCCAAATTTACGCTAATTCAAGACGACATCGAACTGTTCGCCGATGGATCGGATTCAACTCGCGTCGTTTTCCGAGTTACCGACGAGTTTGGAAACATTCGCCCATTCTCCGCTGACCCTATTACGCTCAAAATCGAGGGACCCGCAGAAATTGTTGGCGACAATCCTTTTGCTCTGGTGGGTGGGACCGGTGCGGTCTGGATCCGAGCAAAACAACAATCGGGAAGCGTGCGTTTATTGGCTAAACATCCGCAATTAGGCACACGCGAGATAACCTTGGAAATCGTTGCCGCTCCACGCGATTCCCCTGCCTATAAAAAGGAATCGGTTACCGATTGAGAATCCTCAAAACCTCAAATTTTGCCGGGTGATACTGCCACCTCACTTGCGCCGCGCGAACCACCATTAAATGCTCGAGGTTGCGGGGCTCACTGGTATGGAATCGGGCGCAGCGTAATATTCTTCCCCGTCCGGGCCGACTCGCGAGCTGCGTCCAGAATCTGCATTACCACCATGTTCGTGTCGAGAGATGTGAGATCGCCCTGTGGCTTGAAGCGGCCGCTCATCGCGGCCACCAGGTAATGCAGCGAATCGTCATTCGGAGCGGCCAGCGGTGGGGCCGAGATGATGGACTCCTTCTCTTCGGGCTCGCGGCGCACCCGAATCTGGTTCGCAGCTACGGTGATGACGTACCCCGTCGTGCCATAGACTTCCAAGTCCTTGCGGGAGAATGGCCAGTTCCACGACCCCTGCACGATGGCCTGCGCGTGCGGATAGGTGAGGATGATGGTGGCGTCGTCGTCCACATTCGGATACAGGTTAGGCTTGTCGTGATTCACCACTGCCGTTACGGTCAAGGGGGTCTCACCGTGCATCAGCCATGTCGTCAGGTCCACTCCATAGCATCCGAAATCGTAAAG
>JALYIM010000095.1 GCA_030775785.1 Acidobacteriota bacterium
TGACGGCTACCGCCCACTGGCTCATTTCCCAGCTCAGTGCCACAAATGACCGTTTACCGCAGTGGCGTTGTTCCACGACGCAAGTGCAACTAAGATAGGGGCTTAACGAAAATCTGCGGAACATCAAAAGCCGCCGCTGGCGAAGGCGGGAGAGTTATTTAACAGGTACCTCAGATAGCACCCGCAGAGCGGGGGATGTTAATATAAGTTACTCAAAATTATGCCTTTAAAGACGCTGTTCCTCAACCCTCCCTCTTTTGAAAATTTTGACGGTGGTGCTGGTTCCCGTTGGCCCGCGACTCGGGAAATCGAGTCCTACTGGTATCCGGTGTGGCTTGCATACCCGGCTGGCATGTTGGAGGGCGCACGCTTGCTCGACGCTCCGCCGCACTACGTTTCGGCGGAAGAGACAATTAATATTGCCCGCGAATACGAGTTCATGGTTCTTTACACGAGCACGCCTGGATTCCCTGGCGACATCAGGCTGGCGCAAAAGATCAAGGACGCGAATCCGAACATCAAGATCGCTTTCGTTGGACCGCACGTTACCGTGCTTCCGGAGCGCGCTTTAAAAGATGGGCCTGCGATAGATTTCGTCTGCCGCAAGGAATTCGACTATTCCGTTGTTGAATTCGCCCAGGGCAAGCCGCTCGAAGAGATCCAGGGCATTTCGTATTTGAAAAACGGCTCGATTGTTCACACTCCTGATCGCCCGCAGATGCAGGATCTCGACGCCATGCCCCACGTCACCGACGTGTACAAGCGCGATTTGGATGTCCGGCGCTACAACGTTCCCTTCCTGCTGAATCCGTATGTATCGCTTTACACCACCCGCGGATGCCCGGCACAATGCACATTCTGTCTGTGGCCGCAAACCACCAGTGGACACGCGTGGCGTAAGCGGTCCACAGACGACGTCGCTGCTGAAATGGCGAAGGCGAAGGAATACTGGCCCTACGTTAAGGAATTTTTCTTCGACGACGACACTTTCAACATTCAAAAGGCTCGCACCGTGGAACTGTGCGCCAAACTGAAGCCGCTGAAACTTACCTGGTCCTGCACGTCGCGCGTTACCACGGATTACGAGACCCTGAAGGCAATGAAAGAAGCTGGCTGCCGCCTGCTGATTGTTGGATATGAGTCAGGCGATCCCCAGATACTTAAGAACATCAAGAAGGGCGCAACCGTTGAACGCGCTCGCCAGTTCACCAAGGATTGCCACAAGCTCGGGCTTGTCATTCACGGTGACTTCATTCTTGGATTGCCAGGCGAGACGCGCGACACGATTCGTAACACCATCAACTTCGCCAAAGAACTGGATGTGGAGACGATTCAGGTATCGGTCGCTCACGCCTATCCGGGAACCGAGCTTTACGATTACGCCGTCAAGAACGGCTTCATGGTGAAAGATACGAAGATGGTGGACGAAGGCGGACACCAACTTGCTCACATTCAATATCCGGGATTGCCGGCGGATGAAATTCTCGACGCTGTTCATCATTTCTACGATGAATATTACTTCCGCCCGAAAGCAATCTACCGCATTTTGAGGAAGGCGGCGTTTGACAGCAATGACCGCAAGCGGCTTTACAAGGAAGCGAAAGCATTCTTGAAAGTAC
Organism: Acidobacteriota bacterium; assembly: GCA_030775785.1. Classification (GTDB taxonomy): domain Bacteria; phylum Acidobacteriota; class Terriglobia; order Terriglobales; family Acidobacteriaceae; genus JALYIM01. The sequence continues at coordinate 1,620 of JALYIM010000095.1, forward strand.
GCGCTATGCGTCATAAGTGGGTGAAGGACAAGCGCCACGACGATCGGGCCGCCGCTGCCGCAGAACCAGTGAAGGCATAGGAACGCCAGTGTGACTTTTCGCAAGTATCTGGTGCTAGCCGGTGTAACCCTGTTTGCGGCCATCGGCGATTCGTTGCTCTCACACGGCATGAAGCAGGTGGGCACCATTTCACTTCAGCAACTTTCACACGTCATACTCTGCATCCGAAATCCCTGGGTCGCCCTGGGGATTTTGTTTCTTCTGGGCTTTTTTGCAACCTACATGGCCGCTCTCTCGTGGGCAGACTTGACTTATGTCCTACCTGCAACATCCCTGGGCTATGTGCTGCTGGCACTAATCGCGAAGTTTCTATTGCACGAGCAAGTCTCACCGATGCGATGGCTGGGGATTCTACTGATCTCGGGCGGGGTCGGATTTGTAACGCAAGGGCCAGCGTTGACGGAGCGCTCTGTTCCCACACCCAAGCGAGGAAGCTCTAACTCGGTCTCCGATGCTCCCGATGAAAGTTCCAGTGCAGAGCGCCGCGATCTGGTCGGAAAACCGCGATGAAACAGCTATACACCTGGTCTGCAATCACCGCGATAGTCTTGGCGTCTTCGACTGGAGATGTATTGCTTTCTCGCGCCATGAAGCAGGTGGGAGACGTGGGCGAGGTTTGGAAGCGAACTAATCTGCTGACTGTGTTCGGGACGATTTTGCGCAATCCCTCGTTTGTGGCCGGCGTACTGGCTATGACAGCCGCCTTTTACAGCTTGCTGTTCGCTCTTTCGTGGGCTGACGTCAGCCTTGTGGGTCCCGCAGCCGCAGCCCTCACATTTATTGCGAATGCGGTCGCCGCAAAGATATTTCTGCACGAGCGTGTGGACCATCGCCGCTGGATTGCCGCCCTTTTGGTTGCTGGTGGAGTGGTTCTGCTGGCGGCATAGCTCTTCTTCTGAACAAGGCCAAGAATCTACCACGCTAGGTGCGGGTCAATACCAGTGCTGTCACGTCATTATGCGTGGGAGGGGTGTGCATGAATTGCTTCACGCCATCCAGAACCGTCAACCCCAGTTCTCTCGCACTGGTAGCGTGGGTGGTTTGGAGAATCTCTTTCACCCGCTCCAGTCCAAACTCCTCGCCCTTGTAATGACCTTCGATCACTCCGCGCGACACCACCATCATGATGCCGCTGCGTGCCATTCCAACTGTCGGAGCTTCGCGCGTAGTGTGAGAAAAAAGCCCGAGCGGCAGGCCGGTGGCCGGAAGTTCACTGATTCCCTGTTCGTCGCGCAGGAGGCCTGGCGTATGTCCGGCGTTTGTGTAACAAACGGTCCCCACATCTTCGTTGAAACATCCCAAAAAAGCAGGGCAACTGCGAACGCCGGCTGCCTTCATGATTCCTAGGTTAAGTTCGATACACAGCTCGGCCATCGCATCCGCTTCGTTGAGATCATGGTTGGAAAACAGCTTTTGACCCGTAGTGTGGAAGGTTTCCTTTGTGGTCCCGAGGATACCGCGATTTTCGTCGCGCTGTCCGGCTAGGTCCAGCAATCCAAACAGAACTCGTACTGGGCTTACCCGCACAAATTCATAGAAGTCGCCGCCTATGCGTTGGCCGTAAAACACTGCGGCTACGTCAGCTCCGTTCAGCTCGGGGACTTGAGACGGAGTTTCCTCGATCACGGGCGACACTTTACGTTTTTGAAAGAAAGAGTGCATCAGGATGGTTGCGAGAGAAACTAACACATGAGGTGGGCAGGAAGAAAGTGAATAGAAGCGCAAAAGTAGCGTCAGTCGAACAAACGCATGAATCCCGTCGCCTTGAGATCGCCGCCAACATAACTGGTCTTCGTCAGGCCGGCGGTTTGGGCGACGGCTTGGGCGGCGACGTAACCGCTTCGGACTGCTCCTTCCATGGTGGCCGGCCATCCAGTGGCGGTCCAGTCGCCAGCCAAAAAAATGCGCGGCCAAACAGTTTCTGCATTCGGCCGGAAGAGATCGGCTCCAGGGCGCGGAGAATACGTTGCATGGACTTCCTTGATCACAGTTGATTTGACCAGGCTGGCCTCGGCTGCGCCGGGAAAAAACTCACGCACCTCGCGCAATGCCAGTTCAATGATCTCTGAACGTGACTCTTCCACCAAGGATTTTGAAGCGCTGACTACCAGTTCCACGTAGCTGCCGTCTCCCGTCGAACGATGCTCGAGCAATTTGGATTTATGAAACATCCATTGAATCGTGCGATCCAAAAGTACCGCGTGCTCCAGAACAGTAATCTGCCGATCAAACCACAAGTGGATTCCAGTAATCGGCGAAGTCTCGAATTGTCTCAATGCTTGCTTTAGAGGCTCGGCGGTGGCGGTCTTGGGCAACAGATACGACAGGCCATCGAAAGGGACGGCCGACAC
>JALYIM010000096.1 GCA_030775785.1 Acidobacteriota bacterium
GATCATGCTTGACTTGGATAATTTCAAAAGCTTCAACGATCTCTCAGGACATGAAGCGGGGGACGCAGTGCTCCGCGAGATGGGAGAATTATTGCGGCTAAGTGTGCGCGACGGAGATATTGTTTGCCGCTACGGTGGTGAGGAGTTCGTAATCATTATGCCCGGAGCCTCGGCGTCCATCGCGGAAATTCGTGCCGAGGGGCTGCGCAGTAAGACTAAAGCTTTGAAAGTTCAACATCTTGGCCACATGCTTGGCACAATTACGATTTCTTGTGGAGTTGCAATTTTCCCGGACCACGGGGGCACTACCAGCGAAGTTCTTCGCAACGCGGATGCCGCCCTCTATCGCGCCAAGCAGAACGGACGGGACCAAGTAGTTCTGGCCCGCCCGTTATCGCCCCAGTCTCCTCTAGACGATCGAGTTACCAAAATGGCTGATCCAGAAATAGCCCGGGGATGAGTTCTAACCAGTTTTAGTCTCAGCTTTTATCCCGAAGAGGTGGATCAGTCCTTCCGTCCTACAGTTTCTCACTCGCGAATCTAAGGAGTGTTAGGTATCGAACATAATTTCCCAAGAACTTTAATATGTTTACACGTTGAAAGAGGTCCCTCCCCCCTTTGAAAGCTTGGGAAAAAGGTATGTCTGATCGCCGCCGCGGCACTCCTGTGCCGCCAACCCCAAATCCGCTAACGCTGCCGTCGGAGGGGAAGCCTCCTTTCGACAGACGAGAGAGTGATCTCGAGGAGGCAGTCTTGAATCAGTGGACGAAGCTGGGAGACAAAGTTCTTGCTCACCGTGATGACGCAGAGCCGGAAGCCAGCGCCGAAGTTAATGAGCCAAAAGGCCTACCCCTCATACAAAGGCGCCCAGCAGCCAGTAAATTTCTCGAACTCGAAGCCCTCCGCTTCGAATCAAAACGGTAACACTAAAGCTAACTTTGAGCAGTTTTGCTCAGTTAATTAAAGTCTAAACAGCGACACTAAACCCTGGTGTCCTGTGCGCCATGCTCATCGCCCAAAAACACGAGTTTTAGTGGTAGACGATGATGTCACCGTCCGTGACACAATTTGTAAGATGCTGCGGGCAGAAAGATATCAAGTCACCTCTGCGGCGGACGGCTTCGACGCCCTGCTGCGTCTTCAAGAGGAAATCCCGGACCTTATTCTCTCGGACCTGAATATGCCCCAAATGTCTGGCTTCGAGCTGCTTTCGGTGGTTCGTCAGAGGTTTCCAAAAGTTATGGTGGTGGCCTCCAGCGGAGCTTATGAATCGAGCGCTGTGCCGAACGGGGTCATCGCTGACGCTTTTTATGCTAAGGGACAAGAAAGCGCACAGACCCTTCTGGAGATTCTTGCCCAACTGGTGCGTACCGGCCCCGTCAGCCATAAGGGAGAGAACGCCCCAGTCTGGATTCCACGCAACGGCAAAGACCACAATGGCGTGCCCTTTGTTGTCCTGACCTGCACGCGGTGCCTGCGATCATTCCCCTTCACCGTCAGTCACGAACCCAAGGGAGAAGTCCTCAAAACTCCCTGCATTTACTGTCCGCATGAAGTGACCTACATCATTGATTTCTCACGAGCCATAAGTTCTCCCGGCAAGACCGCTGCATGGAAGGCGGCCTTTCTAAAATCACAGAGGGAGAGTCCGTCCGCCACGCTTTCGCGGGTCAGTTCGGAGATGGCTCAACCGCGCATCGCAAGATCTGCACGGGTTAGAGCCGGAAAGAGCGAATTCATCCGCCCGACTGAAGTTAATTCAGGATAGGGATTCGGGACCGAGCCATGGATTCAATCGTATCGCGCGTTATTGCCCATCTTCGTACTCTGGTTGCGTCGGTCCCAGGATCATTGCGCAACCTTTTGCGGATGAAGCCGCATTCAGGAGATTTCGGGGCGCAGAGGATGTGTTCCTTCTGCGGATTAATCACGCCACGTAGAACACTGAAGTGCCTTGAGTGCGGCAAGAGCCTCAAGCCAGCCTAAGCTGCCGTCGTCCTTTGCGAAGTCATTGTGAGCGAGGCCGGGGGAGGAGCTGCTCTTCCCCGAGTGGTAAATTGATTCCGCATGGAGTCTGCCCGCGTTGCTGAATTGCTAAGTCCATTCATGGAATCAGAACCGCTCTCCCCTTTTCATTTGAGTAATATATTGACATACATCAATATATTAATTCATTGGAATGCTCGCATGAATCTCACCTCCATACGCAAGCCAGAGGAAATCGTGACGCGCCATTTTGGCGAGTCATTATTTGCCGCACGTCACATTTTTGCAAAAGGCGAAGGCGGCGCGCGTGTTATAGACGTTGGATCCGGCCCTGGCTTCCCTGGCATTCCAATCAAAATTCTGCACCCAGAGATCAGCCTCACGCTCATTGAATCGAGTCACAGAAAAGCTACATTCCTACGCGAGGTGTGCCGTGCGCTTATGTTGGATTCGGTAGACGTATTTGCCGCGCGAGCGGAAGGATTTCCCAAGGGTTCCGGAGACACGGTCATTTTGAGGGCGGTCGAAAAATTTGACTCTATCCTCCCTATAGCCGAAGGCCTCTTAGGACGGTCTGGAAGGTTGGTTCTACTTGTCAGTGAAAGGCAAATGCCGAGGGCGAAGTGCCTCACCGACCTCACGTGGCATCCCTCTATCCCCATTCCACTATCTGCGGCAAGGGTTCTATCTATCGGATACAAGAGTGGTGATATTTAAATGTTCCACGTGGAACAGTACGGCAATGCTGCATCCATAATTCAGAAAGCCAGGTTCTCCAGGTCCCCCCCGTTTGAGCTCGCTACGATGTTCCACGTGGAACATTTAAATATTAAACTGCGATTTGCACAGTATTTGACATTGCGCCCGATCTCCCTAGCAACTATGCTGATTGCGCTCGGCTCTCCTAAAATCTAATGGCGCGTGTCATTGCGGTTGCCAATCAAAAGGGTGGCGTAGGCAAAACCACGACCGCTATCAATCTGTCTGCATCAATCGCAGCCAACGGCATTGAAACCTTGTTGGTTGACTGCGACCCCCAGTCCAATAGCACCAGCGGATTGGGCTTGGCCAAAGATCCTGACCGTTCCAGCACCTACCAGGTTTTGATGGGAGAGGTGCCCGCCTCACAAGCGATTCTTACTACCGCTATAAAAAAGCTCTCCATCATACCTGGGCACAAAAACCTTATCGGCGCCAACATTGAGCTGGTAGACGGTGAAGGCCGAGAGTTCCGCTTGCGCAATGCCATCAACTCCATCCGCGATCGTTTCCAGTTCATTGTGCTGGATTGCCCTCCCGCACTCGACCTGCTGACCCTAAATTCCCTGGTTGCTGCCAACGCAGTGCTAATTCCAATGCAGGCGGAATATTTCGCGTTGGAAGGCGTGTCTGAGTTGCTGGATACCATTGAGCGCATCCGCTTGAATCTTAATCCGGAGCTGGCGATCGAGGGCGTGGTGCTCACAATGTTCGACGATCGCACCAATCTGGCACAGCAAGTGACTGCCGAACTACAAAAGTATTTTGGCGACAAGTTATGCCGCACAACGATTCCGCGCAACGTGCGACTCGCTGAAGCCCCCAGTCACGGAAAGCCAGCGATCCTTTATGACGCGAAATCGCGTGGAGCAGAAAGCTACATGGAGCTGGCACAGGAAATCATTGGACGCAGCGCTCCCGAGCTGCTGACGAAAGACGAACCGAAGGAGAAGGGCAGCGCGGGCTGGCGCAAGTGGATACAGGAGCGGAATAAATTGATATCCATCAATATAGAAGATCGATGAACATCAATGTATCGCAAAGTGTCAAACTGAAGCGAATTCGGAGGCGCGATGAC
>JALYIM010000097.1 GCA_030775785.1 Acidobacteriota bacterium
AGGGCAGGCCGGAGTCGTTATATTCGCGCAACCGCTCTCCGTTGGGCTTGGCTTTTTCGGCGGCGACGCGCACCAGATCACGGGCCAGTCCTGCTAGGTCGGAATTGAAGCCGCGCTTGCGTTCAACGTAAGTCAGCGGCACGTAAATCTTTCTATCCACAGCCATGGCTTGGACGATTTCCGACCAGGGATCGCCGATGTCGGCTTTGGACTTGTCGTTCGGCGAACCGGAGGACGAAGTAGCGGAGGAAAGCGTGGCCCGCAGCTTGCTTTCGTCGGCTTTCTTGACGTCCATGACCTGAGGATCTTTCAAACCGGCTTCGAATCCGAGGATGGCCTTTTGCGAATTCTCATATCCGAAAATTTCTCCTTGGGCAATGCGGGCATTTTCCGGAGATTCCGCGGCAAATTTCTTCAGCAGCGCGATGCGCCGCGCGTAAGTTTCGAGGCGGGACGGGTAATCCAAGTCACGCAGGAATTCCAGCTGGGACACCGTTCGCAGTCGTCCGGTATTGCCGGGATGTCCTGAGACAAAGGTCAGGTCACCATCTTTGACTCCAACTTTGGCCCATCGCAAATAATTTTCTAGATGGGCGGGCTGGTCATTTTCATAGACGCGGAAAAAAGTAATGTCCAGATCGTATCGGGGATATTCGAAATTGTCGGGGTCGCCGCCAAAAAATGCAGCATCGAATTCAGGCGAAAATACCAGGCGAACGTCAGTGTACTTTTTGTAAATGTAGAGGTGATAGACCGCGCCCGAATAGAAGGTCACGACGTCGCAGCGCAGGCCGCCTTTTGCGCAATCTTTTTCGATCTTCGACATCGCCGAGCGCAGAGCTTGTCCACTTTCGGCGGTGGACATGCTCGGCTTTACCGATCCCTTCACGTTGAGGGAAACGTCGTCAATTTCAATCAGCTGATTCAGTTCGAGATTGGGGCACTTCGCTTCTTCCTGGCGAGTATGCGCGTAGAAGCCGGACTTCATGAAATCTTTGCCGCCAGTGGAAAGTTGCTGGATGCACTCTGCGCCCACATGGTGGTTCGTGAAGGTGAGGCCGTCCGCGGAGACGAACGAACCCGATCCCCCGTTATTAAAACGCACAGACGAGAGGCGCACGTGCTCGAGCCATTCCCGCGTCAGGTCGAAGCCATACTTTGCCTTAATCTGGTCGTGGGGCGGAAAATTATAGAGCCACATGCCCTCGTCGGCGTAAGCGAAAGAAGTGGCGATGGTGAAAAACAAAAGCGTGCGCAACATCCAGCAAAGTTTCATGGTTCCTTTGAACGATCGCGGAGTAATAGGAAGTCGCTCTGCGGCAAACTTTTTAATATACGCCGTATCTCATTAAAGACCAAGTGCTTGGATGGAAAAGTGACAGGATTTGGCGTATAAAAGTTAGTTGCCCCTTTGGGCTTCTAATATCTCATTTCAGGAGAAAATTTCGAGTCTATGTCAACCACCACGCAAGCGCCCAAAGGGCTAGAGGGAGTGGTTGCCACCACGTCCGGCATCTGCTACATAGACGGCGATGAAGGCGTCCTGGCATATCGTGGGATTGACATTCACGAACTGGCGGACAACTCCACTTTCGAAGAAACCTGCTATCTGCTGTGGTCGGGAAAGTTGCCCTCCCGCACAGAACTAAAAGAACTTCAGACTCAACTTGCGAACGAACGCAAGCTGGATACTGCAATCCTCGATCTACTTCGCAGCGCGCCCAAGAGTGCTGTCCCCATGGACGTTCTGCGCACGGCGGTTTCCGCGCTTTCATTTTACGATCCTGATGTGATTAAAGAGGGCGTGAAAAGTGATCATGCCGGTAACCTGAGGAGGGCCATTCGCCTGACGTCGCAGATTGCGATGATTGTGGCGGCTTACGATCGGATCCGAAAGGGAAAAGATGTTGTGAAACCGGATGCTTCGCTGTCTCACTCAGCGAATTTCCTTTTAATGCTGAATGGAACGAGGCCTTCCGAAACCGCCGAGCGGGCACTGGATATAGCTTTGATTCTGCACGCTGATCACGAACTGAACGCCTCAACGTTCGCCGCGCGTGTGACGGCCGCGACGCTCTCGGATATGCACTCGGCGGTGACTTCGGCCATCGGAGCGCTGAAAGGACCTCTGCACGGCGGCGCAAACGAAGCGGTATTTCATATTCTGGAAGCGATCAAGAAGAGTGGGTCCGACCCAGTGGAGCACGTGAGGCAAATGCTGGCACAGAAGAAGAAAGTGCCAGGCTTCGGTCATCGTGTCTATCACACCGAAGATCCACGGGCGACTCACCTCCGCAAGATGTCAGAAGATCTGGGCAAGTCCAGCGGACAAAGCCAGTGGTACGACATGTCCAGCAAGATCGAGAAATTTGTGAGCTCAGAAAAGAAACTTAACGCCAACGTGGATTTTTATTCGGCTTCGACTTACCACACGCTGGGTGTTGACGTGGATCTGTTCACACCAATTTTCGCCGTGTCGCGCGTCAGTGGATGGACAGCTCACGTGATTGAGCAGCTCGACGACAATCGTCTCATTCGTCCCCGCGCTGACTACATTGGGCCGACATACCCGCAGCATTGGGTGCCGCTGGAGAAACGATAGTTATAACGTTGGCGGGGGTTCGGCGTTGATGCGATAGTCACGTCCTCCTGTCCCCGTAGAGTTGTCATCCTGACGCAGTGCGAGCCTTTGCTCGCGAAGGCTTAGCAAGAAGAGTCCATGCACTCGTCGTAGCCACGGAACTTTCACCAAAATGCAGAGGTTCTGCGTGGGGAGTTCCTCGCAAGCGCGGAACCCCGGTCCTCAGGATGACAGTCCTGGCGTCAAGATAAGCAGCGTAAAATAGACTAGAACCATGTGCCGCGTCTATTTCGACAATAACGCCACTACGCCTGTGCTGCCTGAGGTAATGGCTGCGATGCAGCCCTACTTCAGCGAGCGCTTCGGCAATGCTTCGTCCATCCATCGCGATGGACAGGGCGCGCGGGCCGCAGTCGAGCATGCACGCGAATCGGTGGCTGCGTTGTTGACATGCAAGGCGTCCGAGGTGGTTTTTACCAGCGGTGGGACTGAGGCCGACAACTTGGCCATCTTCGGATCAGTGCAAGCCGGAGATCACGTCATCACTTCGACCATAGAACATCCTGCAGTCTGGAATTCGTGCCGGCATCTGGAAGCAATGGGTTGCGATGTGACGTACGTGCCGGTTGACGGGAATGGCCTGGTGGATCCGCAAGATGTGAGGAATGCGCTGAGACCAAATACGAAACTGATTTCGATTATGCTGGCGAACAACGAGACTGGAGTTTTGCAACAAGTGGCCGAGATCGGAAGGGTCGGGGCCGAGGCGGGAGTCTGTTTCCATACCGATGCGGTACAGGCGGCGGGAAAAATCCCCATTGACGTCAACGAAATCGGATGCGATCTCCTGACGATTTCGGGGCACAAGATACATGCTCCACAAGGCGTGGGAGCGTTGTTCGTTCGCAAAGGTCGGCAATTGCAGGCCATGCTTTATGGCGGCCGCCACGAGCGTTCTCGGCGGGCTGGGACTGAAAACGTCCCGGGAATTGTAGGCATGGGCAAAGCTGCAGAGTTGGCGACCCACGGCTTGAAGAACGGTGACACCCTGAAGATCGCTGCTCTACGAGATCGAATCGAGAAGACTCTGTTCGAACAAATTGACGACTGTGGCGTCACCAGTGGCAGAGCGCTCCGCGTTTGCAACACCAGCAATATCTATTTCGATTCGATCGAGGGAGAATCTCTCGTGATCGCGCTCGACCTAAAGGGGCTGGCGGTCTCAAGTGGCGCCGCCTGTTCGTCTGGAGCTAGCGAGCCATCGCATGTGCTGACCGCAATGGGATTGCGGTCCGATCGCGCGCGCGCCAGTGTCCGATTCAGCCTGGGCAAGCAAAACACTTCTGACGAAGTTGATTTTGTCATCAGCTTGGTTCCAAAAACGGTGGAGCGCCTAAGGGAGCTTTCTCCCGTTTACACTAGAAGAGCGC